>JADJXA010000005.1:0-300000 GCA_016716065.1 Candidatus Leptovillus gracilis | reverse complement strand
GCCAATTCGGTGAACGGCGAGATTGTGCTGTCGGTGCGCGAAGCGGCGGCCGTTTTACCGGCCATTGTCACGCGGGCCAACGGCGCCGGGCTGCCCATTCGGGCCATCGAAATTGAAGAGCCGAACCTGGAAGCCGTTTTCTTGCACCTGACCGGGCGGGCCTTAAGAGACTGAGCCATCACCAAACACTAAATCCCACCCAAAGGTAAATTACCATGAAAAAAATTCTACAAATTAGCTGGAAAGATTTAATTGTATTATTCCGCGACCGGGGGGCGCTGGTGTTGATGTTGGGCGCGCCGTTTGTGCTGACATTGGGTCTGGGGCTGATTACCGGCTCATTTTCCGGCGGCAGCAGCGGACTGACCGGTATCGCCCTGGTGATTGTGAATGAGGATGATGGCGCGTTGGGTCAGGCGTTGGTAGACGCCTTCTATTCGGCCGATCTGGCTGATTTGCTGATGCCAGACACGGCCGTTTCCCCCGCCGCCGCCCGCCAATTGGTAGACGACGACCAGGTTGCCGCGGCCGTCATCATTCCCGCCGGGTTTACCAACAGCATCTTGCCAGACACCGCTGGCAGCCTGGGCGAGGCGGCGCAGATTGAGGTGTACGCCAATCCGGCCCGCACCATCAGCGCCGGGGTTATCAGCAGCATCGTCGAGGGGTTTGTCTACCAGGTGGAAACCGGTCTGGTGAGCGTAAACGTGGCGATGACGCAGATGGTGATGAACGGCCGTATCGCGCCCAACGACTCTGCCACCCTGATGCGCCTGGGGCAAGAAATGGCCCAACGCCAGCTAAGCCAGGGCAGCGCCGCCTCGCTCATCCAAATTCAACGCGACACGGCCGCGACCCAGGCCAACAACAACATCAATTTCCTGGCTTATATCGCCCCCGGCATGGCGGTTGCCTTCCTGATGTACACCGTCGCCTTAGGCGGCCGCAGCATCCTGGCCGAGCGCGACAAAGGCACGTTGTCCCGCCTGCTCATTTCTCCCACGTCGACCACACAAATCCTGGCCGGCAAGGTGGTAGGCATTTTCCTGACGGGCGTCGCCCAGGTCAGCGTTCTCATCGCCGCCTGCGCGCTGTTGTTTAATTTGCGTTGGGGCAATTTACCCGGCGTCGCCCTGCTAATTGTGACGGTGGCGGCGGCGGCCACTGGCTGGGGGCTGCTGCTGGCTTCGTTAGCCAACCGGCCAGGCCAGGTAGCCAGCTTTGGTACGGCGCTCATGCTTACCTTTGGCATCTTGGGCGGCAGCTTTGTGCAGATTCCTTTTACCGGCTTTCTGGCCCAACTCAGCAAAATTACACCCAACGCCTGGGCCATCCAGGGCTTTACTACCTTGTACCAGGGGGGCGCGGTAACAGACATTGTCCCCGACCTGATCGCCTTGCTTGTCATGGCGGCCGTTTTATTCATCGCCGCGTCTATCATCTTCCAACGCCGCTCCGGCGCTTTGATTGCGCGGTAAGGCGATTGGCGATTGACGATTCTCTTACTCCGAAATCCCAAATCTTAAATCCGGAGGTCTCATGTTCCAAAAAATCACGGCTCTGGCCTGGAAAGATACCATTATCCGCTTTTCCAGCCGGACTGAACTACTTTTCTTTTTGATTTTGCCCCTGGTGTTTACCGTGCTGCTCAGCGGTGGCGTGGGTGGCAGTCTGGTTGGCGATGGTGATAATCGGATTGTGCTGCTGGTGGTGAACCAGGACAACAGCGAACCGGCCAATACCTTGCTGGCAGACCTGACGGCTTCTGAAGTGGTGCGTATTGCCGAACATGCGCTGGCGGAAGCGGAGGCGAAGTTCGCCGATGAGGATGCCCCGGCGCTGTTGGTGATTCCGGCCGGGTTTGGCGCGGCAGTATTGGCCGGGGAAACGGCCGTCCTGGACCTGCGCCAACTGCCCAACAACACCAATGCCAGCGCCGCCGACCGGGCTGTGCAAACGGCCGTCAGCCGCATCAGCCAATCCTGGCTGGCCGCCCGCACCAGCCTGGCCGAAGCCGAACGGCTGGAGCCGCTGGCTGATGAAGCCGCCCGGCAAGCCTACCTGCGCCAGGCCACCACCCTGGCCGAATCGCAGTTGGCTGCCGCGCCGCCGCGCATGGTTGTCACCCAACCAGACGCCGCCCTGACCCAGGCCAACAGCTATAATCAGGCGGCGCATCAGTCGGCTGGGCAGTTGATTACCTGGGTGTTTATTCCGCTGTTAGGCACGTCGGCGCTGCTGGCGTTTGAACGGCGCTATGGCACGCTGCGCCGCCTGATGGTAACGCCAACGCGCAAAGCGACCTATTTGCTGGGGATGATTACCGGGCAATATCTGACGGCCGTTGTGCAAATGGCGCTGTTGGTCGGCTTTGGCATCCTGATAATGGGCGTCAACTGGGGGCGCTCGCCGGTCGGTCTGATTGTCATGCTGTTGACGTTTGGGCTGGCGGCGGTGGCCTTTGGCCTGATGATGGGCGCGTTTGTCAAAACCGAAGGACAGGCCAACAACCTCAGCATCATGATGGGCATGACGATGGCTTTGTTGGGCGGCTGCTGGTTCCCGATTGAGTTATTTCCGCCGGCGGTGCGCACGGCCGTTCATGTCTTGCCCACCACCTGGGCCATGCGCGGCCTGACCGACCTGGTGCTGCGCGGCGGCGGGTTGAACGACATTTTGCCGGAAGCGGCCGTGTTAAGTGGTTTTGCCGTCCTCTTTTTCATCGTCGGCGTCACACGCTTCCGCTACGAATGAGAAAGACTGTAGCTGCATTCTAGTACACAGTGGCAGAAATAAGCCGACCGTTTGTAGAACGATTTTGTAAATCGTTCCGGGGCGATTTACAAAATCGCCCAACAAAAAACGCGCGCGCTTTTTGTGCCGAGGTGTACTAGCTGTATCAGCCACCGGCCGATTTGCGCCGGTGGCTGAATTTTTTGCGGAACTTGGCAACTTTGGGGGCGACCACAAACTGACAATAGGGTTGGTACGGATTGTTCTGGAAGTAGTTTTGGTGGTAATCCTCGGCGCGATAAAACACATCCAGGGGAGTCACTTCGGTGACGATGGGGTCCGACCACAATCCGGCCGCGGCTAGTTCGGCCATGACGGCAGCAGCCGTCTCTTTTTGTGCCGCATCGTGGTAAAAGATAGCGGAACGGTACTGTGGGCCGACGTCGTTGCCCTGCCGGTTCAGCGTCGTCGGGTCGTGGATGGTGAAAAACACCTCCAAAATCTCCTGGAAGCTGATGACGGTTGGATCAAACGTCACCTGTACTACTTCGGCGTGGCCGGTCCGTTTGCCGCAAACCTGCTCATAGGTGGGGTTGGGCACGTGGCCGCCAGCGTAGCCGGAAACCACCGATGACACGCCGATTAAATCATCATAGACTGCTTCCAGACACCAGAAGCAGCCGCCGCCGAGGGTAGTGACTTGTTGGGAAAGGCCAGGTTCTTGATTCATAAGGTAATACTCCTTTGAGAATTTCGGATTTCGGGCAAGGTTCAATTCAGGCGACACGTGCTTTACAAATTTAACAAAAAAACGTGTCATGCTGAGGTCCTCCGAAGCATCTCCTTCTTCTGGTGGAGCGGGATGCTTCGCTCCGAAGACTCCGCTCAGCATGACAATTTAGTGTCAATTTGTAAAGAAGATGTTCCGCTCGATGAACCATGCCGGATTTCGGATTGATGTAGCGTCAGTATCTTGCTCGCGTCGTCGCCTTCCAGGTGGCGCAACGATTTTCATTCATGGTGGTGGATGCAGCCCACTCATGAAGTCTCGCTTATTTAACCCTGAACGGCCGTTGGCTGGCCGATGATTTGCAGAAAGTGGTCTTCCAGGGAAAGGCGTTCGGGCGTCAGTTCGTATAAGGTGTGGCCCTGGTTGACGAGCCATTGGGCCAGTTCAGGCAGGTGGCTTTCGTGGGGCAGGGTCAGGTGGATACGGCCGTCTTTGCCATCCATCCCTACCTCTGCGCCAAATCGGGCCAACGCCTGCGTCAACTGCGCCGTCGGTTGGCCGACGCGCACTGTCACCCGCAGGCTGCCCTGGTCAAAATCGGCCAGACTGATGGTTTCCACAATCGCCCCATCGCGGATGAAAGCCACGCGGTCGCAGGTTTTTTCCACTTCGCTGAGCAGATGAGAGTTGAGGAAGACGGCCGTTCCTTCCTCTCGCAGCCCATTTACCACGTCGCGCACCAACCGCCGCCCCAGCGGGTCCAGACCAGAGGTTGGCTCGTCCAGAAAGACCAACTGCGGGCTGTTCAGCAGCGCCTGAGCCAGCCCAATGCGCTGCAACATCCCTTTAGAAAAGGCGCGCAGCCGCGTATTGGCCCGCTCGCTCAGGCCCACCAGCGCCAACAAGTCAGGGATAACGGCCGTGCGTTCCGTTTTTTCCATCTTGTACAAACGGCCGTGTAAATCCAAAAACTCAACGGCCGTCAGCCATTCATGAAAGCGAAAATGCTCCGGCAGATAGCCGATAGCGGCGCGGCTGGCGCGGTCGCCCAACGGCCGTCCCAACAGGGCTGCCGTGCCTGCCGTCGGGCTGGACAGCCCCAGCAGCATTTTTACCGATGTGGTTTTGCCGGCGCCATTGGCCCCCAGAAAACCGAAGATTTCCCCCCGCTGCACCGTGAGGGTCAGGTCGGTGACGGCCGTTTTGCCGCCAAACGCCTTACGCAAGCCCTGAGTTTCAATCGCTGGTGAATGCAAGAGGTTGTTCCTTGTGGCTGGGCTGGTTGACAGGTTAGCCAACCATCAATTCAACGAAGCCGCCAAAGCGGCCAATTCCGCTGGGGGCATGGCCCCTTGCAGCAAGTAAAGAACGCCATTCCGCTGCCAGACCAGGGCGCTGGCCGTGCCATCGAGGTTTTGCAGCGCCAGACCACTGCTGCCATCCACCTGAATTTCGCGGAAAGAGATGGCATCCGCCGGCAGCGGCAGCAGCAGGGTGCTGGTCCAATCAATCTCTC
Organism: Candidatus Leptovillus gracilis; assembly: GCA_016716065.1. Lineage (NCBI taxonomy): Bacteria > Bacillati > Chloroflexota > Ardenticatenia > Promineifilales (SeqCode) > Promineifilaceae (SeqCode) > Candidatus Leptovillus > Candidatus Leptovillus gracilis. The sequence continues at coordinate 295,021 of JADJXA010000005.1, read as the reverse complement.
GCGCTAACCGCCGCGCCTCGGCGGCCTCCAGTCCCAAAGCACGTAGAAACGCCTCGGCTAACAACGTGGGATCACCAATTTCCGCCGGGTATTCTACTTCTGGGCTGGCAGACTGGATCAGCCAGACGCCGTTGGCCCACTGCTGCTCCACGCTGGCGAAGGTGGTTAAATCAATCCGCGCCCCATCCAGGCTGTCGGGCAACAGCAGGGGATCGGCCCCGGTGGCTTGCAGAATGGCGCGGGTCCCGGCCAGATTGATGACAAAATTGCCGCGGCCACCGCTGATGGCGTGGACGGCCGTTGGCTGGCCCAGGCTGGTTACTGTACGCGGCCTGAATCCCAACGCCGCCGCTGCTTCATCCAGAGTCGCTACCGGGGTTGGCGCGTCCGGTTCCTGGATAATGTTCACCTGCCCTGGCGACAACCCTTCGTTGGCTAATTGTTGCAGCAAGGCAATTTGCTCCGGGGAAATGGAGACGGCCGTAAATGTCTGCACCCGGAACAAGCCCAAAAATTCCCCGGCCGCCGCCCGCACCGTTGGCAAGCTAAAAGCCGCCAGCAGCGCCACGACCACAAAAGCCAGCGTCAGCGCCAGGCGGCGGGCCGGTGACGGGGCAAAGAATCGCCGGAACCGCTGCTGCCAGCGATTTTCCTCCTCCAGAACCAGGCGGTGGTGAATTTGCGCCAGGGCGCGTGGGGCGCGGGGGGCTTCGACGGCCGTTGGTTCCAACGTCGCCAGCTTCTCCAGCACATCTTGCAAGTCACGTTCCGTCTGGTTCATGATTTGCCTCCTATCTCTTCTTCATACGCGGCGCGGAAGGCGGCCGCGGCGCGGGCCAGCAGCGTGCCCACCGAGCCAGGGGCAACACCGCAGACGTCGGCGCATTCGGCGTAACTTAGCCCCATCTGCCGCAGCAGCAGAAGCTGCACCTGGCGTTCGGGGAGTTTTGCCAGGGTTTTGCGCACGATGACGGCCGTTTCCCGCTGCGCCACCTCAGCCTCGGTATTGGCACCATCGGCCGCGTCTGGGACCAGGTAGACGTTGCGCTGCCAGCGCCGGCGGCGGCTGCGAATGGCATTGTACCCCATGTTGGTCGCCACCCGATACAACCAGGCGCCAAGGTGGTGTTCTCGTTCTCGCTGAAAGCGCTTGTGGGTGAAAGCGTGATGATACAGCTTCAGGAAAACCTCCTGGGCCAGGTCTTCGGCCTCAGCCCGGCTGCCCAGCAACCGAAACAACAACCCGTACACGCGGTCGTAATGCTCGTGAAACAGCTCTTCAAACGTGGCCGCATCGCCTGTGCTCAGGCGTTGCAACCGTCTATTGTCCGACAGAATGTTGTCCGGCAAGGCAGTCATGGTCTGTCCTGGATTGGGATCGGTTGTGTCCAATTCACCTCACTAAACACCGCGTAGGCTCACTTTGTGACAGTGGCATTATACCGTCAGGCAGCCAACCGATGGTGAATTGTCATGAAACGCTTTGGGCAATCGCCCTGGGCGCGATCAGCAATTCCAAATATGAACCTGCTCGTAGGGGCGGGACGGGCGGGCCATTGTCTCGGCCATTCTCCAAGACCTCTGCTGCCGCCTATCTCGCCCGGTTCAGGCAAAAATGGGCGAGACGGCGCGGGAAAATGCCGTCCGCTGCGGCTGTTACTTGTCCGCGCCGTCCTGCCCCTACCACAATTGGAATTGCCGGGGCGCGATAGATACTTTTGCGCAAGGTAAATGCTCCAGATACACTAGAGACTTCATGAGGGTTAGAGTTGTCAAATCTTTAAGATTTGACAACTCTATTTTCGTAGGAGACTTACAAAAGGGAACAGCATGTCTTTGGGTGTGAAAAATGGCAAAAATGGGGCCGGGCAGGGGCGACTGCCTGAGCAGTTTGTGGACGATTCGTTTCCGCTGGAAACGGCCGTATCCCTACCGCTTCCCCTGCCTACGCAGCCATTGTCGGAACTAACCCAGGGCTGCCCCCACCTGGGCAGCCCAGACGATGCGGCGACGCGCTTTTTGTTTGTATCGCCGGCGGGCACATGCCATCACGCCCAGCCGGCTGAACAGGTTTCCCTGGCACACCAACAGGCTTTTTGCCTGGGGGCGGACCATGAAGCGTGCCCGGTGTTTCGCCGGGCCGCGTCTGGTCCGCTGCCGGTTGAACTGCGCGGCCAACTGGCCGAACCGCGCCGCTGGGCGACAAGGGTGGTATGGGGCGTGTTGGCTGCCGGTGTGCTGCTAACGGCCGTGCTGCTGGCTTTCGGCCGCTTTTTTGGCGCAGCGGCCAGCGCGCCAACCCCGCCCGCGCTCTTAGTCATCGCCCCGACAAATGCCCCCAGCCCAACCCCTGCCGGACAAACGACCCCGACCAGCGCAGCGGCCGAACAGCCACCCATAGATACAGCAACGGCCGTGCCCACGGCCACAACCACGCAGCTTCCAACGCCGCCGCCCACATTTACCCCCGCGCCAACAGCCAGCGCCACACTGCCGCCAACGGCCGTGCCCCTGGTAGTCGTCAATGTGTTACGGCTCAACGTGCGCCAGGGACCCGGCACTGAGTATCCGATCATTGGCGAAATTACCCAGTCTGGGCGATATGAAATGGTCGGACAATCGGCAAATGGTGAGTGGTGGCAGCTTTGCTGCCTGGCAGGCGAGCCGGGCTGGGTCATTGGCGCGGCGGTGTCGGTGGAAGGGGATACCGCCAATGTGCCCATTGTCCGCGTGCCGCCGGTGGTAGAGGGGGAGGGGTAGTGTGGGCGATTGGCGATTAACGATTGACGATTTTTCCTTCCTGGCGGGCTGTCGGAAAAGTAGAAATGGATACACGGATGACACGGATTTAACGGATTTACACCGATTTTGTAATGGTCACGATTTGGTTGGAAGCACTGTCATTCTGACGAGTCTTCGAGGAAGAATCCCCTGGCTACCGACAAATAGGGATTCTTCGCTCCGAAGCCGGCTGGCCGAAGACTCTGCTCAGAATGACTTTGACCAAATCGTGACCCTTACAGATTTACACTGATCTTTCTGGTGATTTATCCGTAAAAATCCGTCGAATTCGTTCAATCCGTGTACCTATCCTGAGTTCTCCGACAGGCTGCTAGCGGCGAGTAGATCGTTCCAGATAACTGACGATTTCGCCGGCCACGTCTACGCCGGTGACGGTTTCGATGCCTTGTAAGCCAGGCGAGGAATTGATTTCCAGAACGAGCGGGCCGCGCCGGGCGAGCAAAATGTCTACCCCGGCCACTTTAAGCCTATGCGCCTGGGCGGCGGCCACCGCCAGCTTCACCATCTCTTTGTCTGGCGAGATAGACACGGCCGTTCCCCCCAAATGTAAATTCGCCCGAAACTCTCCTTCGCCGCTGGCGCGCCGCTCCATGGCTGCCACACAGCGGTTGCCCACGATAATCAGACGCAAATCCTTACCGGCCGATTCGGCGATAAACTCCTGGATCAGCGCTTCCCGGTTTGCCTGTTGAATGGTTTTCATCACCGCCTCAGCCGTCGCCAGATTGCGCGCCAGAATCACCCCCTTACCCTGTGTGCCGCGCACCAGTTTGATGATAACCGGCGGCCCGCCGACAGATTGGACGGCCGTTAGCAGCGCTTCTGGTTGGGCGACAACGGGCCGTCCTGGGAATAGGCAGCCCGGCCTGAGCCATGAGCTGCAAACTGTGCAGCTTATCCCGCGAGCAGGCAATCGCCGCCGAGGTGGCCGTGGTCCACACGCCGTGCGCTTCAAACTGGCGCACCACCGCCAGACCATATTGGGTAATGGACGTGCCAATGCGTGGGATGATGGCATCCAACTGGGGCAGCCGCGTCACCGCCCGCACCGCCCCGCCCCGCTGTTGGCCCCACCCCGGAACCAGGCCGCGCTTGACCACTTTGATGGCTTCGTCAACGGCCGTGCCTGCTTCCACAGCCACCGTCGTCGTATCAATCACCAACGCCTCATGCCCCTGTTCCCGCGCCGCCTGGGTCAAACGCTGGGTGCTGTACAACATACGATTGCGCGATAAAATGCCTATTTTCATGTGTGCCTATTTTGACCCTATCAGGCAATCTCGTTACAATCACCTGCCTGTCTGAAGAGGATAAATGGTATGGATGACGTAGAAGCCTTTGTAATTGTACCAACATATAACGAAGCGGATAATCTCGACGACTTAATCAGCCAGCTATTGGCTTTACCCGTCAAAATTGGTGTTCTGGTAGTGGATGATAATTCCCCAGACGGAACCGGCCAGATGGCCGATGACTGGGTGGCAAAATGTCCCGGCCGCGTGTATGCCATCCACCGGCCCGGCAAAATGGGGTTGGGCACGGCCTACATCGCCGGTTTCAAAACCGCGATAGGCGAACTGAATGCCCGGCGGGTGATGACGATGGACGCCGATTTTTCCCACAACCCGCGCTACATTCCGGCGATGCTCGAACTGAGCCGGGAGAAGCATGTGGTCATCGGGTCGCGTTATGTGCCCGGCGGTGGGCAAAAAGATTGCAGCTGGAAGCGCGTCTTTCTCAGCCGGACGGCGAACATGGCTGCCAAAACATTACTGGGACTGAAAGCCAAAGATACCACCGCCGGTTTCCGCCTCTATCGCCGCGAGGTGTTGGAATCTATTCCCCTGGACCAGATTTTTTCCAGCGGCTATTCTTTCCTGGTGGAGATGTTGTTTATGTGCCAGCGGCGCGGTTGGCAAATTGGCGAAGTACCGATTATTTTTGAAGATCGCCGCAAAGGGCAGACGAAAATTTCGCGCCAGGAAGTGTTTAAGGCGCAGTATACGGTGTTTCGCCTTTTCCTGCGGCGTTTGCGCGGCGGTGAACCCCGGCGACCGGCCGTGCCGATCACCCCATGATTGACGTTAATTGCAGCTTGTGTGACCGCAATGAATATACGGTACGCCATCCGGCGACGCTAAACGGCAGCCAGTTGGTTAACGTAGACGCTTTTCGTTGTACCAATCCCGGTTATGGGCATCATCCACAGATTGTGCAGTGCGTCTATTGTGGTTTTGTATATGCCAATCCGCGTTGGGCCGAAAGCGATCTGTTGGCGGCGTATACGGCCGTTGAAGACCAAACCTATGTTTCTGAGCGTGTTGGCCGCGAGCTGACCTTTCGCAAGCATTTGCAGCATTTAGAGAAGTGGACCGGGCCGGGCAACGGCCGTGCCCTGTTAGACGTGGGCGCCTATATTGGCGTGTTTGTGGAAGTGGCCGGGGCGGCTGGCTGGCAGGCTATGGGCGTAGAACCGTCCGATTGGGCCAGCGCCGAGGCGCAGCGACATGGCCTTAATGTGATTGTGGGCACACAAGATGCGGTGGAATTAGACGGCCGTCAATTCGACCTGATCACCATGTGGGATGTGATTGAGCATGTAGATGACCCGGCGGCGGAAATGCGTAAGGCGTACCGTCTGCTGAAACCCGGTGGCTGGCTGGCGCTGCACACCATGGACGTAGACAGCCTGTTCGCCCGGCTGATGGGGTCGCGCTGGCCCTGGTACATGGACATGCACCTGCATTACTTTAGCCAGAAAACCATGCAGCAGATGTTGACCCAGGTCGGGTTTGTGGTGCGTTGGCAGGGCGCGCGCGGCCGTTATTTGCGTCTGAACTATATTGCCAGCCGTATTGGCGGGTTGAATCGGCCGTTGGGCAAGCTGGCAAAGTCGCTGGTACATGGGCTGCACATCGAGCAGGTGGCCTTGCCGGTGAACCTGGGCGATTTGTTTACGGTGTATGCGCAACGGCCGTTATGAAGGTTAACGGGGGGCGGGTGCAAACTACTCGCCCGACGGGCGAAACCGCCCCGTCATCCCTGCAACTAAGCGATCATCGAGAAATTACATGGCCCAGATTGGACCAATCTTGGAGATTGGTCCAATCTAAAAAACACCAACCATGACAGTTCGGCGACTTTTTACGGCTTTATTCCTGGTGTCTCTCTTCGCTATGGCGGTGCGGGCGACGTTGGATCCGGATATGTGGTGGCATTTGCGCACCGGCGAATACATCCTGCAAGAGGGCATCCCGCGGCAGGATGTTTTTTCATTCACTGTGCCGGACCACGAATGGATTACCCACGAATGGTTGTCGCAGGTGGTCATGTGGGGCGTGTATGTCATGGGCGGGCTGCCGGGCCTGATGGTGGTGTTTGCCCTGCTGATTACGCTGACCTTTTGGCTGGTATATCTGGTGACGCCGGGACGGCCGTTTCTGGCGGCGTTTGTGGTGCTGCTGGCGGCTTTTGCGTCGGCTATCGTGTGGGGGGCGCGGCCGCAGATTTTTAATTTGCTGTTTACGGCCGTCTTCGTTTTCCTGGTTGAGCGCTTCAAAGACAAAAAAATCCGGCGGCGACCCCTCTGGCTGCTGCCGCTGTTGAGCGCGTGTTGTGGGCCAATTTTCACAGCGGTTACCTGTTGGGCGTGGTTTTGTTGGGCACGTACACCGTCGGCGAGGCGCTGCAACAGTGGCGCGGCGGCGGCGCGCGCACCCTGGCCTGGGCCGACATTCGTTTCCTGGCAGCGCTGACGGCGCTGAGTTTGGGCACGGCCGTGCTGAACCCCAATGGTCCCGAACTGTGGATTTATCCCTTTCTCACCCTGGGCAGTTCGGCTATGCAAGTCTACATCCAGGAATGGCATTCACCCGATTTCCATGTCAACATCTTCTGGCCCTTTATCGCCCTGGCGGCGCTGGGCGTGATTGGCATGATCTTTAGCCGCCGCCGCCCCACCTGGGACGAACTGCTGCTGTTTGGCGGCACGGCCGCGGCTGGCCTGCTTTCCGCCCGCAACATTCCCCTGTTTGCCATTGTCAGCGCGCCGATTGTGGCGCGACATCTATTGAGCAGTCTGGAGGAGACGGCCGTCTACCCCTTGCTCAGCGGCGAAATGCCAGAACGACGGTCAACGGCCGTGATACAGGCGCTGAACTGGCTGCTGCTGCTGCTGGCCGTGTTCGGGACATTGGGCTGGACGGCTAACAAAATCGCCGAAAACACAGCCGCTATCGCCGCGCGCTATCCGGTAACGGCCGTAGATTACCTGGAGTCCAGCGGCCTGGCCGACCAACCCGGCTACAACAGCTACAATTGGGGCGGCTACCTGATCTGGCGCGGACTGCCGGTGTTTGTAGACGGCCGTGCCGACGTCTACGGCGATCCCTTCCTTTTTTACTATTTACAAACCTACGAAGTAACCGAAAATTGGCAGGAGCCGTTGACCGACTACGCCGTCGCCTACGTACTCATGGAAACCGGCGCGCCGCTAACCGCGCTGCTGCAAGCCAGTTCCAATTGGCAGTTAGCCTACGCCGACGACGTAGCCCAAATTTTTATCCGGCAGCAATAAGACACCATGTTTGAATTTTTGCGCCAGCGCCAAACCCGGCGCGACTTGCTGTGGATTACCCTGGTGACCCTGGCGGTGCAGGCGTTCTGGGCACTGCGTATGAGCCATCCCACCTACTTCGACGCCTTTTACTACACCACCAATGCCCAACGGCTGGCCGAAGGGCATGGCCTGACCGAAGAAATCATCTGGCAGTACCTGGATGAGCCTACCGGATTGCCCACGCCCAGCTTTACCTATTGGATGCCCCTGCCAGCTTTCATTGCCGCTGCCGGTTATGCTATCGGCGGCAGTTTTCGCGCCGCGCAGTTTCCTTTCTGGCTGATGGCCGGGTTTTTGCCCTGGCTGAGTTATGGCATCGCCTGGCACTTGAAACAGCAGCGCTGGATTGCCCGCACGGCCGCGTTGTTTACGGCCGCCGGTGGCTATTACGCCGCTTATTGGGTGCAGCCGACCACTTTTGTCCTATTTGCCTGGGTAGGCGGCGGCTGCTTGCTGGCCCTGGCCTGGGCGCACGAAACGCGCCGCGCGCGCTATTGGCTGTTGGCCGGGCTGCTGGCCGGGCTGGGCCACCTCACCCGCGCCGACGGGCTGCTGCTGGTGGGCGCGGCCGGCGTGATCTGGCTGTACGAGGCTGGCGCGTGGCGCGCTGGCGCGTGGCGCGCTGGCGCGTGGCGCGCGGGTGCGTGGCGCGCGGGCGACAGACCCCGCCACTTCCCAGCGCTCATCCGCCAACCCGTGTTGTTTGGCCTGGGTTATTTGCTGGTGATGGCTCCCTGGTTCTGGCGCACGTACCAGCTTATCGGCCAGCCAATGTCGGCGGTGGGCACACAGACCATTTTTCTGACGACGTATGATGACGTGTTTTCCTACGGCCGTCACTTCGCTCTGGATAGTTATCTGGCCTGGGGTTGGGGCAATATCTTGCGCTCCAAGCTGGCGGCGGCGTCGCTGGCGGCGCAAACCTTTGTCGCCGTCACCGGCCTGACAGTGTTTACCCTGTTTTTTGTGTGGGCCTGGCTGCGCCTGGGGCGGGCGGAACGGACGAAGCGCTTTTTACGGCCGTTCACCTGGTACACCTTTATCCTCTACGGCGCGATTATTTTTATCTTCACCTTTCCGGGGCAGCGCGGCAGCCTGCTGCATTCCTCCACCGCTTTGTGGCCCTGGTCTATGGCCCTGGCGGCGCTGGGTATAGACATTGCCGTGGATTGGATTGCGGCGCGGCGCTCTGCCTGGCGGCCAGAACCGGCCAAACGCCTCTTCGCCGCGACGTTTGTCCTGCTGGTATTTGTGGTCAGCTTCGCCGTGTCTGGCGGCCAACCACTGCAAACCGCAGAGGCGGCCATCTACCGCCAGGTTGGGACAATCGTTCCTCCCGGCACGGCCGTGATGACCGGCGACCCACCGGGCCTCTATTACCATACCCGGCTGCCGGCCGTCGCTACGCCCAACGAACCGCCCGACATCCTGCGGCAGGTGGCGCGCCAGTTCAAGGTGGGCTATCTGTTGTTCGACGCCGATCACCCCAAGCCGCTGGATGCCCTGTATAACGAGGAAGTTAGTCTGCCTGAGCTGCAAAAAGTGCGCGATTTTGGCGATGGTTTTGTGCTGTACCGCTTCGTCTGGCCGGAGGACGCGCCGTGAACCGTCGCTGGTGGGTGGTAACGGCCGTCGCCCTGGTGATGGCCTTGTTTGTCGGTTGGTCGGCGCTGGCGGGTGGCCTCGGCTTTCCCCTGGATGATGGCTGGATTCATCAAACCTATGCGCGCAGCCTGGCGCAGCACGGCCGTTGGGAATATGTGCCCGGCGTTGTCAGCGCCGGGTCTACCGCGCCATTGTGGACCCTGCTGCTGGCGTTGGGTTATGCGCTACGCCTGCCTTATTTGTTGTGGGCCTTTTTGCTGGGTGGGTTGGCGCTGCTGTGGCTGGCGCTGGCCGGGATGCAGACATGGCGCGTCTACTGGCCGGAACTGGCTGCGCAGGATTGGCTGGCCGGTCTGACGTTGGCATTGACCTGGCCGCTGGTATGGGGCGCGGCCAGCGGCATGGAGACGATACTGTTTGCGGCGTTGGGGATGCAGATTGTGGCGCTGTACGGCCGTTTGGCGGGCGCGGTTGGTCAGGCAGGAAGAACGGCGGCGGTGCTGGGCGTGTTGTCGGGCTTGTTGATTTTGACGCGGCCGGATGGGGTGGTGCTGGTGCTGTTGGTGGTCGTGGGGCTGCTGCTGCGGCCGGCGGCGCGGCGGCAGCGGGTGCAAATTGTGGTGGTATATGGGCTGTTAACGGCCGTACCCCTGCTGCCTTATTTCGCCTTCAATTTGTCCGCCAGCGGCAGCATCTGGCCCAACACCTTTTACGCTAAACAGGCCGAGTACCAGGCGCTTCTGAGTACGCCGCTGCTGTCGCGGTTTGTTGGGCTGCTCTATTTTAGCCTGGGTGGGCCATCGTCTGGCTGGCGCGGCCTGAGCAGCGCCCACCTGCTGCTGCTGCCCGGCCTGGTGGTGGCCGGTTGGCGCGCCTTGCAGGCCGACTGGTCCAGCCGCCGACTGCTGGTTACGCTGCCGTTGTGGTGGGCTGGCGGCCATGTGCTGCTGTATGCCTGGCGGCTGCCGGTGACCTATCAACACGGCCGTTATCTCTTCGCCGCCCTGCCGATTTGGCTGTTGTATGGCTTGGCCGGCTGGTTGTGGTTGTGGGCCAAGATGGGCAGCGGCCGTCAGGCGCGCATCGTCAAACAAGTGGCCGGGCTGACTTTTGGTTTGCTGCTGCTGCTCTTTTTGCTGCTGGGGGCGCAAAGCTACGCCGCCGACGTGGCTTTTATCGAAGGCGAAATGGTAGACGCGGCCCACTGGCTGGCAGCCAACACCCCACCCGACGCCCTGATTGCCGCCCATGATATTGGGGCGATAGGCTATTTTGCGCAGCGGCCGCTGCTGGACCTGGCCGGTCTCATTTCGCCGGAAATCATCCCTCTGCTGGCCGATGAAATGAGTCTGGCGGCCTACGTCCGCGCCAGCGACGCCCGCTACCTGGTGACCGCGCCGGGCTGGGAATACCAGCCCCTGACCTCTGACCCGGAGATTCGCCTGTTGTACGCCACCAACTTTGCCTGGACGGCGGCGCAGGGGGTGAATGGGACGGCCGTTTATCAACTTCCCTGACAACCATTACGCCGCGGCGGGCAGCACTCCCGCGCCATCCCAGGTTTGCATAAGCTCTCTTTTTCATGGTATACTGCCACTGTTCCCAACCAGACTAAACTGACTCAGCGCAGGCATTCCGGCCTACTTTACCAGACCTGTTGGAACCTGTATCAATGTGTGAAACACATCATGATCCGCTAAAACGCCAGACAGTTGGGCGTGGCGGCACAAGCGAGAGGTGAGTTTCCGTGTCAGAACAAATCAAAGTACTCATAGTTGACGATCATCCCTTGTTCCGCCAGGGTTTAAGAGATCTGCTGGATACCGATCCGATCATGAACGTCATTGGCGAAGCGGCTGACGGCGAAGTAGCCATTGAAACCGTTCTGGACATCAGACCAGACGTCATCTTGATGGACATTAACCTGCCCACCATCAATGGCTTGCAGGTTACCCGCAAGATTAAGAGCCAGTTTCCTGACGTGAAGGTGATCATGATTACCGGTTATGATGATGCGGAACAGGTATTCCACGCTTTTCGCGTTGGCGCTTCCGCCTATTGTCCCAAAGATGTGACGCCAGAGTCGTTAACCAATATTATCCAGGCCGTTTTTGCCGGCAAATACGCCGTCGGCGATAAGATCATGGCTTACGACGAACTGTTGTCCTGGATCGAGCAAAAAATCGGCCGTTTTAGTGGCCCATTGGTCAGTGACAGTGATGAGCTTTTTGTGCCCTTATCGCCCCGCGAAATGGAAATTTTAGAGCATGTGACCAAGGGGTTGAGCAATAAGGAAATTGCCTACAAACTGGGAATTAGCCATCAAACGGTGAAAAACCATATGACGGCCATCTTACGCAAATTACGGGTAGATGACCGCACCCAGGCGGCCGTTTATGCGCTGCGCCACGGGTGGGTTCGTCTGGAAGGAACCCAGGTATCTTCTTAACCGGAGTTCGCAGCAAAGGATGCCATCCTCTGGCGTGGTAACGCTATTTAGTAAAGGGTGTACTTGATTTCAGTTAGTCACAGGTGCGCTGCACCTGATCTAGGGAAAAACGTCTGATGATGGAAGAAGCTATAGGCGATTCGCTGCACGACTTTTTAGAAGAAGCCCAAAAAGATTACGAGCAGACACAACGCGATCTGAAAGAGATTGATATTCTGATCAAACAAAGCGCGGCCGAAGTTGAGCGGCTGGCGCAGCGTAATGCTCAGGTTACAAACTATACACGGCAGTTGCAAACTAATTTCGAGACCCTGCCCCGCGAGGATATCAAGGAAGCCTACGAGGCTCTGAACGATGTCCAACAGCGTCTATTTACCATGCGCGGACAGTTGGAAAAGCTGCAAAGCGACCAACGAAATCTGGAACGTTTGTCCGAATTCCAGCGTCGTTTGTTAGACCTGACGCAAGAAATGGGAGCCATTCCTATTAGCAGCAAAAGCCCTGCCCGCAAGAATGTTGGCGATCATTCCAACGTGATTCGTGTGATTCAAACGGAGGAATTGGGTCGTCAAAGTCTGGTGCGCCGAATGCACGATGGCCCGGCGTCTTCGTTGAGCAACTTCATTCTGCAGGCAGAAATTTGCCAGCGTTTCTTTGACGTGAATCCGGATCGGGCGCGCGCCGAGTTGAATGCCCTTAAGAGCGCCGCCGCCGGCACGTTTAACGACGTGAAGGATTTTATCTTCGACTTGCGTCCCATGATGTTGGATGATTTGGGTGTTGTGCCGACGTTGCGTCGGTATGTTGAATCTTTTCAGGAGAAAAACAGCATTTCAGCGCCGATCACGGTGACCGGTGTTGAGCGGCGGTTGGAGAGCCATATCGAAGTAACGATTTTCCGTGGCGTGCAAGAACTGCTCAATAATTCTCTGCTTCACGCGCAGTCTACCCAAATCCAGGTCTCGTTGGATCTGGCCCAGGATCATGTGCAGGCGGTTGTCGAGGACAATGGCAGCGGCTTTAACGTGGATGAGACGCTGAACGCCAACAACCGGACCATCGGTTTGTCTTCTTTGCGTGAACGCATTGAGATGTTGGGTGGCGAGATGAAGATTCAGAGCCGGATGGGGCACGGCACGCGCGTAGATTTTACGATACCGATCACTTCTGACTTTTAAGTTTGAGTGGGGTGGTTGGCTGGTTTATTGGTTGGTTAGTTTGTTAGCCAACCAATTTTTGTTTTAGTTGTCTGACCATGTTGCCGTTCATCGCCAGGGGATGGGTGGCACAACGGCCGTCTCCGCATAAGGCCCCTCTGCCAGATCATCAAAGTAGCCCCGACTCAGCAGCGCCCCGTAGGAGAAAATGGCGTGGCCGGCTGTGCCCGCTGCCCGCGCCAGCGCAATTCGCGCCTCAATTTCGCTGAAGTCGGCAAAATCTGCGCCAATGCCGGGGATGATGTAACGGCCGCTGCGACTTGCCTGAAAATCGGCCACCAGTGTTTCAAACCGTGCCTGGGTCCAAAAGCTGCCGCCGTAAATCATCGGCATAATGGTGTCCAGAGATTCATTTGCCAGCCATGCTTTGGAATCCTGGTAATAATCGTGGTAGCCTTGTGTGCCGCCCCATCCCCAAATATCAACATAAATCGGCCACACTGCCGCCGACAACCAGATGTCCGGTTTCAGCGGCACAATCTGCGCATAGAATTTGGCGATGGCGGCGTTTACCTGCTGTCGCTGCCAGTCGGCATAGGCCACCTGCCCATTGCTGCCAAAACAATCGGCGCCATAAACGGCCGTACTCACCGGATCACACGAGCTGCTGCGCGCCGCGTAGCGCGCATGGTCCAGATGCAGGCCATCCACGTCGTAGCGCGTCACCAGGTCGGCGGCCACGTTGAGCAAATGCTCGTCCACCATCAGCGAGGCCGGGCTGGCCCGCAGGTAGGAATCGCAAATCACGCTGCCGTTGGTGTCCCACTGCAAGCCGTTCAGCTTGCCAGCCGTTGTCCCATGGGCGTCCTGAATCAGATAATACAAATGGCGCGGCGTGGTGTTGTCTGGCGGTGGCGCGCAGCCCAGCCAGACTGGATAAACATTGATGTAAGCGTGGACTTGCAGGCCGCGTTCGTGGGCTTTCTGAATAAAGTATTGCAGCGGATCCCAGCCGGGGTTTTGTCCCAATGTGCCGGTCAGTCGTTTGGACCAGGGTTCATAGCTGGAGGCGTAAAAGGCATCGGCTTCGCCGCGTACCTGGAAGAAGAGGGCGTTAAAGCCGGCCAGGGCAGCATTTTCGACAATCTCGTCCAGTTTGGCCGGATTGATGTCGGCCGGGTTCAGCGTCCAATCAAAGCGCGTCACCCACAGGCCGCGCATCTCCACCAGCGGCTCCGGCTCTGGCTCTGATTGTGTCACCAGCGGCAAATAGGCTGCCCAATCGCCGGCCTGGGCGGTCACCCGCCCTAACAACCACACGCCAACAATCAACACCCCGGCCACTACCACCAACATGATTGTTTCTTTCTTCATAAGCCGCAATCCAAAATCCGAAATCGGAAATTCAAAATCCAATTGTCCCACAACTCCAGCGCAAACCGAAATGATGGTTGACGGCCGTTGCCCCCACGACTATACTGCTTGCCCATGACAATTATAGACATCAGCCGCACTTTAACTTCCAGTCTGGCCGTCTGGCCCGGCAGCGATCCATTTACCTTGCGAACCGTCTTGCAAAAGAAAGATGGCGCCAATGTCAACCTGACCGACCTGACGCTGAACGCCCACACCGGCAGCCATGCCGACGCGCCCTACCATTTTGATGACGCTGGGGTGACGTTGGAACAGGTGGATTTACGGCCGTTCTGGGGTTTGGCCCAGGTCGTCACAGTGCAAAAACCGGCCGGTCCCCTCTTCCCGGCCGATTTTGCCGCCTACGATCTCACCCGCGCCCCGCGTTTGCTCGTCCGTACCCCCATCGGCCAACTGCCCCATGACCAGTTTCCACCGGCCATCCCCCACCCCAGCCCTGAATTGGCCGATTTCCTGGGCGCACGCGGCGTTATCCTCTACGGGACCGACGCTCCCTCCATGGACGCCATAGACAGCCAGGAGTTGCCCGGCCACCACGCCATGCTGCGCAACCAGATCGCCATCCTGGAAGGACTGGACCTGACTCACGCGCCTGATGGCCTTTATGAACTGGTGGCTCTGCCCCTAAAAATCGGCGGAGGTGATGGCAGCCCGGTTCGCGCCGCGCTGCGCCCGACAAATTGACACGACCTGGGCCAACCCAGATGCAGCTCTTTCCATGAGCTTAGAGCTAGAGGAAGAATCTGGGCAATACTCTTGCTCTCGCTCTAGCCATTTTTACAGCATACTTCATGACAGAAAGTAACCAGACAACGGCCGTATACGTCTCACCCACCGCTCAAGACCCAATCATTGCCAGTGGCGGCGACGTGCTGGATTTGCTGGCAAACAGCGTCCACACACAGTCCCAAAAACTGCTGCTGGACGAAGCGCACCTGGCGCCCGCCTTTTTTGATCTGAGCAGCGGCCTGGCCGGAGAAGTTTTTTTGAAGCTGACAAACTATCGGATAAAAACGGCTTTTGTCGTTAATCTGGCGGCCATCCCCAGCCCTCGTTTCCACGAACTGGTCTACGAATGCAACAGAGGGAACCAGATCCACTTCTTCACCGACCGCGCCGCCGCTGAACAGTGGCTTGTCACTTAGCAGCGGTATTCAGTATTCAGTGTTCAGTATTCAGCGCGCGTTTTGCAGAGGTAACGCCTACTGAAAACTGATTACGGCTCCCAACAACCAGACGACCAGATTATCAGACTTCCAGACAAAGGATTACCAGACCAACCATGACCACCGATGACAAGAAAATCATATACTCCATGATGGGCGTGGGCAAAATCGTTCCCCCCAACAAACAAATCCTCAAAGACATCTCCCTGTCCTACTTTTACGGCGCAAAAATTGGCGTTCTGGGCCTCAACGGCTCCGGCAAATCTACTCTGCTGCGCATCATGGCCGGGGTGGATACCGACCACCTGGGCGAAACGGTTCTCTCCCCCGGCTACACCATCGGCTTCCTGGAGCAAGAACCTTTGCTTGATGAGAGCCGCACCGTGCGCGAGGTCGTCGAAGAAGGGGCGCAAGAAGTGGTAGACGCCCTGCGCCAGTTTGACGAAATCAACTTGAAATTCGGCGAACCAATGACCGATGATGAAATGAACGACCTCATCGAAGAGCAGGGCCGGCTGCAAGACAAGCTGGACCATATGGATGCCTGGAATTTGGACAACCGCCTGGAACTGGCGATGGACGCGCTGCGCACGCCGCCGGGCGATACGGCCGTCGCCATCCTCTCCGGTGGTGAACGCCGACGGGTGGCCCTCTGCCGCCTGCTGCTGCAACAGCCAGACATCTTGCTGCTAGACGAACCCACCAACCACCTGGACGCCGAATCGGTGGCCTGGCTGGAACGCCACTTGCAGCAATATCCCGGAACCATCATCGCCGTTACCCACGACCGCTACTTCCTGGACAATGTCGCCGGTTGGATTTTGGAACTAGATCGCGGCTACGGCATCCCCTGGAAAGGCAATTACTCCTCCTGGCTGCAACAAAAACAAGACCGCCTCTCCCGCGAAGAAAAGAAAGAATCGGCCCGTGTCAAAACCTTGCAGCGCGAGCTGGAATGGGTCAATCTGTCGGCCAAAGGGCAGCGCGCCAAGTCGAAAGCGCGTATTTCTCGCTACAACGAACTGCTCAACCAGGATGTGGAACGGGCGAACGAAGAGCGCGAAATTTTCATCCCACCCGGCCCGCGCCTGGGCGACGTCGTCATTCAGGCCAATGGGATTAGCAAGGCATACGGCCGTACCCTCCTTTACGAAAACCTCAGCTTCGACATTCCACCGGGAGCGATTGTTGGCGTCATTGGGCCAAATGGGGCCGGTAAAACCACCCTGTTCCGCCTGATCGTCGGCCAGGAGCAGCCAGACGGCGGCGCCCTACGCATCGGCGATACGGTGGAATTGGCCTATGTAGACCAGAGCCGCGATACCCTGGATGGCGATAAAACTGTCTGGCAAGAGATTTCTGGCGGCGAAGATTCCATCAACCTGGGCAACCGGCGCGTCAACTCGCGCCTTTGTCGCCCGCTTCAACTTCCCCGGCAGCGATCAGCAGAAAAAAGTGGGCGACCTGTCTGGCGGTGAGCGCAACCGGGTCCATCTGGCTAAAATGCTGAAGTCCGGGGCCAATGTCTTACTGCTGGACGAACCGACCAACGACCTGGACGTGAATACCCTGCGCGCCCTGGAAGACGCCCTGGAAAACTTTGCCGGTTCGGCTGTGGTTATCTCCCATGACCGCTGGTTCCTCAACCGCGTCGCCACCCACATCCTGGCTTTTGAAGGGGACAGCGAAGTGCGCTGGTTCATCGGCAACTACGACGCCTACGAAGAAGACCGCCGCGCCCGTCTGGGCGCCGCCGCCGACCGGCCACACCGGATCAGCTACCGCAAACTAACGCGGGATTGAGTGGTTCAGATGTCCGATCAACAGTTACCTCGTTTACCTCTGCCCGCCTCGCTGCGTGGTTCGGAGACGGGCACATTTACCCATTACTCCATCGCTGTGCGCCTGCCGGAGATTGGGCGGCGTATTCTGGCCGAGAATAATTTCCGCTCCCATATCGCCGCCGACGTTCAGGCGCTCATCGAAGAAATTCCCAACGGCGCTATTCGCCCGTTGTTTGACCACAATGCCCCAGACGCGGCTGATTGGCGGCAGTATTGTCTGCCGTATCTGGGGCAATCCTGGCTGCAAGCGCCCTGGTTTTTTGTGGAGACTTATTTTTATCGCCGGGTGTTGGAGGCGACGCAATATTTTGAGCAAGGGGCGGCGACGGCCGTTTATGACCCCTTCGCCTACCAAAAACAACAAGGGCTGGCCACCACCCATGCGACCATCGCCGACTTGTGTAAAACCGTCAACCAGTGGCTGGCGCAGCCAGACGCCAAAGAAAAGGCCCTGGCGCATTTGCTCTCGGTGGCCCTGTGGGGCAATCAGGCGGATTTAAGCCTATGGCCGGCCGACGCCGCCAACACTCCGCGCCATGATGACGAAACAAGACAGGCCCACCTGGTGGTGGATGACAGCACGGCCGTTATCCACCATCTGCTTGCCCCTAGCCGCCCCATCCACCTGGCTCTTGTCGCCGACAATGCCGGGCTGGAACTGGTGGGCGATTTGTGCCTGGTGGATTACGCGCTGCACAGCGGTACGGCCGTATCCGTGGCCCTACACCTCAAATTCCACCCCACCTTTGTCTCTGATGCCACCACTGCCGATGCGCGGCACACCATTGCTCACCTGAGCCAGACCAACGACCCGGATATGCAGGCAGTGGGGCGGCGGTTACAGGCGTGTTTGGATGACGGCCGTTTACAACTGCGCGCCCCTCTCTTCTGGACAGCGCCTTTGCCGGCCTGGGAAATGCCCACCGACCTGGCCGCCGATTTGCAGACAGCCCACCTGGTTATCAGCAAAGGCGACGCCAACTATCGCCGTCTGTTAGGCGACCGGCATTGGGCGTTTGATGATTCGTTTGCGACGATTGTGGCCTATTTCCCCGCCCCGCTCCTGGCTTTGCGCACACTCAAATCGGAAATTGTCGCCGGGCTGCTGCCAGACCAGATTGCTTTACTTGCTGAACGCGACCCTAATTGGATGATTAACGGCCGTTGGGGAGTGATTCAATTTGCCCCACACGGCTGACCACAGCGCCAGCCATACGCCCGCTCAAGCCAGTGGCCCGGTCACCACTTCCTTCGCCTGCGGAAATTTTGTCGCCAAACGATTCGGATTGTGGATCAAAAGGGGCAAACACTGGGCGCAAATCCACACTTGGCGTCCCCGGAAGTGCAAAAGCATCAAGGGGACTTCATATTCTGAACGTTGGCAATGAACACATTGAACTTTGATCTTACTTTCATCAGGCATGATCCCTCCATCATTCCTTGTGTCTTCTTCTCTTTGTAATTATACAGATACTAGTACACCTCGGCACAAATAACGCGCGAGTTTTTTGTTGGGCGATTTACAAAATCGTTCTACAAACTGTCGGCTTATTTCTGTCATTGTGTACTAGCAGGTTGTCGGAGAACTCAAGATAGGTACACGGATTGAACGGGTAGGACCGATTTTCACAGATAAATCGTAACTACCAAGCCCTTGGTCGGTTTGTTGGTTGGTTTGTTGGCTGAAAACCAACCATCAAACTTTCCAGAGAGCCTTAGTCGTTACGATAAAGCACCAGAAAATCCGTGTAAATCCGTTAAATCCGTATCATCCGTGTATCAAATTTCGGCATGGTTCATTGAGCGGAACATCTTCTTTACAAATTTACGCTGCATGGTCATGCTGAGCGGAGTCTTCGGCCCTGAGCAACGTCGAACGGGGAAGCATCCCCCTCCCACCAGAGGAACGGGATGCTTCGGAGGACCTCAGCATGACACGCTTTTTTGCTAAATTTGTAAAGCACAAATCGACTGAAATGAACCATGCCCAAATTTCACTTTTCCGACAGGCTGCTAGAGGTGCAACGCCCTTAAACAAAAGTGGGGCGCGTCTCTGCCGAACCGGTTAAATAATCATCGCTTCAATCAGGATGTTGACCTCCGTTGCCAGGAGTTGGTCTGGGTCAAAACCCAGCGCCTGCCAGCGAGTGGGCGATTGATGGGCCGCCACCGCGCTGCGTAACACCGTAAGACCCAGGTGATGGAGGGCCTGCGCATCCGACAAAATCCATTGTATGGGCGCGCCATGTGCGGCAAACCGGCGGCGCATACTGGCGCTGAACTGCTCGGTCAGCACGTCCAGGGCAAAGGTCGCCCCCGGAAAATAGAGCGCCAACAGGCGCAGCAGCGCCGCCACATCGGCCGGGTCCAGAAAAAACAGCACCCCTTCGGCAATAAACAGGATATCGCCTGGCGCAGCGCCGGCAGGCAGCACGGCCGTTACCTCTGCCACCCACGCTTCATCTGCCATAGAAAAGGGTAAGAAGCGATGAACGGCCGTCGCCACATCTACCAATCGGCGGACGGCGATAGCCTCTGGTAGGTCCAACTCCAACCACAGCGCCCGCTCTGCGCCCAGGCGGGCAAACCGCGTAGACAACCCCGCCCCCAATTCCACGATGACCGGCTGCTCATGGCTGGCCAGGAAACGTTCGGCCACATCGTCGTAAAACTGGGCGCGCACGGCCGTGCCCAGTTGGAACACCGGCGAATAGGCGGCGGCCATCGCCTGCTGCATCGCCGCCGATTGTGGAATCTGCCCCATCCACTGCGCCGCCAATGGGTCTGTAAACAGCCGGGCTGCACGGCCGTGTTCTTCGGCGCGCGCCCGCAAGGTGAAGAGCAGTGTGCCCGGCAGGCCAGACAAATCGGGCAGGTTACCCACCCAACCGCTCCCAGACCAGACGCCCCATCACCAGGGCATCTGCTGGCCCCATCGGCGGCGTTGTCAGGGTCAGGATACGGCCGTCGGCCGAAAATTCATAGAAGCGCACCAACTCTTTGCCCACCCAATTAGGCAGCAGGCTGCCCTGCACGTAATGGGTTACCTGTCGGGCAGCGGCGTCAATGCTGTAGACGCCAAAGTAAGCCGTGTAGCCATCAAAAGCAAGTTTAAGATCGGCAGCGGCCGCTGCCGACATATCGCCAGAGCGCAGCCGGGGGCGGTCTGGGTGCATGAGTTGGGCGGCCATGTGGCCGGCGGCGTGGTAATAAATCTGGCCCTGTGGCCGTTCACCCAATGGAAAGAGCGAACGGCCGTCTGCCTGCCGAAACTCCGACAAAAGCAATGCCCAAACGCCGACAAAGGCCGCCTGAGCCTCAATCAGTTTGTTGACCATGGTGTTCCTGTAGTGGGAGGATTGGTAAGTGTTGAGTGTTCAGTAAAACCTTCTGCTTACTGAATACTGAATACTGCTTACTGAGCAGATCACTTCCCCTTCTGCGCCCGGCCGTAAGCCAGTTTTACGGCATCGGCATAAGCAGCATCTTTCACGGCAACCCCCAGAATACGCCGCGCTTTTTCCAAGTCTTGTTTTTGCAGGTACAACAAGCCAATGTTGAAATAAGCGGCCGTCATACGCAAACCGCCGCGAATCGCCTTTTCGTAACAGCCGATGGCCTCGTCTACCTGACGGCGGCTTTCAAAATCCATCGCCTGGCCGATGAGGGCGTCGCGTTCCAGTTTGCTGAGGCCGGTTTGGCGGGCTATGGCGGCGTCGCGTTCGTCTTCTTCGCGGAAAATTTCTTCGGCCAACTGTTCGGCGGCCAGGCGAACGGCCGTATCTACCGGGTCTGTACTCACGCGCACCGGTTTGGCAGCGGCCTGTTTTTGGCGTGCTTCGGCCTCGAAGATGGCAGCCATCTGGCGCACCGTTTCGGTCAGCGCATCCGCCTCGGCCTGTTCTTCAGCCGTGATGCCCGGCACTTCAATCTCTTCTGGCTCCGGTTCGGCGAATCCGGCTTCGCCATGACGAATGAGGGCAACGGCCGTCAACACATCTTGATTACCAGGGTCCAGGCGCAGGGCTGCCTGACACATCTGGTACGCTTTCACATTGTCGCCCTGGGCTTGTAAGATGCGGGCGATAGCCAGATATTCGCGCACCGCTTCGCGCTTTTTGTTCTGCCGTTGGAAGATCATCGCCAGGCGGCGGTGGGGGCCTAAGAGACTGGAATCTAAACGGATGGCTCTTTCCCAATGCCCGATGGCTTCTTCCAACTTGCGCTGGCGCAGCAGGACTTCGCCAACGGCCGTATATGTTTTGCCCGCTTCCGTTAAATCACCCTGGCGCTCCTGAATATCGGCGACTCGTTTCAGGTAAACCACATCGCCATTGGAATGTTTGGCGGCCAGCTTGAAGCATTCCAGCGCCCGGTCCAACTGTTTCAGCCCCAGGCACGCCTCGCCCAGGCCGGCATAGGGCGCGGCCTCCTTCGGGAATTCGGCGATGGCCAGACGGTACGCCTGAAAGGCATCCGGCCACAACGACTTGGAACTGTACATCGCGCCTCGTTTAAGGGCTTCTTCGTAACGCGGACGGTTATTGGCCACTACAAAACTCCAGAGTAGATTGATGCGCAGATAATGACCGTAAAAATAGCGCAGAGCGCGTTTCCAGGCAAGTAAACATTAGGACTAATTCCGTGTTCCGACTACAGCTTACGGAACACGGCTCACGTCTCACGTGTTCCGTGGCCTGTATTGCAGCGCTTCGGCCAGGTGGGCCGGTTGGATGACGGCCGCCTCGGTCAGATCGGCGATAGTCCGGGCTACTTTCAGGACACGATGAAAGGCGCGGGCGCTGAGGCCCATCTGCGACATGGCGCTTTTCATCAGTCGTTTACCGGTTTCGTCTAGTTCGCAGAGGGCGCGCACTTCGCTGGGACCCATGTCGGCGTTGGTGAACAGGCCATTGGCGCGGAAGCGTTCCGTCTGGCGCGCGCGAGCTATCTCTACGCGCTGCCGTACCTCGGCCGATGTTTCGCCGCGGCGCACGGCCGTTAGCTTTTCAAAATCCACCCGCGGTACTTCAATGTGCAAGTCTATGCGGTCCATCAGCGGGCCGGAAATGCGCTTTTGGTAGCGGGTAATCATGGCGTTGGAGCAGGTGCAGGCATGAACGGGATCGCCATAATAGCCGCAAGGGCAGGGGTTCTGCGCCGCCACCAACATAAAATTAGCCGGATAGGTGACGGTTCCACTGGCGCGGGAGATGGATACTTCTCGTGGCAGCCCTTCTAATGGTTGGCGCAGCACTTCGATGAGGTTTTGCCCAAATTCGGGCAGTTCGTCTAAAAAGAGCACACCACGATGGGCCAGGGAGATTTCGCCGGGGCGCGGCCAGGCACCACCGCCAACCAGCCCGGCGTAGCTGACGGTGTGGTGGGGGGAACGAAACGGCCGTTCCCGAATCAACGGAGTGTCGGCCGGCAGCAGCCCGGCCACGCTGTAAATTTTGGTCACTTCCAGCGCTTCATCAATGGTCATGTGCGGCAAAATGCCGGGCAGCGAGCGGGCAATGAGCGTCTTGCCCGCGCCCGGCGGCCCGGACATGAGGATATTGTGTCCCCCGGCGGCGGCACTTCCATGGCCCGCTTCACATGCTCCTGCCCCATAATGTCGGCAAAATCGGCGGCGTAGGTGGCTTCCCCGGCAAAGGCATCTTCCAGGTTAACAGAGAGGGGGGATAACGGCCGTATCCCCGTTAGATGCCCCACCAGGTCAGACAGGCTGGCAACCGGCAGCACTTCCACATCTGGCAGCAGCGCCGCTTCAGGGGCATCTACGGCCGGCACAAACACCCGCACAAAACCCTGCGCCCGCGCCAACGCGGTCATCGGCAAAATGCCTTTGGTATGGCGTGTCGCCCCATCCAACGACAATTCGCCGATAAACAGAGCGCCCGCCAACTTATCCGGCCAGATTTGCTGCGACGCAGCCAAAATCCCGATGGCAATGGGCAGGTCATAGGCAGGGCCTTCCTTACGCAAATCGGCCGGGGCCAGGTTAACGGTAATCCGTTTATTCGATGGAAACGCCAGACCACTGTTTTTGATGGCTGAATGCACCCGGTCGCGGCTCTCGCGCACGGCCGCATCCGGCAGCCCCACCAGATTAAAAGCTGGCGCGCCCCGGATAATATCCACCTCCACGTCTACAATGTCCGCTTCCAGGCCGGTAATGGCACAACTCATCACTTTGGCCAGCATAATTGACCCCTTCCCAAAGATTACGGTTCGCGCTTACAGGCGCAGACAAAATCCGCGCCCAAAATCCCATTTACCGATAAACGCCCACTGCCTACTGCCCATTAAACACTGATAATCGCTTACTCGCTTCCCCTACCAGACGACACAAGCGCGCCAACAAATAAGACGGCAAACCCAACAAAAAAGCCAGACAACACACCCAAACCAATTACAACGGCAATACGAACCATGCCGCCAAACAACAGCGAAACAGCCATGGCTGCCAGGCCGATAACCCCCAATATGCCGGTGATCACAAGCATACACCCAGGTGGGTGATCCTCTTCATCATTTCTGCGCCGTCGCCCGACAAAATAATCTACAAAAGCGCCCACAACCGCGCTAATGAGACCAATTCCTCCCCCGACCAGGAAATAAGTCAGATTATCGGTTGGCAACTGTTTGTCCTCGCTTTTGCCGGTAAATTGCAGCGGCAAAGGGGGAGTTTGTTGGTCTGTTCGTTCGCAACCTAAAAAACCAACCATCCAAGGCGTTAACTATCCCCTTCAATCATCAAATAAGTCATTGTTCTGTGTGGTCGTCCACCTTATCAAACGACATGGCGTTGGTAGCGGCAATGGCCACGGCTGCGGCAATAGATAGAGCACGCTCAATATCCTGCTCATCAAAATCGCCATCGCGTTTGTTGACCAATTGCAAAGCGCCCACTACCTGAGCGCGAAATATGAGCGGCACACATAAAATGGATTGCGTCCTAAAACCGGTGCGCCTGTCCACGTCCTGATAGTGCAGTGGGTGGTTGCGGACATCGTTGGTATAAATGCTTCGGCCAGCCTGGGCGACCATGCCCACAAACCCTTCGCCCAAAGGCACTTCCATTTGTGAAAGAATAGCGGTGTCGGTTCCGATATTTGCCAGGACGCTCAGGCTTTGTCGGGCCGAGTCCAACCACCATAGGGAGGCCACTTCAACGTCCCAACTTTCGTGGATTTGTTTAATCGCCAGGTGGATGACTTCATCTAAATCCAAAGTCGAAGTGATGGTACGGGTAATCTCGATGAGCGTATGCAGTTCATCCAACTTGCGGGCCAGGGCTTGATCGGCCGCCTGAAAGACGCGGGCGTTTTCTAAAGAGATTGCGGCGTAATCGGCCAGGAACGAGAGCAAAAATTCGTCACGCTTGCTGAATGAACGCATGGCAATGCGGTTGCTCACAGCCAAAGCGCCCATGACAACGCCGCGCAGCTTGAGCGGCACGCACAAAACCGAGCGGGCAAAGAGGCCATTTTTGAGCTTTAGCCCACTGCCGGTAAACTGGGACTGGCGAAACGGCCGTCCCTGGCGCACCACTTCCCCCAAATAAGAGTCGTCACCAGACAGCATCGTCGTCGTTTCCGGCCCATCTTGATTGCCCGATTTGCCATAAGCGTGAAACTGTTCCCCTGATTTATCCGCCAGCCAGATGTGGCTCTCCTCCGCATCCGTCAGATACGTCGCCGCCTCCAGCACCCGGCCCAACGCCTGATCCACACTCACCAGCGACGTGATCGCCTTGCCGATCTTAAATAGGGTGTTCATTTCGTGGGTCTGGCGGCTCATTTCCACTTTAACCCGGCGTAGTTGTTCAGCCAATTCCGCCTTGTCATGCTGCAAACGAGTTTCCACCAGCGCCCGGTCAATGGTTTCCACCACTTCATCCACCGTAAATGGCTTAATCAGGTAATCCTTTGCCCCCAACCGAAATGCTTCAATGGCGCTTAACTCGGAACCATAGCCAGTCATTAAAATCACCGGCGTACTCAGAGATTCCTGCGCCATTTGCTGTAGCACATCCAGACCCGTCATTTCGGGCAGATTAAAATCGAGCATCACCAGATCCGGCTTTTTTTCGCGGATACGCGCCAATCCAGATTGCCCATCAAAAGCATATAATGTTTGATAACCAAACGTGGGCAGCACATGTTCTGTGAGGTGCTTCACAATCTCCCGGCTGTCGTCAATGACCAATATTCGTTCACCACTCATACGTTCTCTCGGATACCACGCCGGCTTGAAGGTAATTGCTAACTAACCAAATGCCGCGTTGACTTTGATTCACCCGCTGATTATACAGGACACAAAAAATCGCCAGGATCATCCAATAAATTGTTTACTCATAGATTAACCACCATTACAAATTCATTCGGGGGCCTGACTCGAACGATTATAACATAGGCCAATGGTTCTTGACACGCAAGGGGTGGAGTCTATAATCCACAGTATGAAACGCACAATTCATTCCCCTATTGGACCAGAACTACATTGTAAAGGCTGGCTGCAAGAAGCGGCCTACCGCATGTTGCAAAACAACTTAGACCCCGAAGTCGCCGGCGATCCAGATAACTTAATCGTCTATGGCGGGCGGGGCAAGGCGGCGCGCAATTGGGAGGCGTTCGACGCTATCCTGGCAAGTCTGCGTGAGTTGGAAAACGATGAGACATTGCTGGTGCAAAGCGGCAAACCGGTGGCCGTATTTCGCAGCCACCCCGATGCGCCACGCGTGCTGATCGCCAACTCCAACATCGTGCCGCATTGGGCCACGCAGGCTAACTTCGACAAATGGGAAGCCGAAGGGCTGATTATGTACGGCCAGATGACCGCCGGAAGCTGGATATACATCGGCACGCAAGGTATATTGCAGGGTACGTTTGAGACGTTTGCGGCGGCAGCCAAACAGGCGGGCTGGCCTTCGTTACAAGGTAAATGGGTCCTGACAGCCGGTCTGGGCGAGATGGGCGGCGCACAGCCATTGGCCGTAACGATGAATGGCGGTGTGGGCCTGGTGGTGGAAGTGGACGAATGGCGGGCCAAACGGCGGCTGAAGCATGAATATGTTGATGAGGTAGCCGAGACGCTGGACGAGGCGCTGGCGCGCGTACAGCATTACCTGGACACCGGAGAACCGCGTTCCATCGGCCTGATTGACAACGCGGCGGCGGTGTTCCCGCAGCTGCTGGAGCGCGGTCTCATCCCCGACATCGTAACCGACCAGACATCGGCGCACGATTACCTGGCTTATTTTCCGCATCATCTGAGTTTTGCCGACGGCCGTATCCTGCGCCAAACCAACCCCGCTGAATTTATGCGCCTGTCCGGTGAATCTATGGCCCAACAGTGCGCCGCTATGGTTGAATTTCAAAAGCGAGGGGCCATCGTCTTTGACTATGGCAACAACTTGCGCCAACGCGCCTTCGACGCCGGGGTGGAAGAGGCGTTTAGCTATCCTGGGTTTGTGCCAGCTTATATACGGCCGCTCTTCTGCGAAGGCAAAGGCCCCTTCCGTTGGGTCGCCCTCAGCGGCGATCCGCAGGACATTTACGCCACCGACCGCGCCATCTTGCAGTTGTTCCCCGAAGACGAATCGCTGCATCGCTGGATTACGATGGCCCAAAAGCAAGTGCGTTTCCAGGGCTTGCCGGCGCGTATTTGCTGGCTGGGTTATGGGGAACGAGCTAAAGCGGGCCTGAAGTTTAATGAGATGGTCGCCAGCGGCGAGGTGAAAGCGCCCATCGTCATTGGCCGGGATCATCTGGACGCCGGTTCTGTCGCCAGCCCTAACCGGGAAACGGAAAGTATGCTGGATGGCTCCGACGCCATCGGCGATTGGCCGATTCTGAATGCGCTGATCAACGCCGTGAACGGGGCGACCTGGGTCAGCTTCCATCACGGTGGCGGGGTGGGCATTGGCTACAGCCTGCACGCTGGGCAGGTGACGGTAGCCGATGGCACGCCGGAAGCAGCCGCCCGCCTGGAGCGCGTCTTGACATCTGACCCCGGCATGGGGGTGGTACGCCACGTAGACGCCGGCTACCAGCGAGCCATAGACGTGGCCCTTGAACGCGGTGTGAAGATTCCGATGATGAAGGGTAATGCCTGACAAGGTGACATCTGGCAAGGCGATAAAACTGTCAGATGATGACTATAACAGAGCGAAGGCTGGTTGGATTGCCCAATTTGACCTTGACCCCGAATTTGCGAATCTGTCCCTTTTTTGGGGCATCAGGCTTGCCGGTCGCCGAATTGTCTAGCTGGTCCAGGGTTTATTTGTGAAACAGCGGCCGGACTGGCTGGCTCTAACCATGCGCGGCAATCTGGATGGTTTGCAGTTGGATGGCGATGGTTTCAGCGAGGGAACGGCCGTATCCCCCAGCCATCGTCACCGCCACCGGCAGCCCGGCCGCCTGACACTTGCCCAACACCAGCCGGTCGCGCGCGCCAATGCCCACTTTGCTCAGGCACAAACGCCCCAGGCGGTCCCCTTCATGCACATCCGCCCCGGCCAGGTAGATGACCAGATCGGCGCGGGCACTGTCTACGGCCGTGCGCAGGGCCGGTTCCAGCGCCGCCAGGTAATTGGCGTCGCCGGTGTTGTCGGGCAAGCCCACGTCCAGGTCGCTGGGGATTTTGCGAAAGGGAAAGTTTTTCTCGCCGTGAATGGAAAAAGTGAAGATGGTGTCGTCGCCCTGGGTGATTGCGCCGTGCCGTTGCCCTGGTGGACGTCGCAGTCCACCACCAGGATACGCCGGGCGCGTCCTTCTGCCTGCATGGCGCGGGCGGCGGCGGCGGTGTCGTTGTAGACGCAAAAGCCCTGCCCTTCGTCCCAACAGGCGTGGTGGGTTCCACCGCCGAGAGATGCGCTGCGGCCGTTTTGCAGCGCCGTGCGGCAGGCAGCAATGGTTGCCCCCACGGAATGCTGGCAGCGAACGACCAGTTCTGGCGACCAGGGCAGGCCAATGCGGCGGATTTCTGGGGCGGAGAGACGGCCGTTGGCCACTTTATCCAGGTATGCTTGGCTGTGCGCCCGGCGAAGCTGGTTGTCCGTCGCCGGTGTGGGAGTGATCAGCTTTTCCGGCGGCACAACCTGTGCTGTTTCGACGGCTTCACGCAGCATCCGATACTTCTCGGCGGGAAAACGATGCCCCTCCGGCAGCGGAAACGTAAACGAATCATAGGTGAAGATGTTCATCAGGGCTGATTATGCCTGGAGATAGGTAAACCATCAACGGCTGTCAATGTGCAGTTTGTGATTGTGGAACGCTTGACAGGGTAACGGCCGTTGTTATACTTTTCATCAATATTTGTTTGTCTGCGCTCGTTTGTAGGAGCCAATTTACCTGAAGGAGATTCCCACATGTCTGTAGCTGATATCTTTAGCAATATGCCCAACAGTTTTAATGCCGAAAAAGCTGGCGATCTCAATGCCAACGTCGTCTTTGATTTGTCAGGAGATGGGGGCGGGGCCTGGACTGTGTCGGTTGCCAATGGCAAAGCCACCGTCGCCGAAGGCGCGTCGCCCGGCGCTACCGCCACCATTCGCATGGCGGCCTCTGATTATGAGGACATGACCAGCGGTAAACTGAACCCGATGATGGCGTTTATGTCCGGCAAGATCAAGGTTGAAGGCGATCTGAATACGGTTATGAAGTTCCAGACGTTGTTTGGGATGGGGTAACGGCCGTCAGCCCGGTTATGTCAACCATCAAAGTCCCCGGCGCTTTTCATAGCGCCGGGGACTTTTTTTGTCCTTTGTCAGGCAAATAAGCTGCGATTGGCGGCCACCCACGCCCATAAATCGCGGATGCCTTGCTCTGGCGACACGGCCGGCCGCCAGCCCAACAACCGCTCGGCCTTGCGAATATCGGCCACAAAAACACGCTGATCACCCGGCCGCCACTCGTGGTAGGCGATGGACACATCGTGCCCGGCCAGTTCGGCCAGCAGCGGGCCAAATTCACTCCAGACGGAAAGCGTGTTCTGCGGCCCACCGCCCACGTTGATCGCCTGCCCGGCCAGGCGGTCTATATTGGCAATGCCCAGCTCATAAGCGCGGATCAGGTCAGACACGTGCAGCAGATCGCGCACCTGACGGCCGTCGCCAAAAATGCTGATAGCCCGACCCAACTGGGCGGCAATGACAAAATGAGCCACCCAGCCCTGGTCCTCCACGCCAAACTGCCTGGCGCCATAGATGCACGACTGCCGGAAAACCAGCGTGCGCAGCCCATAAATGCGGGCGTAGTCAATGGTGTATTGGTCGCCAGCGCCTTTAGAGCAGCCATAGGGCGAATGGAAATCCAGCGGATACGCCTCGCCAATGCCCGCTGGATGATTCGCGTAGGCGTAGCGGCTGCCCTGTTCCACCACTCCCACGTCTTCCATGCCGCCATACACTTTGTTGGTAGAGGCGTACAATACGGCCGCTTGCGGCGCGTGATGGCGCACAGCCTCCAGCACGTTAAATGTGCCCAGGGCGTTAATCTCAAAATCTTCACGCGGGTTTTGCACCGAGGTGGTGACGGCGACCTGGCTGGCCAGATGCAGCACCACATCGGCGCCGGCGATGGCCTGAGCCAGATGATCATAATCGCGCACGTCACCGCGGATGAAGGTGAGGCGGTCGGCGTGGGATTGGCGCAGCCATTCCAGGTTGGCCTGTGCGCCAACGCGGCTGAGGTTGTCATAGAGGGTCACGTCGTGGCCCTGGGCGGTAAAGTGGTGGGCCGAATTACAGCCAATAAACCCGGCGCCGCCGGTGATGAAAATTTTCATGTTCTATCCTTCAAGTTAATCTGGGTTCGTGGGTTTCACCTGTTTATACAGGAGCGGGTGGGCTAAGCCTCAGTGGATAGGCGGGCAAAGAGGGTGGCCTGTTGGGTGACGAGGAATTGGTGGTAACGGCCGTCTAGCGGCGTCACCGTCATCAACAACGCATCTTCCCCGGTGTCCCGGTAATAGGCCCGCCGTTCACCGACGACTTCCAACCGGTATTTTTGGTACAGCGCCTGGGCGATGGTATTGCTGCGGCGTACTTCCAGCGTTACCAGGCAGGCGGGATGCTGGTAAACGTCTAGCAATATGTTCAGAAAGAGCAGTTCGCCCAAATGGCGGCCCTGCCAGTGTGGATGGACGGCGATGGTGCTTACGTGAACCTCGTCGCCGATGAGCCAGTAGCCGGCAAAGCCGACGATACTATCGCCCATTTGTAAGACCTGGTAATGGGCCATTTTATTCTCTTCCAATTCATGGCGGAAGAGGGTTTCGCGGGTGGGCGTGGGGTAAGCCAGCCGATCAATAGCCGTCACCGCCTTCAGGTCGGCAAGCTGCATGGGGCGCAGGCAGTAAGGCGGTGGCGGTTGCAGCATGGGGCGTTAATTGGCGGCGTCTGATTCGATTTTTTGCCCCGCCGGGTCACGCAGGTAGATGGGGGCCAGGCTGCTGGCATCGTCAACCTGCCCTTTGCGCAGGCGCTGCCAGCCTAATTCGGCCAGAAACCCGGCGCGCCGGGCGGACAAGGCAGGGGAGGCCACGCGGAAGCTCTTGTTGCTGGCTTTGATGAGGCGGGCCGCTTCGGGGGTGATTTCGCCGACAAAAAAAGTAGGCTTGCTGAGACCGGACAGGATGTTTTCCCAGGTATCAATAACCGGTGGGCGGCGCGCCTGCCAGCCACCCCGCGCCTGCCATTCGTAGACGGCCGCGCAGACCCGTGAACGGCCGGCGGCGGCAGCGGCCAGCAGTTGGTCTGGGTATTGGTGCATGGACGCGGCCACCACATCCAGCGTGGGCACGCCGATGAGCGGAATGCGGTTTGCCAAGGCCAACCCTTTGCCCAAAGCCAGCCCGACGCGCAGGCCGGTGTAGGAGCCAGGTCCCACGGCGACGGCGATGCCTTTCCAGTCGGCCGGGCTGACGCCGACGCGCTGCCCCATTTCGGCGATGGCCGGAGGGATTTCGATGGTGTGGTTGTTCAGGCAGCGCCAGCCATATTCGGCGATAACGGCCGTGCCGTCATACAAAGCCAGCCCTGCCCAACGAGTTGCGGAATCTATTGCCAGAATCATAAGTCCCTTTTAGACGCCAAAGGCGCTTAGTTTAAAGTCGGCCAGCAGGTTGGCGGCGCGTGGCCCGGTAGCCGAGAAGCGCAGGCTGCGCCGTGTCTCGTTAAGATAAGCCAGGTGAATCTCTAATCGGTCGGCCGGCAGCAAGTGGGCCAGGCGCTCCGGCCATTCAATCATCATGGTCTGTTGGTCGTCGAGGATGTCTTCCAGCCCGACGGTCCAGACATCGGCGGGCGATTCCAGCCGGTAACAGTCTACGTGGTAGAGGACACGGCCGTCTTTCAGGCGCGGGTATTCGTTGACCAGGGTAAAGGTGGGGCTGGTGACGCGCAATCCTGTGCCCCAGCCACGACCAACGCCGCGAGCGACGGCCGTTTTGCCGGCCCCCAAATCGCCCACCAAACAGACCACGTCGCCGGGCTGTAGCAGTTCACCCAGCCGCACCCCCAGCCGCACCGTCTGTTCCACGCTGCTGCTGATAAAATCTAATGTCCATTTGTCTAAAATCGGCATTGTTAAACGTAACCCTGGTTATGAAAGTTCGGCGCGCCAGTCGCCAATCGCCAGCACATCGCTGACCGCTTCCAACGTGGGAATAAGTACGTCGTAGTTGGCGCGCAATAGTTCGATGAGTTCAGTGATGACGCGCATCCCCCAGGCGTCATCGCCGCCGCGCAGGCGGTAGACATGGCTGATGTGGGCGACCAACAGCTGGTCTACGGGCACGCCGCTGCCCTGGGCGCGCAAAATCAGGCGCAGATAGCCCAGGTCGTTGGTGAAGCCGGCCACTTCGTCGCGGTCCAGGCATAGTTCCACCGGGTCCAGATTGAGGGGTGGGCGTGGGGGGAGATGGTGGCGGAAACGGCCGTTTTCGCCGTAGCCCACCGCCAATACACTCATCTCAATCGGCAGCAGCCGGTTATCCCGCTGGTCGTTGATGACCGATTCCGGCGGATTTTCCGCCAGCACCAGGCGGCGCACCAGCGGATCGTCGTCTACGTGCATGTCGTAGATGAGGCCGTAGATGGCCTCACGCTCGTCCACCGGCTGCGCCTTGACCAGACTGCCGAAGGCGGGGCCTTGCAGTTGCCCGACGCGGCAGCCCACGGCAAAGCCGCTGGTGGAAGCGCGTAAAACCCGGCCAAATTCTTGATTGGTTAGATTCATGTCTGTTGATCCGTTAAATTTTCTGCGGCATGCAGCCTATTTCACAATTGCCGAACACGAACGCGCACAACGTAAGGCTTCTTCCAGTCCTTCATGTTTCACTTGTGGGTATGAACGCAAAATATCCGCTTGCGTTGCGCCACTGGCGAACAATTCCAGGATAAATTCCACACTCAGGCGCGTGCCTTTAATGCAGGGCTTACCACTCAAAATTTCTGGATCAGTTGTAATGTTGTGAAACATTGCACCTCCGAAGTAATTGTCAATGGTGAATGGTCAATTGTCAATTGTCAGCCGTTGACCATTGATAATTAACCATTGACTATTGGCTATTTAAACCGCGTCCGCCCACCCCGCGCAATGTCTTTGCTGCCTTGCTTGGCGGTGATGCCTTCACGGATGCCGTGACGTTCCATGATGATGTCTATCATGAAGTTGAGTTCGGCGGCGTCTTGCCGGCCGACAACGGCCGTTTCGTCCGCTCTTGCCAGCACATAGGGATAATCACCCAACAACCGGCACTGGTCTATGATGAGGGCGTGTACGGCCGTGACCGCCCCTTCATCCTCGGCCACCCAACGGGGAATGTCTACACGGGCAATCGCCCGGCCGTGGGTGGCCGGGTTGACGTAAAAGAAGCACACCTCGTTGGCCGGGTCTTGGGCGGCAAAGGTCTCGTTGGGCGGCGAAACGTAGACGAACACTTTGCTGCGTTGGCCTGGGGCCAGCAGCGCGCCGAACAAGTCGCGGTCGGTGAGGCCCTGGGTGGCTTTTTGCGTGCCCAGCGTGCGCCAAATGAACGTGGGGTCAGAGACGGCCGTTACCGATTTTAGCAGTGTAGTGACGGCGCTGGTTCCTGGCCGGTCAATATAGCCGCACAGCAGCGCCCCTGCCTGCCGAATGCCCGTCATGCTGCTGCCCCATTCGGTGACGGCCGCGTTTTCGGCCACGCCGGCCGAGCCGATGGGCCAGTAGAGCAGCCGTTGGTCCAGCACCGCCAGCACAATGTCGCTGTCGTGACGATGGTGGAAGGTTTGCCGCGCCAGGGTATCAATTTCCAGCAGGTCGCGCTCGATGCTGACCGCGCCGCTGCTGCTGTTGAAATCGTCCAGGTTGTTGTCGTCCGGTGGGTAGACCAGTTTGGGCACGGCGAAGGTCTCCGGGGCGCGGCTGCTGCCGAGGCCTCGGCTGTCGCCGTGGCCTCGGCTATCGCCGTGGTGGTAGATAATCCCGCCAACGTTGATGAGATAATACAGGTAAGCGGCGTGGCGGTCGGGCAGGATTTGCGAGCCGTCGGTGGCAAGGATGGTGGCCTGGGGTGGTGGGACGGGCGCGTCTATGGCCGTATCCAGCGGCTCTTTATCGTCGAACGGCCGTGCGGCGCGGTACAGTTTGGGGTCGGCTTTTTTGTGGGCCAGAGACAGGGCTTGGGAGACGGCCGTCCAGTTGGTGCGGTAGGTTGCCAGGGCTGCCAGCGCTTCGTCTAGCCGTTCCTGGCGCAGCAAATAACGCCGCGCTGTGGTCAGGGCCATTTGTTCCAGGTCTGCGGTTAGTTTTTCAATTTCCAGCGTCATAGCTTTTTCGCCACGGAGGCACGGAGCGCCCGCAGTTTTTCTGTTTCGCTGCGTTGTCCGCGCCTCGGCGGTTTAACTTGATGGGGTCAATAAGTTGCACCAGGTGGTTTCGATGGTTGTTTCATCGTGGTCGGCGTGGAGCAGCCAGCCCAGCACGCTGCCACAATCATAACAGAATTGATAGCTGTTGGTGAGGGTAACGGCCGTTACCGCCTCCCATTCACACCCCGTCTCGCTGATCTCTCGGGCCGGGGCGCATACCAAAATCACGTCATGAACGAGGGCGTTTTGGCCGACGATGTGGCGCGACGCCAGGTTTTCGGCGTGGACGACGTAACGGTTCACCAAACTAAACCCGGCGCGCCGCAAGGCCAGGGTGAGCGCCGCCCAGCCTTTGGGGTTCCAATGATGATAGGTGAAAATGAGACGGCCGTTCCCCTTCTGCAACACCCGCGCGCATTCGGCAAAAATCCCGCTTAAAATGGTCGTGTAATCGGCGCCGCTGCCGTTGGTGGTTTGCTCAACGGCCGATTGGTCCAGCTCGTAGCTCCAGCCGTCGCTTTCCGGCAGCAGTTGGCGCAGCCAGACGCGAAAGAAAGCTGCCAGGTCGCTGTACTGTACGCTGTCAAAATAGGGTGGGTCGGTGACGATGAAATCCACGCTGCTATCGGGCAGATCGAGGTGGGTGGAGGAACCCTGGATGAGCAAAAAACGGCGACGGCCGCTGCCCAATTCGTCAAACTGGGCTGCCTCTGTGCCTTCGTCTACTTCCCCGGCGATGGGCACGGCGCAGCTTCGCCGCCCACTGACCGGCCGCCGTTCCACCGGATTTTTGGCCCACCGCCGGCCGCGAAGGATACGGCCGTTAAACAAATTTTCCAGCGTGCCAGAAGCACGACGGCCGTACAGCGGATTGTTTTCCAGCACCGTGTACGGAAAGCTGTAGGCGTGATAGGTAAACGCATGGCGAATGGCTCCCGGTCGGCGCGCGCCGTAACCCTTATAGCCGCACAGCAGCGTGTTAAACTCCAGCGCTGTAGAGACCAACAAAGCCAGATTGAGCCGTATCAGGACTGAAAACTCGTCTTGGACCACTGACCGGCGATTTAGCCAGCTAATGGCCGCCGCCAAATACAACAATTGTCGGCTGCTAAATAAATCCAGATAGCTGTGAATGCGCCGTTCGTGCAAACTGCGCGATTTAGAACCGGGACCAATGGCAAACGCTGCGGCGGGTAAGTCAATTGCCGATCGCTGTGTATCGGCATGTTGGATGGCGGCCCAATCGTTGGGACGCATGGCGGCAAAAAACAGGCCATGTTCGGGACAGTGACCGCTGACCGCCAGGGGAACATAGCGCTGGTAATATGGCGCGTCCAAAATTTCGCGGTAGGGTGTGTGGCAGGTAGGGCAGGTTTTGTTGCTGCGTTCGCGTAACGGCCGTTTCTCCTTAGTCTCCGCGCGGCTAAACACAACCCCGTCCAGACAAACGTCGTGGGTCGTTGGGTCCAGATGAACCACTGAGCCATCGTTGTTGTGGCGCAGTGTCAGGCTGTCTACAATCAACGCTTCCCCACACGCGCAGCGCCGACGCAAACCGTACAACACATACCACAAAGCTACGTCGCGGGCGCATTGGGGGCAGGTTGTACGAAAATGGTCGGCCAGCTCAGTGCGCAAAGATTGATGAAACTGTTTAAATTGCTGCGCTAACTGTGTTGTTGGGATTGCCGATAAACTGGCGCGCGCCTGCAAAACGGGTATCGGATCCACATCCGCGCCGATGACGTTGGCTCCCAGGCGGACAGCTTCATGTAGGGTTGTCCCGCCGCCCATCATCGGGTCCAGGATGATTTTGCCTTCCAGCCCGCCTGGCGTGTAATAATCACGCGCTGCCTCATCCTCTATCAACGCTTTGAGGATCAGGCGGAAGGTGCTGCCGCAGCGCCGTGCCCACCACTTATGCAGGTAGGTGTTTGGGCGATACAAATGCTTGTTATAAGATTCCAACCGCGCCAGCGCATCGGCAAATTCTTCGTCGAAGTGGGTGTCAATGAGTGGCGGAGTCATGGCGAGGGTGATCTGGTAGTCGGGTAGTCTATTGGTTGGGGCGAGGCGACTCCCCGACTATAAGGCTATCTGACTATCAGTCTGTTCATCATAAAACTCTGGGGCGACAAATGGCGCTAACGCATAAGCGACGCCGAGGGCGAACGCCTGGGCGCGGGGGACCAGGCCGCCGGTGAGGGCGCCGACGGCGCCGCCTTTGGCTTTGACATTAGCCTCGCCCAGCAGTTCGTCCATCACCGGACCCAGTTCTTCACCGGCCAGCACCCGGCTGGCAAGGCCGGCCGGCAGGCGCAAACGGCCGGCGCCGCCGATTCCTTCACGGCCGTTGCCATCTGTCACCACCACCCAGCCTTGCAGCACCAGGCCTATGGGGTCTGGATGTACACCGCCTTCCAGGCCAAAGCCCAGGTCGGCATTTACGGCTGCCCGCGCTGCCCGCGCCCGATTGCGCGCTCCGGTGATGGTTTCGTCATCGTTCAGGGGCATGTGGCTGACGCCGGTGGCGACGGACACGGCCGTTACCACCGCCTCCGGCCACAATTGGCTGACGATGGTTTGTACGGCCGTTACCTTCACCGGATTGGTGGAACCGACAGCGATTCTCATGCCTGTTCCCAACGAAATTCCAGCTCCCCATGTTGGTCTAGAGCCTGACGCAGTAAAGAAATCAGGTCAGGGTCAGCCCCTTCTGCGGCTAACAAATCTAATGTGGCCTCATCCAGATAATAATCTATGTCGTCCACGTCTTCTTCTTCCAGATTGCTGACTAAAAAAGCAAGCTGCGCTTCGCTTACCTCGCCAATCAAGGCGTCCGTTGCTTTGTCGAATAATTGGATCATCATAATCCTCCGATGAATTCAGTTTTCAGTTTTCAGTGTTCAGTCTGCGTTTGCCAGGTCAGCGCTTACTGAACACTGGTCACTGAACACTGCCTCACACTTCAGCCGATTTCAATCTTGGTGACGGCGTCGAAGTCCAAAGACTCCTCCTGGCCTAAGACAGCTTCCAGAGCCATCTGGGCCACCGTAAAAAAGGCTTGCAAATCGGCAATGCGCTCCAGATAAAATTCAGCCAACTGCCGCTCTTCGGGCGATAATTCGCCGCGGGCGGACTGCAATTTGGCGATGCTGTCGCCTAAGACGTGTAGGGCCAGCTCCACTTCACGCCGTTCGCGGCTGCTCAGGATGCTGCGAATGATCTGCCACAGGTCATGCTCGGCGGCGTAATACTTTTTGCGGTCGCCGCGCATCCACACTTCTTTGGCCATGCCCCAACGCTCCAATGCCCGCATGTTCATGCTGACAGACCCTTTGCTGATTTCCAGCTCGGCGGCCAGATCGTCCAGGGACATGGCATCAGGACTCATCAACAGCGTGCCAAACAGTCGGCCCATGACCTCGGCAAATCCAAAGTAGCGCGCCAGACGGCCGATTCCGGCAATTGTACTTTCATTGACGGCGATTAATTTCTCGTTCATCAAAAACCCTTGCGTTCAAAACATTTTGAACGTACAGAGTATCAAAAATTTTGCCTTCGTCAAGCAGATGAATCGGTCGGCCAGACAGGGCCGTGGCCGCCGCCCAACTGCCATTGGGCGCTGTGGCGAATGGCGGCGGCGGTGAAGGTTTGGGCCTGGGGCACGGCCGTTTCCAGCTCCATGCCCTGCGCCCAATAAGCGCAGATAGCCGCCGAAAACACATCGCCGCTGCCGTGAGTGTTGTGGGTGTGGATTTTGGTGGTTGGCAGGCGTCGGCTGGTACGGCCGTCGAAAAACAAATCCACCAGCCGGCCGCCGGCCGGGATGCGTTTGAGCAAAATGTGCTGTGGTCCGAGGGCGTGCAGGCGGCGCACGGCCGTTTCGCCATCCGCCAGACAGCGTACAGGCATGTCTAGCAGCAGCCCGGCTTCGGCCGGATTAGGCGTGAGCAGGTGGGCCAGGGGGAAGAGATGGCTGATGTAGGCGTCGGTGACGGCCGTGTCAAACATGGCCTCTCCTTTATGGTTTACCAGCACCGGATCAACCACCAGGCGCGGCACGGCAAAGCGGCGTAAACCGGCGGCGACAGCTTTGATGATGGCAGCGCGGCCCAAAAAGCCAGTTTTCACGGCGTCGGCGCCGTAGTCAAACAACACCGCTTCCAGTTGGGCGGTAACAAAGTCTGGCGACAGGAACTGTACCGACTGGACGGCGAGGGAGTTTTGGGCGGTAACGGCCGTGACCACGCTCATGCCATACGCCCCCAGCACAGCCCAGGTGCGCAAATCGGCCTGCAAACCGGCCGCGCCACCGCTGTCTGACCCGGCAATGGTTAATAGTTTGGTCGGCGTGTTCATGTGCAGCCTGGTCGTCAATGCCTGGTTCGTTAACAAAATACGTGATGCGCAATCAATGCCACGCATCACGTATATGGTTCACCAACAAAATGTGGACTGGCTCCCAGGTGTAAAAGCGCCCAACGCCAGGAAAGCGTCGGGGGCCTGAAGCCCTTCGTTATTTAAACGTCGTTCCTTAACGCGGCGGGATCCGAATCACCTGCCCCACAAAGATGCGTTCGGGATTGGCAATGCCGTTATAGGTCGCCAGTTCGTTGACTGTGAAGCCATACCGCAGCCCAATGCGGAACAAATTATCGCCAGCCTGAACCACGTGAACTTGCTCGCCAACGGTGGGGGGTGTTGTACCCACAGGCGGCGGCGTAGAACCGGCCACTGGAATCACCAATACCTGCCCGACATCGAGTTGATTGACATTAGCCAGATTGTTGGCAATGGCAATTTCTTGGGCCGGAACATTGTACAGAGTGGCGATGCTGTTCAGGGTTTCACCTGGCTGTACCGTGTGGCTTTGTGGTCCTAAGGGATCAGTAACCGGCGTTGCCTGGGGTTGTGTTTCACCGCCAGGCGCTTCACCAACCGGCGTCGCTGTGGCATCGCCGGGGGCCGGGTAAGGGTCTGGTGTTACCACAGGTGGCGCCAGCGTGGGCACGGTGATCTCTGGGGCGATGGTGGGGTTTTCTATCGGTACGGGGGTGGGGCTGGCCTCGGGCTGCGGCACCGGCCGCACACAGGCAGACAGCGCCAGGAGCAGAAATACTGCTGCTGCTACCAACCAGAAGGGGATGATTGTCTTCCGTTTCACGGGCGTCCTCCTAACTTGTTGTGGGGAAATTCAATGATTTCACGACGTGAATTCATTTGGTAAACATAAAGTAGTCTACCATATGCCCTGGAGAGCGTCAAGCGTGGGAATTTTAGGCCAGCAGTTCTCAATTTGTCGTGGTGTACGGTAGGGGCGGGACGGCGCGCCCAGAAAACAGCCGCAGCGGACGGCCTTTTCCCACGCCGTCTCGCCCAATGGGACCCAAAGAGGGGCCAGACAGGCGGGAGGCAAGGCATTGATGATTGGCAAAGACGTTGCGCCGCCTGTCCCGCTCCTACGGCTGGATTGCAAAATGAGAACTGCTGATTGTTGGCCAGCATGTTCTTATGATGGACACGTGGTAAGGCGATTGCCTTAATTTTGCAATTGGCAGGGCAGTAGCGCTAGAAAATCCGTGCTATAATTCTCCCTATTCTACCCATGAAGCCTGATTCATGACGCCTGACGCCTGACGCATGACACAGCCCATCACGGATTAACTTATGTCTACAACTTACGTCATCGTGGATGTGGAAACCACCGGACTAGACCCGCAAAAAGACGCCATCATTGAGGTGGCTGCCATTACCCTGCGCGAGCATGACATCCTGGACGAGTTCGCTTCACTGGTGAACCCGCACCGCGACATCCCGCCCATGATCACCGGCATGACCGGCATCACCAACGAGATGGTGGCCGACGCGCCGACCATGTTCACCGTGCGCACGCGCCTGCGCGGGGTGCTGGGCGACAACGTCCTGGTGGGCCACAACGTGGATTTTGACCTCGGTTTTCTAAACGAGGAGCGCTTGGGGGTGGGCAACCACCGCCTGGACACCATCACCCTGGCCTCTATTTTGGTTCCAGAGGCGGGGCGGTATGATCTGGAATCGCTGGTCCACTATCTGGAACTGCCTGACCCCAATGGTGGGCAAACCCATCGCGCTCTGGACGATGCCGAGCAGACGGTGGAGCTGTTCCTGGCCCTGCGGGAGCGGGCGTTGGCTCTGGAAATGTGGCAGATTGAAGAGATTGTGCAGGCGGGGCGGCGTATTGCCTGGCCGGAAACGCTCTTTTTTGAGGAAGTGTTGGCGGAAAAGGCGCGACTGGCGTTTAGCGACGGCCGTTCCCGGCCTGCCACCCAACGTCTGCCTGAACTGTTCAACCCGGAAAAACCCACCGGGCAAATTCCTGTTCCCCTGGAAAAAGTGAAGCCGCTGGACGCCGACTTGATCGCCGCTATGTTGGAACCGGGCGGCAACTTTAGCCAGCTTTTTCCAGACTTTGAATATCGGCCGCAGCAGGTGGAGATGATGACGGCCGTTGCCGATGCCTTCAACCAGGGGCAGCACACCCTGGTCGAGGCGGGCACAGGCACGGGCAAAAGCGTGGCCTACCTGCTGCCATCGGCTTTCTGGGCGGTACAAAACGGCCGTCGCGTCGTCGTCTCCACCAATACCATCAACCTGCAAGACCAGCTCATCCTCAAAGATTTGCCGGAACTGCGGCGCGTGCTGCCCTTTGAACTGCGGGCGGCCATTCGCAAAGGGCGCAGCAACTACCTCTGCACCCGCCTTTTC
Organism: Candidatus Leptovillus gracilis; assembly: GCA_016716065.1. NCBI lineage: Bacteria > Bacillati > Chloroflexota > Ardenticatenia > Promineifilales (SeqCode) > Promineifilaceae (SeqCode) > Candidatus Leptovillus > Candidatus Leptovillus gracilis. The sequence continues at coordinate 254,332 of JADJXA010000005.1, read as the reverse complement.
CAGCAAATGCGCCACAACGGCCCCACCAACGCCGATGACATGACCCTCTATGCCCGTATTTTGCTCTGGCTGCCGCACAGCCAGACCGGCGACGTGGGCGAGATTGTGCTGCGCACGCCGGGCGAACGGCAGGCCTGGGCGCGGTTGAACGGCGAAAACAAGGTCTGTACTGCGGAACATTGCGCCCAGGCGCGCTGCCCGCTGCACCTGGCGCGGATGCGCGCTGAGCAGGCCCACATTGTCATTGTGAACCATTCGCTGCTGCTGGCCGACATGGCCAGCGAAAATCACATTCTGCCCGTTTTTAAGGATTTGATCATTGACGAGGCGCATCATTTGGAAACGGCCGTTACCGATGGCCTGAGTTTCCGCGCCGACAAATTTTTCCTGGAGGCGGTGCTGGACGAAGTCACCAAACCCAGCGCCGGACTCATCGGTCAGTTGCTGGCGCGCACACGCAATCAACTGCCACGCGAACTGTATGCACCGCTGGAAACCACCAGCAACGCCATGCGCCATGAGGCGCAAGAGGCGGCCATGCGCCTGGACGATTTTTTTGTGACCCTGGGCTTCTTTTTGAAGGATTTTGTCAACCGGCGCAGCCAGTTTGCCGAACAAATTCGCCTGACAACGGCCGTGCGCGCCCAACCCAATTACGATGAAGTGGAAATGGCCTGGGACAGCCTGGGCAAACATCTCAAAAGTCTGGTAACGGGTTTTGACAAACTGGCCGATGGGCTGGGCGACCATATTTACAACTTCGACATTGAGAACGGCGAGGATTTGCAGAGATCGTTGGCCGGCGCTGCTCGTGACCTGGAAGAGACGCGGCAAAACCTGGACCGCATCATCTTAAAACCGCAAGACGACATGATTTATTGGGTCGAGGTGTTTAAAGAACGGCTGTCGCTGCATGCCGCGCCGCTGCACGTGGGGCCGCTGGTAGAAAAGCACATTTTCGGCGCGCTGGAAACAGTTATCCTCACCTCGGCTACCATGCGCACGGCCGGCGCTGGGGGGTGGAACGAGGCGGACTTTACCTACCTGCGCCAACGCCTGCACGCTCAGGACGCGCGGCAGTTGGCTGTCGGCTCACCGTTTGATTACCAAAACGCCGTGCTGCTCTACCTGGCTTCCGACATGCCCGAACCCAATCAACCTGGCTATCAGCGCTATCTGGAAAGCGCTATTGTGGATGTGGCGGTGGCGTTGGGTGGCCGGACGATGGTACTCTTTACCGCTTACGGCCAGCTTAACCAGACATCTCAGGCCATCGAAGGCCCGCTGGCCGACGCCGGTATTCTCACCCTGGCGCAGGGGCGCAGCATGTCGCGCCAGCAGATGATGACCCAATTTAAGCAGGAAGGGGCGCGGGTAGTGTTGTTGGGCACGCGCTCTTTTTGGGAGGGCGTGGACATTCCCGGCCCGGCGCTGCAATGTGTGATCATTGCCAAACTGCCCTTTGATGTGCCCTCGGACCCGGTTTTTGCCGCTCGGTCAGAGACTTTTGAGAACGCCTTTTTTGAATATTCTGTGCCGGAGGCCGTGCTGCGTTTCCGGCAGGGTTTTGGTCGCTTAATTCGGCGCGGCACAGATGAAGGGGTGGTGGCCGTGCTGGATAAACGGGTGCTGACCAAGCGGTATGGGCAGATGTTTTTGGACTCATTGCCGCCCTGCACGGTTCTGCGCCAACGCACAGAACGCCTGGGCGAACTGACGCTGCGTTGGTTGAACCGGGCGCGGTAGATTCTCCCTGAAAGACAACTTGTTACTTTTCGCGGGTAAATTATTTGATACTTTTGGTTTCTTCCCTTGATACAATGCCAATACCTTGCGTCAGCTTCTGATGTTGGCAATGGCTGAATAGGTAATTTGGACTATTCCAAGAGGCCGAAGCAGGCATCACAATTACTTGTACCATGGTTCAATTTTACGTTTTTATGACAGGAGGTTTAGCAATGAGAGGTTATCGTTCCCGTTTGATGGTCGTGTTAACGGCCGTTCTCGTTTTGCTGCTGGTTTTGGCGGCTTGTGGCGGCGAAGAGCCGACGCCCACGCCGGCGCCGCTGCCAACCAGCACCGAAGTCCCGCCGATCAATACGCCGGTTCCGCCGACACAAACGCCGGCGCCGACAGCTACCGCCGCGCCAACGGCAACGGCCGTTCCCGCTGTGGAACTGCAAGAGTACTTTAGCGAGGAATCCGGCCTGAGCGTTGGCTACCCAGAAGGCTGGCTTGAGGGTGGTTTCCCTGGTTTTATCGCCTTTGCGCCCACCGAAGAGATGTTGTTTGCCGACGACATTGGCGCGAAAGGGGCGTCTGTCCTGGTGCTGAACGGCCCTGCCGACGAGTTCCCCAGTGACGACCCGCTGGAATTGATAGATGAAATGCTCACCGAATTTGATCTCGGTGCAAATCTTGAAACATTGGAGGGACCAACGGCCGTCACTGTCAACGACTTCCCCGGCGCTTATATCGTTCTGGAAGCTGACGCCGAAGACGGCACACGGATTACCGCCTACGTCCTTATCATCGTTGCCGGTGATTACGGCGCGGCCATGATTGCCGCCGCCCCGGCGGCCGATGCTGCCGAATACCTGCCCATTTTTGCGGCTATGGGCCAGAGCATTGTGTTAAGCGAACCCACCGAAGTAGTAAGCAGCAGCATATCCGAAGGCTTTTTGTTCTATGGCGACAGCGTAGACGGCGCAATTACCGAAGCCGGCCCATCGGCCTGGGACTTTATTGGCCTGGAAGGGGAAAGCATTGACCTGATCGTGGAACCGCAGGGCGACCTGGACCTGGTGGTAGACATTCTGGACGAAACCGGCGCTTCTATTTTAGACTTTCCGATAGACGATTCCTTTGGCACGGAAGAAATCACCAACTTGCTGCTGCCGGGCAATGGCACATTTACCATTGTCATCTCTGGGTATGGCGGCGCGATGGGCGACTATAGCCTGACGCTGTTGGAATCGGGCACAGGCCCGGCCGCCAGTGAACTGAGCGGAACGGTGGTGTACAGCGAGTTTATGGTTGGGTCTAGCGACGGCTCCACCGCTTCCTTGTGGACGTTTGAAGCGTTGTCCGGCGATTTTGTGGACATCACAGTGATTCCATCCAGCGACGATTTTGACGTGGTGGTGGATGTGTTGGATGAAAACGGCCGTTCCCTGCTCGATGCGCCGCGCGATGAATCCTTCGACACCGAATACATCCGCATTCTGCCCATCCCCGCCGATGGCGTTTACACCATTTCCATCACCAGTTACGATGGTTCGTCGGGTGATTTTGAACTGCTGGTTGAGGAATCTTACCTCAGCCAACCGGCCAGCTTCATTTTCGCCTTCGGCTCATTGGATGACGCTGAAGAATTCCACGAATTCCCCTTCTTCGCCCTGGAAGGCGACATGGTCATCGCTCAGGTAGACCCGGTTGAGTTGGAATTTGACGTGGTTCTCCAGATTTTTAAAGATGATTCCGACGAACCCATTGAGGAAGTGGACGCCACCACCGGCTTTGAAGAACTGATCTTCAACGTGCCTGAAGATGGCAACTACTACTTCCGCGTGATTGGCTATGAAGGCAGCACCGGCAGCTACGACATTACCCTGGTTGGCTCTGATCTGGTAATTTTTGAGCTGGCGGTGGGCGATCTGGTGATCGGCCGTTTTGGCCCCGACAGCTTCATCGAATACTTCATTGCCGCCGAAGCCGGCGAAACCATTGTCCTGACGGCCAAAACTGATGACAACATAGACCTGGTCCTGCAATTCCTGGACTTTGATGACAATGTGTTGGCCGAAGCCGACGCCAATATCACCGCTGAAGGCGAGGAATTGAGCTTTGAGTTTACGGAAGCAGGCTTGTACATTATTCGCGTCAGCGATTTCCTGAAATCGGGTGCGGGCAAGTTTGTTTTGTCCATCGAATAAACGTGCGCTTAGACCCTGAGGGTTTTCAGAAACCCTCAGGGTTCTTCTCTGGTACACATAAGCCGCCGGTGTCACCATCGGCGGCTTTTTCGCATCTTCGCTTAGTTCCACGGGTTATAAATGAGGCGAGGTGGGTGAGCAGCCAATGGTCAACAGCCTAAAACTGCCACACGGAGATGGGGTATGAATGAACAGAAACGACGGGTGGTCATCACCGGGATGGGGACGTTTAACCCGTTGGGGCATGATGTAGACACAACCTGGCGGCAGGTCGTGGACGGCCGTAGCGGAATCGGCCCAATTACTCAGTTTGATGCGGCTGAGTTTAAGACCCGATTTGCCGGGGAGGTGAAAGGGTTCGACGCGGCCGCCCTGTTTGGGCGCAAAGAGGCGCGGCGCATGGACCGCGTGACCCAGTTGGCTCTGGCCGCCGCCGGCCAGGCCATCGCCGACGCCCAACTAGCAGTAACCGAGACCAATCGTCACCGCATTGGGGTGATGATCGGCAGCGGCATGGGCATTATGCAGCCCATCATCGAAAGCCAGGCCGTATTGCAGGAGCGCGGCGCCGGCCGGGTAAGCCCCTTTTTTGTGCCGATGATGCTGGCCGACACACCGGCGGCCCTGATCTCCATTGAATTTGGCCTGTGTGGGCCGAATCTGGCGCTGTTTACCGCCTGCGCCAGCGGCAACAATGCCCTGGGCGAAGCGGCGCGCCAGATACAATTTGGTCTGGCCGATGTGATGGTGGCCGGGGGCGCGGAAGCGTGCATTTTGCCATTGGCGATGGCCGGGTTTGGCGTGATGGGGGCTATCTCCACCCGCAACAATGCGCCACAGCAGGCGTCACGGCCGTTTGACCAAGAGCGGGATGGCTTTGTCGTCAGTGAAGGGGCGGCGGTGCTGGTGCTGGAGGCGCTGGACCACGCCCTGGCGCGGCAGGCAGCCATTTATGGCGAATTGAGCGGCTATGGCAGCACAGCCGACGCTTACCACATCTCCATGCCGGCTGAAGATGGCGCAGGCGCTGCGCGGGCGATGCAGTTGGCCCTGGCAGATGCAGGGCTACGGCCGTCTGACATCCACTACATCAACGCCCACGGAACCAGCACCCCGCTCAATGACAAAAGTGAAACAGCGGCCATCAAGCAAGTCTTTGGCGATATGGCCTACAACGTACCGGTCAGCTCCACCAAATCCATGCACGGCCATTTGTTGGGGGCCACTGGCGCGCTGGAGGCCATCCTTTGCCTGCGGGCCATGCAAGCGGGCGTCATTCCGCCCACCATCAACTACGAAACCCCTGACCCAGACTGCGACCTGGATGTTGTGCCCAACCATGCCCGCAAGTCTGATTTGCGCACTGTTATGTCAAATACATTTGGCTTAGGCGGGCATAACGCGACACTAGTATTTCGCCGACATGACGTGGCGGGCGGCGGCCAGCGGGGGTAACGATCCCTTACCCACCGCCCACCGCTATTCCGCCGATTTTATTTCGCCAATGCGAATGAGTTTGGCTTCCAGGTCGGCGGCGGTGGTTTTCATGCCGGCGTCCACGTGGGGATAAGCCAGCCACACCAGCGCGAAGCCAAAGATGGCCCCTGTCAGGCTGCGTAAAAAGGGCGGGCTTTCGCGTAGAGGGAAGATGACGTTGAAAAAGCTCAGGGCTGGGCTGGCTGCGCCATACTGGCTGAAAAGCTGGCTAAAGCCATCCAGGGCAATCGGCCCCATGCCCAAAATGATGAAGGCCCAGAGAGGCAGTGGTTTGATGGTGAACCGCTTGCGCAGCAGCCCATAAAACAATCCGCCAATCAAAACAAAGGAATAGATGGCGATGTCGCGTTCACATAAGGCCATTTTGTAGCCCATCTGCTCGTTGCCTACAAAGCGGCGCGCCGCAAGCAAAAACGTCGTCCATTCGGCCGGATCGGCAGAAGCCCCGGCAAATTCGGGCAGTGTGGGCATGTAGGCTTCGATGGGCGTTAAGCTGCTCTCGGCGAGGGCGCGCGGATAGGCCCACTGCTCGCCAAACAGAAAGAATGAACGGGAGGCCATCTGGTGGCACATGGGGCTGTAGATAGTGTAGATGACGTTGGCCGGCCGTTCGAGACCCGCTTTCATGAGGGCGGGGGCCAGCATGGGCAGCCCGACGTAGAGGGCGATGGCGATGTTAAACACGGCCAACCAATGGCGGCTGAAATGGTAGATCAGCTTGTCTATGCCGATAACCAGGCTGCGCTGTCGGCCGGTAACCGGTTGTTTGGGTGGAGAAGATGCCATAATTTTTTCCTGGCCTATAGTCAGTATTCAGTATTCAGTGTTCAGTGGCAGCGCCCACTGAACACTGAATACTGAACACTCCCCCAAAGGGCCTGTTTTAGTTGGGTTTATTGATGATGGCCGCCAGATAGGTTTCGATTTGTTCGGCGGAGAGCAGACCACGATGTACGGCCGTTACCCGTCCTGCCTCATCAATAAAATAAGTCGAAGGAAAATTAAACACGCTGTAGAGGCGGGAAATTTGCCCGTCGTAATCCAGCAGCGGCGTGAAGGTTAACCCCAATTCAGCAAAAAAATCGGTCACGTCCTGGTGCGTTTCCTGGCTGTTGACGGCCAGAATCACCAGATCGTCTGCCTGGTGGGCCTGGTAGGCGGCTTCCAGGGCAGGCATTTCCAGCCGGCAGGGGGCGCACCAGGTGGCCCAAAAATTGACGATGACCGGCCGGCCGCGAAAACTCTCTAAATCCACGATCTCGCCGGTCAGGTCGGGCAGGTAGAAGTTGGTGGCGGTGTCGCCAACGGCCACGAATTTGCTGCCACCGGCCGGTAGTTGGGCCACCCTGGCTGTGCCTGGAGGGGCGGGTAACTGGGAGAGAACGGCCGTATCCCCGCCAACCGCCGCCTCATCATTGCCCAGCAAATTGCTGCCAAACAACAAGAGGGTAAAAGCCAGTCCCAGGAGAAATAGGCCGCCCCAAATGAGGAAAGGGGAACGGCCGTCAGGGTTTGTTCCCGCCGCCGGAGAATCCGTTCCGTTGGTCATCGCGTAAACAGCGTGATCAGCCGCTCTTCCTGCACCGCCAGCCACTCAGCCAATCCCGGCGGAATGATGTTGTTAAAATAGGCCAACTGCGCCTCCAACATCAACAGACCCATCAAAATAAACAACGCCCCACTAACAAGCTGCGTCGTATGCAGGTGTACCACCGTGCGCCTTTCGGCGGAGCTGGTAAGCACCCACAACGCCGCCCCCACTATCGCCAGCGCCAGCAGGCCAAGTTCCACGCCTAACGAAGGCTCCAGGCCGCTCATAAACGCGAAACGCCGCTGTGCGTATACAAAAGCCGCCACCAGAATGCGCCAGACAGCCAATGCCCATACCAGGGCCACCACAAAGACATGCGTATCCCAGTCCCAACCTTTGCCCTTCAACGCCCGCCAAAACAAACTCTGACGGCTCATACGCCCAAAAAAGGTAGAAACGATCAGCAGTGGCAGCCCCAGGCCAATGGTGTAAATGAAAAGCAGCATCATGCCGTGCCACACCGAGGCTGTTTGCGCCGCCAGGGTTAAAACCGAACCCAAAATGGGACCCACGCAGCTCGACCAGCCTACGGCAAAAGTCAGCCCAAACAGATAAGAGCCGCCCACGCTGGCGCCAAACTGCTGCCCGCTCCCCTGGGCGACGCCACCAAAACCCATGCCCAACAGGCTCATCACGCCAAACATCAGAATCACCGAGCCGCCCACCAGCAGGAGCAGTTGTTGGTTTTGCAGCAAAATCCGGCCAACGACAAAACCGACCGCCCCCAAGATGCTGAATGTGGTAGCCAGACCCAACATAAAAGCCAGAGTATTGGTGGCAATGCGTTGGCGTTCGCTTTGGAAAGCAAAGGCGAAATAAGCGGTCAGAACTGGCAGCGTACAGGGTGATACAAAGCTGAGCAGACCAGCCAAAAAGGCGAGAACGGCCAGCACAACAAAGGGCTGCCGCTGAATCCCCAAGGAAAACTCATTGGTTGTGGACGATTGGGTGACTGTGCCCACGATCAGAAACAACACAACGAGGAAAATGGAAACCAGCAGCAGCCATTGGCCGGTGGACAGGGTGCGCAGTCGCCCTGGTAAAGAGATGGATTTTTGCATAGATATATCTTGCCTTGAGTGAAGCTATTTTGCTGTTTAGATGATGGGGACGGCCGTTATCTTACACCAACCAGCGATCAGCAGTTCACTCAAACCGGGAAGTGTGATGAGGCTACTTCTCTTCCTCTTGTAAAATTTGCCCCATTAATTGCAGGTCTTGCTTTAAATTCCGTTGGCGAATGGTCAGGCTGGCAATGTAGACGACGGCAATGAGCCACATGGCAAAGTAGCCGAGGACGAGATAATTGTTGAAGCGGTTGGGCACATCGGCCGTTTCCAGAAAGACGGTCAACAAAACGAGGGCGGTCATGAAGCGTGTTCTCCTTGCAGGTGGGCGGTCACCTGGATTTTCAGATTTTTCACGGCATCGGCTAATTGTTGCAGGCGGATCCGATTGAGCAGCCAGGCGACATATAATAATGAAAAGGCGCTGGTGCTGATCAGCAAGGTGATGCCCATTTTGGCCGAATCCAGGCCGGAAAACTCTTGCAGGCCCTCGGACGCGCCCTGCGCCGATTCCAGCGTGCTGCCGATGACCACTGGGTGGATGTCGCGCAGGATACGTACACTGATGTAGGCCATGATGATGGTGACAAAAGCGACGATGACGTAAACGGCGGCAAATCGGGCGCGTCGTTCTTCGTCTTCAATGGCGCCGCGCAGCATGAAGTAAGCGGCATAAGTCAGCCAGGCGATGGTGATGAGGGTGAGGCGGGGACTCCACAGCCACCAGGTATTCCAGGCCGGTTTGCCCCACACCGAACCGGCGACGGTGGCCATGGTTAGAAAGACCAGACCGATCTCGACCGAGGCCAGACTAACGGTGTCCCATTTGCGGTCGTTTTGGCGCAGGTACAACATGCCGGAGATAAGGGCGACAAAGAGAGCCACCGCGCCAACCCAGGCCGAGCCAACGTGAAAATAGAAGATGCGCTGGACGTTGCCCATTGTTCTTTCCACCGGAGCGTAAAAGAAAATGACCAATAGGGAGACCATAATGGCAATCGCCGCCGCCCAATTGGCAATGCGAATGCTTTTATCCAAACGTGCGGAAGTGATTGATGTCATCCGTTTCCTCCAATGGGGGTATGTAATCAGTTGGCGGATTTGTTGGTCTGCTACCCAACTTAACCAACCGCCAACTACCAACTACCAACTATCAACTATCAACTAACCTGCGCTTATGATTCTACAACAAAATGGTACGTCAAAAAACCGGCCGTTACCATAAGCAGATCATAAATGATGACAATGTAGACGGCGCTCTGGACTTCGCCCCACGTGGGGGGCTGCGGAAACATGTACATGGCAACGGCCGTTGCCGCGGGCAGCACCAGGGGCAAAGACAATGGCAGCAGCAGCACCGGCAGCAAAACTTCCCGGCTGCGGCTCTGAATCGTCATCGAAGTGACGATGACGCCGGCGGCGACATAGCCAATCGTTCCCAAAACCAGCACCAACAAAACCATTGGCCGCCACAACGGCTTATCAAAAAAGATGATAAACAGCAGCACCAGGATGGCTTCCAGGGCCAGGGTAAACAAGGTGATGCTGATGACTTTGCCCAAGTAGATGGCGTTGCGGTGGATGGGCGCCATCAACATGGCGTCCATCGTCTGGTTTTCTCGTTCAATCGCCAGGGAGCGGTTCAGCCCCAGCGTGCCGGCCAGCAAAATGGTGGCCCACAGCAGCCCGGTAGACACATTGCGCGCCGCATCCATGTTGGCCTCCAGGGCAAAATTAAACATGACGACGGTGACGACGGAAAACATCGCCATGACGCTGATGGTCTGCCGGGTGTGGCGCTCGATGCGCAGGTCTTTCCAGACAATGGCCCATACGGCCGTAAAAAACAGCCTGGTTTCTGATTCAGACGGCCGTGCTGCCGCAGTTTGTTCGTTCATGACGTGGTGTCTTTTGCCTTCTGTTTGCGTGTGTAATGGGTGTAAAGGTCCAGAAATTCCGCCGCCGTCACGTCCTGGCTGGCGATTTCTTGCACAATTTTGCCCCGGTTGAGAATGGCCGTGCGGTCGCACAGGTTCAGGCCATGTGCCAGGTCGTGGGTGATCATGAGAATGGTACGGCCGTTGCCATGTTCCTGGCGCAGTAGGTCATCCAGCAGTTGACTGGCGTCCTGATCCAGCCCGGTATACGGCTCGTCCAACAGCAGCACATCCGGTTCGTGCAGCGTGGCGCGGGCGATGGTCAAACGCTGTACCATGCCCCGCGAAAAAGTACTTACCGGGTCACGCTGCCGGGCAAACAAGCCCACCTTTTTCAGCGCGGCCATCACGCGCGCGTCGGCGTTGTCCAGCCGGTACAGCCGGGCAAAAAAAGCGAGATTCTCGGCGGCGGTCAGATCGCCATACAACAGTGATTGGTGCGAAACCAGGCCAATATGCTGCCGCACGTTAGCCGCAAAAGCCGGCAGCCGCCAGCGGCCAATCTCCACCTGGCCGGACGTGGGCTGCAAGAGGGTCGCCACAATCTTCATCAGGGTAGATTTGCCGGCGCCATTGGAGCCAACCAGGGTGACAAACTCTCCCTGGGCAACCTGTAAATCTACGCCGCGCAAAACCATATTCACGCCATATTGTTTGACCAACCCTTGAATTTGAATCATGGGTGAAGGTGTTGTTGTGGGCATTGTGATCATCATTCTTAACTCTATGCTCATGTTGCCGGGTAAACGGCCGTCACAATAATATGCGTATTCCCGCTTTGTCGCTACATTCCAACCCGACGCCTGCTTCAAACGGCCGTTTATCCATCGCTCTAACCGGTTGAAGCATTCATTAAAAATGGGCAAAATTGGAGTCAAATTGGTGGCATTTTTGCTGCCCACCGGTGGTGAAGCCTACGAAGCCCCTACGGAGAGTTGCCTCAAAACCAACGATTATTTATAATGTTTCAAGAATTTCGGGTAACTATGACAGCTTCATGGTTGTTTGTGACGCATAAACGGTCCATAAAAATCAAGCGGCTCAATACTTTGTAATGGGTATTGCCGTGACCGATAGTTACCACATCGGGAAGAGGATGAGCAGGATAATCTGTGGTTTTCACTGAAACTATCATACCCTGGATATTGGGTACACTGCTGCTTCTTATATTGTTTACCTTCAGCGTAGCCGTAAAATCCTGGCGCGACATGAAGCAGTCTCCCTATTTCTTCATGCGCCGTCAGGCCGAAAAACGGCTGCAAACGTATCTTTCCAGCAGCCTGGTGCTGCTGTTGGCGGCGGCGGCTGTTTCTGCCTACGCCTGGCGAAGCCCCGACGACAACGTGAACCGGGTCGCCATACTGGTCAATGACAAACCGCCCCACGAAGATATCGTTCAATTGGTTCAAGCCAGCCCTGCATTAGCGAAATCAGCCGATCTGATGCAAACATTGGAGACCGTGCAAACAGCGTCTCTGGTGACAACTTCAACCAGACCAATACTACCCCCAGAGTTCAACAAGTATGATCCCACTGTTGCTTTGAAAGATACGACAGAACTCAGCCCCCTCTCTTTTTCCACTGAAATCAACGACCAATATGAAGCTTTAAACCCAGGGCGCATTTTTGCTGAGGGTTACTATACGCTTTACGCCACCTTTGCCTATGATCAAATGGCCGATGGCATGGCCTGGGCGTGGGTTTGGCGGCACAACGGCCGTGTCCTGGAAGGCGGCAACGAATTGTGGGAATATGGGGCCGATGGCCCTGGGTACGTTTATCTGAACCCAGAAGAAGGCTTCCAACCAGGCGAATATTCATTGGATGTCTGGGTCAATGGTGAACTCCTAACTCGCTCATCCTTCACCGTCAACAACGCGGCGATTTCCGCCGGTAATTAACAAAACCGCCTCGTTTCAGATGCTCCTGGCCCGGCCCTGCCGGGTTTTTTTTGTGTGCAGCAATGTAAACAAAGCATAACTGAAATGAAACGCACCCTCTCAATGGGTGTGTTTCAAATGAGTTGAGCAGGTAGGGGCGCGACGGCGCGGGAAAATGCCATCCGCTGCGGCTGTTACCTGTCCGCGCCGTCCCGCCCCTACTATCACACCATGGCAAATTGAGAATTGCTGTTGACTACTACAGAAAATTGACAATTGGCCGTGGTTCATTGATAATTGCTGTCTGATTGGAGAGGTGCCGGAGCGGTTGATCGGGGCGCTCTCGAAAAGCGTTGTGGCTTTATTGTCACCGTGGGTTCGAATCCCACCCTCTCCGCCTGATATACAAGGACATCCACAAGGGTGTCCTTTTTTCATCCAGACCCGAAAAGTTTGGCTGAAAAGCGAAAACCATATGAGTGAATTAACCCACTTCCGGGCGGAAGTAGATCGTTTTATGCGACAACATCCCCAATCGCCGCTGTCGCCGGCGCAGTTGGCCGATTTTGTCGGGCTGAGCTATTTCGCCGCCGATCCGGCCTTTGTGTTTACGGTGACGGTGACACGCCTGGCGGAAACAGAGCCACTGGTTCAGATGGAGACCAGCAGCGGCGAGATGCGCCTGTACCGGCGCTGGGCGACGTTTGCCTTCCAGGTAGCCGGCCAGGCGGCGGCGCTGACGATCTACAGCGACCCGCATGGTTATGACTTTTTTCTGCCGTTTAAGGATAAGAGCAACGGCCGTTCCACCTACGCCGCCGGCCGTTACCTGGATAATCACCGACCAGGTCTTAACCAGCTCTCTGAGACGACATTCGAGGTAGACTTCAATTACGCTTACAACCCCTACTGCGCGTATTCGCCCGCCTACAGCTGCCCGCTGCCACCGCCAGAAAACTGGTTGAAAGTAGCGATTCTGGCGGGGGAGAAAATGTTTGCCGCCGCCGGAATGGAATAGAAAGACCTGAAGGGTTTGCAGACCCCTTCAGGTCTTTTTGTTTGCCTGGCATTTTGCCCACCCGGGCAGGCCATAAAGGGTACTATTTTCCCACCCATTTCCAGAGTACAGTCACGCATTCTTCACACGCGGTTGGTTACTCTATGTTATTATGGGCGAGTACTATGCAGCACATCTGTAACCTACTGCCCGTAAGCGATAATCCGTTATCGGTAATCCGTATTCGTAGGGCGCTACCTTTAGAAAATGTCATCGGATAACGGGAAACGGACTTCGGCCTACGGCTGCTACGTATTGGCAGCCCTAAATCCACGAGTTTGCGCAGACACAACAAGAAGCTGGCGCTTACCAAAAGTACCATTCAGTCTCAAGCTGTCACCAGATAGAATTGGGTAATTGAACAAAGTAGCAACCATCCCACAATCACCCAAATCCCTGGACCATTCGACTGAGGAGAAAAGATGTCTCACAAAAATTTATGGACCATCATCTTGTATGGCCTGGTATTTGTATTAGGCGTCAGCCTTGCTGGCTGCACCGCGCCAACGCCCACACCGTCCGCCAGCGGTTCAACGCAAACAGAAGAAACGGCCGTTACCCCGCGTATCGCCTTGCTGATCCCGGAAGGTCCGCTGTTCTTCCAAAATTTGCAAAACGGCGCTGCCGAAGCCGCCAATCGCCTGGGTGTGGAATTGATCACCCGTGACGCCGTCAATGACATTGCCACCCAAAACCAACAGATTCAGGAGATGATAGACCTGGGCGTGAACGCGATCATCATCACACCGGTGGACAGTACGGCCGTTGTCCCCCAAATCGAAGCCGCCGCCGCGGCCGGCATCGCCATCCTCAGCGTGGACCGCAGCATCGCCTCCGATGTTGTCACCTGCCACATCGCCTCCGACAACCTCTCCGGAGGTAAGATGGCCGGTGACTACCTGGCTGAAGCCATCGGCCAACAAGGCAGCGTGGTGGAGTTGGAAGGGATTGTCGGCACATCGGCGGCCAAAGAGCGCGGCGCCGGCTTTAACCAGGCCATGTCGGCATACGCCAACATTACCGTCGCTGCCCGCCAGGTCGCCGATTTTAACCGCGAGGTGGGGCAAACCGTATTCGCCCAAATTTTAGCCGACAACCCCGATATTGATGGCGTGTTTGCTCATAACGACGAGATGATTCTGGGGGCTATTCTGGCTGCCGAAGAGGCTGGCCGCGCCGGCGACATTATTTTTGTGGGCTTCGACGCCGTAGATGATGCCGTCGCCGCCCTGGAAAGCGGCTCATTGGCGGCGACCATCGCCCAACAGCCATCGGAAATGGGGCGTTTGGGTGTGGAAAATGCTGTCAAACATTTGCAAGGCAGGGTCATTCCCAAAGCCATCGCCGTTGATCTGGCAATGATTACCCGCTAAAACAAAGTTCACACCGACCAGGCAGGGTTTTTGCCGCACGAGTAGTTGTGACAATATGCAGTGGCCGTGAAACGACATTACGGATTACCGCTTACAGACGAATGTCTGGTCTTTTGGATTAAGATGGAACGCCCGGCGCTCAATAGTTTCAGCGGCGCGTACCGCAGGTAATGGTTATGATACGAAATCTTTCTCTGGGACAACGAATTGGTCTGGTTTTTTTGCTGATTGGTTTACTGGTGCTGTTTTCTAGCAGCCTGGGACTGATTTTTGCCAGTTCGGTAACGCGCACAATTTCGGCGACAGAGAGCGGGTTACAGCAGTTTGATGACCTGGCGCAGTTAGAAAGAACGTGGGCGCAAGCAGCCGCCATTGTGGATAAAATGCTGCTCAACCGGCAGACAGGCGGCGCGGTGCAGCAAGACCTGACCAACGCCCTGGCCGATTTTAACACCAGCCTGACCAACCTGGCCGGGCAGACTGGCCTGAATGAACGGGACCAGGCGACGGTGGCAACATTGCAATTATTGGGCGGGCAGCTAACCGACCTGGTGGAAGAGATTACGGCCGTCGCCGCCGACGGCCGTTGGTCCAGAGCGCAGGTTATTCGCCACACCGAGATGAGTTCATTACAGCGCCGGTTCGATGAAAACCTGGCCCTATTCCGCACCAACATCCAAACCGATGTAGACATGGCTATTGCCGATTCTGTGCAGGCCCAGAATGTGCTGCGCCTCATCTGGATCGGCACAGCGATATTGGCGGCGGTGGTGGGCACGGCCGTTGGCCTGTGGGTCATACGCACCATCACCCAGCCGGTTGACGCCCTCATTGAACAAACCCACCGCGTGACCCAGCGCGATTTCCGTGAAATCACGCCGTTGGACAACCAGGACGAAATCGGCCAGCTTTCCCGCGCCTTTGCCGGGATGACCAACCTGCTGCGCGAATCATACACCGAATTGGAGCAGCGTGTCGCCGACCGGACCAATGCCCTGCTCACCAGCACCCAAATCAGTCGCCAGTTAACGACCATCTTGGACCCGGCGCAGCTTGTGCATGAAGTGGTGACCCAGATTGATGCCGCTTTTGGTTATTATCACACCCACATTTATCTGGTTGACGACCACAAGCGGTATTTGCTGATGGCCAGCGGTACCGGTGAAGCCGGGCGCGAGATGCTGGCCAGAGGCCACAAAATCGCCTGGGGACAAGGGCTGGTGGGGCGCGCCGCCAACAGCGCCGCGCCCGTGCTTGTGCCAGATGTCTCGCAGGCGGCCGACTGGCTGCCAAACCCCTTGCTGCCAGACACCAAAGCAGAAACGGCCGTGCCCATTCAAGTCGGCCAGGAAGTGTTGGGCGTTTTGGACGTGCAGCACAATGTGACCGGCGGTTTGCAGCAAGAAGATGTGGACCTGCTGCAATCCATTGCCAACCAGGTCGCCATCGCCCTGCGCAACGCCCAGCTTTACGCTGAAGCCGAAAAACGCGGCCAACGCGAAGCTCAAATTCGGGCCATCAACGAAAGCATTCTCAGCACAGAAGATGAGGCCGTGGCTTTGCAAGTGGCCGACATGGAGTTGGGCCATGCCTGGGGGACCAAGCGGCGTGTCGTGCGCCTGATAGGTACGGAAAATTCAGCGGATGGGGCAGCGGCTGCGGCCGTAGAAGACGCCTTGCTGCGCCTTCCCATACGCATCGGCAGCGAGGTGATTGGCGAATTGGTGATTACCGAAGATGTGAATGACCTGGCCGAGGCGCGGGGGATAGCGTTTGTCGTGGCCCAACAACTGGGCCAACATCTGGAAAAACTACGCCTCAGCGCCACCACCCGGCAAGCTCTGGCCGAAGCCCAACGGCGCAGCCGTGAGCTGGCTATCCTGAACAATATCGTTACCAATCTGTCGGCTGCCACCAGTCTGCAAGAGAGTATGCAAATTGTTGTGAATGAGGTGGCCACGGCCGTTCGCGTCCGACAGGCGCGTATTGCCTTGTTCAACGAGGCCGCCGACCAGTTGACCATTGTTGCCGAGCATTACGACGCCGCCCATGCGCCCAGCGCCATGGGGCAAAGCATTCCCCTGGCCGGTAATCTGCTGACCGAGCAGGTTGTGCAGACGCGCCATGCCTGCTACGTGCCGGATGCACGCACCTCGTCCTTGACCCAATCTTTTCAGGAAATATTGTTGACGCAGGGCATTTGGGGACTGGCAGTCATCCCGATCGTTATCGCCGATCGGGTTGCCGGCACGTTGGGCATAGATATTTTAGACGGCGACAATGGTTTGTCCACGGAGCAGTTACAACTGGCCGAAGCCATTGTCTTGCAGGCGGCTACGGCCATTGAAAAGGCCCGTCTGTTTGAGCAAACAGAAGCCCGCGCCGAGGAATTGGCGGTTATTAACGAAGTGGCGGAAATAGTCTCGCGGCAAATTACCCAACAAGATCTGCTGCTGACTGTGTATGACCAGATTCGACGTATTATGTCGGTAGACGCTTTTTATGTGGCCTTGTACGAACGGCCGACTGGCAAGATTGTCTATCCGTTGGTGTATGATGACGGCCGTGTTTACCAGCAGCCGACCGGCTTTTTCAACCCGGCCAACAACATTGGCAAGGTGATTGAAAGCGGCGAGGCTCTATTAATCAACCGTACCGCCGAAGAGATTGAAGCCCTGTTGCTGGCGCAAAAGAGCAGCCGCATGATTGGCAACCAATCTCGGCCCTCGGCGTCGCTGCTGTTTGTGCCCTTGCGCATCGGCCAGGAGACGCTGGGCGTCTTATCGGTGCAAAGTTATGAACTCAACGCTTACACGCCGGCCAACATTACGCTACTTTTAGGCATTGCCAACCATGTGGCGGTGGCCCTGGACAACGCCCGTCTATTGGATGAGTCGCGCAAGATGGCCCGGCGGGCGCAGATGCTGCGGGATATTTCCGGCAGCATCAATACCACCCTGGATGCTGAATCTATTTTGCAAACGGCCGTGCGCGAAATTGGCCGCACATTGGGTTTGCAGACCTCCGTTTACCTGCAAGACCCGGACGCCAACGGCCACCAATCGCTGCTTGCAGCCGAAGACGAACCGCAGCCCGCGTAAGCTAGGAAGGAACTGATGGGAGAAACCTTTAAACAACTCTTTGCGCCACCAGTCTATCCTGAGGACGAAGAGAAAACGCGCATCGCCAGACTGTTGAACATCATCTTGCTGGTCCTTGCGATCTTTCTCTTGTTCAACACCATCGTCACCATTTTTTTCCTGGGCGAGTGGCTGCCCAGTCTGATCAACGCGGCGGCGGTGGTGATTGCTCTGGCCTTGTTTGCCGTGATGCGGCGTGGACACGTTCGTGCCGTGGCCATTTTAACCGTCGCCATTTTTTGGACGATGGTTGCCGCCGTCAGCTTTTTGCTCACCGGGTATTCGGTCGTTATCGTCTCCAGCTATTTTGTGATAGTACTTCTGTCCGGCGTAGCCATCAACAAGCGGGTCGGCATTTTAGTCGCTGCCCTGAGTATTGCGGCCAGTGCGGTGGTATATTATCTGGAGTTCTACGCCCAGGTGCTGATCCCAGCGCCGGGTAATCCACTGGTTGATGCATCGGCAACGGCTGCTAACCTGTTTGCCCTGGCCACCATCCTATACCTGACCATGCAAAATCTGGAAATGGCTCAGGCGCGTTTCCAGGAAAACCAGAAGGCGTTGCAAGAGGCCCAGGTCGTGTTGGAAGAGCGTGTTGCCGAGCGCACCCGAGACCTGGCCCTGGCCGGTGAAGTTGGCCGCAGTATTACCGCTATTCGCAACGTCAACGCCCTGCTGTCTGGGGCGGTGAACATCATTCAATCCTATTTCGATTTGTATTATGTCCAAATCTACCTGGTAGATGAAACCAGGGGGATATTGGAACTAAAAGCGGCGCACGGCCACGCCGCCGAGCAGCTGCTGAGTCAGGCGCATTTCTTGCCGATAAATAATTCGTCCATCAATGGCACGGCCGCGTTGGAGAAACGGGCCGTGTTGGTGACAAACACGGCCGAAGACCCCGCCTTTCGCCCCAACTCCCTGCTGCCAGACACACGTTCAGAAATGGCCGTGCCGCTGATTAGCGCCAACAAAGTGTTGGGTGTTTTGGATTTGCAGAGTGTCCGGCCGTATGGCTTTTCCGCCGACAGCCTGCCGGCGTTTGAGGCGCTGGCCGGCCAGTTGGCCGTTGCTCTGGAAAACGCGGCTTTGTTCAGCGCCCGTGAAGAGACTTCCCGCGAACTGCAAACGCTGCTGGCCAATACAGAACGCCAGGCGCAGCAAGAATCATCGCTGAACGCCCTGGGTCTGGCGCTCAGCGCCGCTGCCAGAACAGATGATTTGCTTTTGGTCGCCGGGCAGCAGGTCATGGCGCTGACGGCGGCGGATCAGGCTGCTGTTGTCCTGTTAACCGAAGATGGCAAAGCCGGCGAGTTGGTGGCGTTGGCCGGGCAGCCGGGGGCGCTGCACATAGGCGACAAACTGCCGGTGGGCAATACGGCCGTTGGTCTGGCTGTGCAGCAAAACCGGGTGATTTCCCTACCCAATGAAATTCCCCTGACCGCGTACCTGGATACGGCCGCTTTAACCCAGGATGGGCTGCAAAGCCTGCTGGTGCTGCCGCTAAAGGCTGGCAGCCAGACAATAGGCGCATTAACGGTGGGCCGCCGACCGCTGTACACCTGGACAGACGCCGATGTACAGTTTATCCAGCAAATTGCCGCGCTTCTGGCTTCCCGATTAGAGAGCCTCCGGCTGACAGAACGAGTTCATTCGTTGGCTGATATTGTCGAAAACCACCCAGATTTCATCAGCATTGCGGCGCTAGACGGCCGTGTCCTCTATGCCAACCCCAGTGGCCTGGCCATGTTAGGTTTGCCAGCCGACCATACCTTCAACAACTTCAGCGCTGCCGAGTTCTACATCGCCGAAGACGCCCCCATCATTCACCAGACAGCTTTGCCAACGGCTTTGGAAAACGGCTTGTGGACCGGCGAGCTTCACCTGCGCACCCTCAGCGCTGCCGTCATCCCGGTAGAAGCGATCATCTCTGTCAATAACGACGAGGAAAACGCGCCCTTAAACTTTAGCATTACCATGCACGACATCACCGACCGCCTGGAAGCGGCGAAAGCCCAAAGCCGCCTGTCCACTCAGCTTGAAGAACGCCTGGCGCAGGTGAACGCGCTTCAGCGCACCATGACTCGCGAGGGTTGGTCTGAGTTTCTTACAGCGCCGCAGCGCCTGATCCAGGGCTTTGCCTTTGACGATGGGCGCATCCATTTACTTTCCCGCCGCGACAGCAAGGCACCAAACATGCCCCAGTTATCGCCAGATGGCCCTGGGGACCCGGCCGGTATTGCCGTACCATTGCTGGTGCGCGGGGAGACCATCGGCGTTTTAAGCGCCCGCCATCCGGCGGGCGAACCGTTAAGCGCTGAGCAGCAGGACATTGTAAGCGCCATCTCCGCTGAGGTGGCTGACGCGCTGGAACGCGCCCGGTTGTTTGAAGAGATGCAGTTGGCCCAGGCGCAAATGGAAAAACTGTACGCCGGCAGCGAACGCCTGGTGCAGTCCCAATCCATTCAGGAGGTGTTGGCTGCCCTGGTGGACGCTACGGCGCTGCACGAGATGGACCAGGTGAGTTTCCTCTTCTTCGACAAACCCTGGACGACGGTGGCGCCGGAACAGATGACTCTGGCGGCCACCTGGAATAAAGCCGGCAAATCGGCGCAGCGAGCCATTGGCACGGCGTACATGTTGTCGGAACTGCCCAGTTTCCGGCATATCAAACGCCACGAACCGACGATTTTCCGGCTCCTGGCAGGCAACCCACAGGTGGGACCAGATGCGCAGCGGCTGGCCGACGCGCTGGGCGCAAAAAGCGCCATCTTCTTTCCACTGGTGGCCGGTGATCAATGGTTTGGGTTTGTGGCAGGGTTATCGGCGGAACCTTTGCGGCTGACTCAGGCCGAAATCCGTCAGATTAGCAGCCTGACCGGTCTGGCCGCTTCGGTCAGCCAGACGCAGCGGCTGTTTGACCAAACCCAGCAGCGCGCCCGGCGTGAACAGAGTTTGCGTGAGGTGACGGCGCGGGTGTTTGCCGCCGCCGACGCCGACACCATTTTACAAACGGCCGTGCGCGAAGTGAGCCGCACCCTGGGACTGGAAACGTTTATTTACCTGAGAGACCTCGACGAAGCGCAAACCAACGGCGAGAACGGCCGTGCCTAGATGCCACTGCATCCTTCATGTGGGCAAATAGATTATGAACCTATCTGAACAGACCTCTTTCGAAACGCGCAGAACCATTGCCAGAGACCTGACTATAAGTGTGGGCGTCATTCTTGTTCTGGCCTTTTTAGTTTTTGGCGCTGCCAGCAATGCTTTGTTGGGGCAGCGCGTGCAGGCGGCGCAGACCGATCAATCGGCCATAATTGTGGAGAATCTGGCTGTGGTGTTGGCACGGCCGTTAGCTGCCGACGATACGCTGATTATCCAACAAACCGCCGAGGCCTACGCCCAGGCGGACAACATTGCCCAACTGCGCGTGGTGGATCAGTCTGGCGCGCCTGCTTTTGAGATTGGTTCGTTGGCTGGTGTGGCCAATCCGTACACAGTCATCCGCCCGATTGTGTTTGAGGGTCAGACAATCGGCCAGGTGGAAATGACTTTTACCGGTCAGGTGTTAAGCCAATTGCGCCGCAACACATTCATCACCCTGATGATTTTGTTAGCGCCGATGGTGGTGCTGTTGATGATTGCAGTCCGCCTGTTGATTACCCGTTTTGTTTCACGGCCGTTGGATGAACTGGCCGGCGGGTTGGAAAAACTGGCCGCCAATTATCATTATCGCCTGCCCTCCATTGACCAGGCCGACGCCAACTTTATTGCCCACCGCGCCAATGATTTAGCCAACCAGATCGAAGAACGAGACCAGGAACTGCGCCAGTTGATTGACGTCCTGGAAGAACGGGTGACGGAACGCACCCGCGACCTGGCGTTGGCCGCTGAAGTGGGCCGCTTTGTCTCCCAAATCCATCAACTGGATGATTTATTGAACGAATCGGCCGAATTGATTCGTAACTGGTTTGATTTGTATCATGTACAAATTTATCTGGTAGACGAAACGCAGCAGACGCTTGTGTTGTCCGCCAGCACCGGCGCTGTGGGGCGGCAGTTGTTGGCCGAACACCATCAACTGCCCATCGGCAGCGGCTCGATTAACGGCGAGGCCGCCAGCCGCAAACGGACCATGTTGGTCGCCGATACGGCCGTTAGCGACGCCTTCAAAGCCCACCCCCTGCTGCCAGATACGCGGTCGGAAACGGCCGTGCCCCTGATTGCCGGCGACCGCGTTGTCGGTGTGCTGGATTTGCAAAGCGCAGTCCCCGGCGCACTCTCCAGCGAAAATATGCCCGCATTTGAGGCCCTGGCCGGGCAACTGGCCGTCTCCATTGAAAACGCTACCTTGTTCCGCCAGCAAATGCAGTTGTCCCAGGAACTACAAGAAAACAGCTCCTTCCTCGATTCGGTCATCGAAAATCTGCCTGTCATGTTGTTTGTCAAAGAAGCTGAAAACCTGCGTTTTGTTCGTTGGAACAAAGCCGGGGCCGAACTCACCGGCTGGCCGGCGGAAACGTTCATCGGCAAAACAGATTATGATTTTTTCCCGCCGGAAGAGGCCGCCTTCTATGTGCAAAAAGACCGCGAAACGCTGAACAAAGGGGTTCTGGTAGACATTCCCAAAGAGCGGCTGGAAACTGCCCACAAAGAAGTGCGCTATCTGCACACCATTAAAGTGCCGGTTATGGGTCAAGATGGCCGGCCAAAATACCTGATGGGCATCTCCGAAGACATTACCAACCGTCTGGAGTCAGAAGGGATGTTGGGCGAGCGTGTCAAAGAGATGAGATTGCTGAATGAAATAGGACGCAAAGCTGACCAACGGCCGTCGCTGGATGAGTATTTGCACTACGTCGCCCAGCGCATCCCGGCCGGGATGCAGTTTGTAGAATTATGTCAGGCAGCCATCACTCTGGATGGCGTCGTGTACGGCGATGCGGCGGCCATCAACCTGCCTTGCCAGATGGTTGAAGGGCTGCATATTGGCGGCCAACAAGTTGGCCGTGTTTATATCGCCTACACAGAAAACCAACCCTTCCTCAATGAAGAAAGCGCCCTCATCGGTGAAATTGGCCGGCGGGTGAGCGGCTACGTGGAAAGCCAGCGCCTGCTGGCGCAAATTCAAGCTACGGTTACCGACCTGCAAATTGTGGCGGAGATCAGCACCGTGGTGGCCTCTGCGCCCAACAGGCAGCAGCTGCTGCAAGATGTGGTAAACCTGACAAAAACAGGGTTCGATCTGTATCAGGTTCACCTTTATATTTACAACGAGGCCCACGATGATCTGCATCTGGCCGCCGCGTCTGGCGAAACCGGGCAGCGTATGTTGGCCGAGCAGAGCCATCTGAATCTCCATACCGACCCGACATTGGTGGGGCGGGCGGCCCGGACCCGGCAGGTAGTGGTGGTGAACGACCTTCGCCAGGACCCCGGTTATGTCGCCCATCATTTGCTGCCGGAAGCGCGGTCTGGTTTGGCGGCTCCATTGGTGGTTGGCGATGTGCTGCTGGGCGTTTTGGAGATTTTAGCGGCCGTTAAAGACCGATTTACAGAAGAAGACGTGAACGTGAAGACGACGCTGGCGGCGCAAGTGGCTGTGGCGCTGCAAAACACCGCCCGCTACGAGCAAAACCAAATCGCGTTGGCGGAATTAAGCGCCTTGCAGCGCATGACGGCGCGTGAAGGCTGGAGCGCTTTCCAACGCAGCCAAGAGGCGGCCAGAGGCTATGTCGCCAATCAGGAGAGGGTTCAGCCCCTGGCTGAGGTAATTGATGAGCGTGATGCAGCGGGAACGGCCGTTACCATTCCTCTAACTGTCTATGGCGCGTCTGTTGGCAGCCTGGGCGTGCGCCGTCCCAATAACCAACCACTTTCCGCCCAGGACCAGCTTTTCCTGGAAGCCATCTCGCTGCAGGTAGCGCAGGCATTGGAAAAATCGCGCCTGTTTGAACAAACAGAACAGGCGCGCAGCCAGACAGAAGCCCTCTTTTCCGGCAGCGACCGGATTGTGCGCGCCACCAGTATGGCCGATATTTTGCAGGCATTGGTAGACGCCACCGTTCTACAAGCCATGGACAGCGCCTCGCTGGTTTTCTTTGACGCCCCGTGGGGCAAAGAGCCGCCCAAGAGCCTGACGGTAACGGCCGTGTGGCGCAAAGATGGACGGCCACCCGGTGTGGAATTAGGCGTACCCTTCCCGGCTGATCTGTACCCCATCTTACCTTATTTGGTGCGGGAACGGCCGTTGGTTGTCGCCGACATTGCCCAGGAACCACGGATAGATGAGGCCGCGCAACGGGTTTTTTATGAGACCCGGCGCGTCAAATCCCTCATTGCTGCGCCATTGATCGCTGGTGATTTGTGGATTGGTTTTGTCATAGGCCTGGCCGATGATGTTTACCAGACTGACGAAAATGCGGCGCGCCAATTGTTCAGCCTGGCCGGGCAGGCGGCGGCCGTGGCCCAGACTCAGCGCTTGTTTGAAGAGGCTCAGGAGCGTGTGCAAAGCGAACGCCTGCTGCGCCAGTTATCCGACCGGGTGTATGGCGCGGTAGATACGGAATCAATGCTGCGCGCCGCCGCCGAGGAAATCGGCCGGGCGTTGGGTATGGAGTCCTTTGTCTACCTGACCGACTATGACGACGAGAAAATGGCGAACGCGCCAACAAACGGCCGTGCCCACACCCATCAACCCTCAGAAGACACATCTTTGGAGATGCGAAGATGATCAGACGAATTAAAAGCAGTTTTGGCTTCCAAGTAACCATCCTTATCCTGATCGTCGTTTTGCTGCCCGCTCTCCTGGCGTTGGTCCAGCTCAACCGCAGCATTGGCGCAAATCAGCGGACCAGCGTCGAGCAAAACCTTACCAACCAGGCCGCCCAGCTTCAGCAAACCGTCAATACCTGGGACCAATCCGTTGTATTGGCGCTAAAGAACATGAGCGGCCAACCAGGTATTGTCAGCATGGATAGGGCGCAGCAAGAGCCAGTTCTAAACCAGATGGTTAACGTCTATGAGTATATGTACCTGGCGCTGACTCTGGATAAGTCCGGCACAGACGTCGCTCGCAGCGACAACAGCGCATCCATCAACTACGCCGACCGATTTTGGTTTCAACAGGCGGCGGCCGGCGTCCCTATCACCCGCGAAGCGGTTGTCAGCCGCAGCACTGGCCGGCCGGTTGTGGCGATGTCTGCACCGATTTATGATGGCAGTAACAGGGTGCAAGGTGTCGCTTTTGTGGGCACAGAACTCACAGAAGTGGCAAACCAGACAGGCGCGACCCAAATTGGCAAGACAGGTTATGCCTATGTTGTAGATGAAATGGGCCATATGTTAGCCCATCCTGATTTATCGGCCGAAGCCACCGAATTGACCGACCTCAGCAGTTATCCGCCGGTCGCTTACCTGCTCGCCGGGCAGACTGGCCCTTTCACCTTTGTAGATGAAGATGGCATCGAGTGGACCGCCCATGTGAAGCAGGCTGAAAATGGCTGGGGTGTGGTGATTCAGCAGCAAACAGCGGAAGCATTTGCGACAACCCGCGCTTTCGTGATTAACAGCGGTCTCATCAGTCTGTTGACCATTTTACTGATTACCGTGCTGGTTTGGTTTGTCGCCAGCCGCTCTATTCGTCCCATCCAAAACCTGACCACAGCGGTCACCGCCTTGGCCGCCGGTGACTTGCAGCAGACGATTGCCGTGTCTCGACAAGATGAGATTGGCAGTTTAGCCACTGCCTTCAACAGCATGGCGGTGCAGCTGCGCGGCCTTGTGGAGAGTCTGGAACAGCGGGTCGCTGACCGTACTCGTGACTTGTCCGCCAGCAGCGATGTCAGCCGCAGTCTTTCGACGATTCTCGACCGCGACCAGTTGGTGTCTGAGGTGGTGCAGCAGGTGCGCGATGCCTTCGATTATTACCACGTTCACATTTATCTGTTGGATGAGGCGACGCACATGCTGCACATGGCCGGCGGTACCGGCCAGGCTGGGCAAGAAATGCTGGCTGCCGGGCACAAGTTGGCTGTTGGGCAAGGCCTGGTGGGGCAGGCGGCGGCGACCAATACGGCCGTTCTTGTCCCCGATGTCCGCCAGGACCACCAATGGCTGCCCAACCCTCTGTTACCTGAAACTAAATCGGAAATCGCCGTGCCTATTTTGCTGGGCGAACAGGTGTTGGGGGTACTAGATGTGCAGCACAACGTGGCCAATGGCGTCAATGAAGCGACCGCTAACCTGTTACAAACGATTGCCAGCCAGATAGCCATCGCCCTGCAAAACGCCGATCAATACCAAACCTTGCAAGATTCGCAACAGGCGATCCGCGAACGTGAAACCTTGCTGCGAACCATTATTGACGCCACCCCCGACTGGATTTTTGTGAAGGATAGTGACCATCGTTACGTGTTGGTCAACCAGGGCTACGCCAATTCCTTCCACATGACCCCAGACAGTTTCATCGGCAAAAACGACCTGGATATTGGTTTCCCCGAGGAAATTGTCAAGGGCAACCCAGAAAAAGGCATTCGCGGCTTTTGGGCCGATGATCGGGAGATCATGGCGCGCGGTGAGTTGAAGGTGATAGACATAGAACCGGCCGTGGTAGATGGCGAGCCACGCTACCTGAACACCATTAAAGCGCCTCTGAAAAATGCGGCGGGCGAAGTGGTCGGGGTTGTTGGTTTTGTCCATGACATCACCAAACAAGTCCAGGGGGAAGAAACCACCCGTGCTAACGAGGCGCTGCTGCGCACCATCATTGACTCCAGCATTGACTGGATCAGCATTAAGGATAAGCAGCACCGATTCCGCCTGGTTAATCAGGCTTTCGCCGAATCCTTTGGTCTCTCCCCTGAAGAGATGTTGGGCAAGGATGATCTGGAGATAGGCTTCCCCGAAGCGTTTGTGCTGGGCGACCCGGAACAAGGCATTCGCGGGTTTTGGGCTGATGATGATGAGGTGATCAACACCGGCCAAACGAAATATATTGCTGAAGAACTGGCTGTGGTTCAGGGTCAATCGCGCGTCCTGAATACCATCAAGCTGCCGCTGCGCGATTTGTCTGGTGACATTACCGGCGTCGTTATTTTTGTTCGCGACATTACCGAACTCAAGCAGGCTGAAGCGCAAATTCGCCAGGAACAGGCTCGCGTCGAAACCATCCTGGAGTCGTTTAATGTGCCCATTGTGATTTCCAAATTGACGGATGGCATGGTGGCCTATGTCAACGAACCGATGGCCCAAATGATTCGAGAATCGCGCGATGTATTAACAGGCCAACAGACGCCGAACTTTTACCAGGATCCGAGCCAACGCCAGAGCTATCTGGCAGCTTTACGCGAACACAAGCAAGTAACCGCGTATGAGGTAGGATTAAAACGAGCTGATGGCGAACTGTTCTGGGGGCTAATGTCAGGACGTATCATCGAATATCAGGGTGAGCCAGCGCTTATCACCTCGGTGATTGATGTGACGGGGCGGCGTGCAGCCGAGGATGCCCTGGCTTTGCGCGCCCGTGAGCTGCAAACAGTGGCCCAGGTCGGCACGGCCGCTGCCACTATTTTGGAACCGAACCGCCTGCTGCAAGAGGTGGTAGACCTGACCAAGAACCAGTTTAGCCTGTACCATGCCCACATTTATCTGCTTAACGAGGCGGGTGATACGCTGCTGCTGCATACCGGGGCGGGCGAAATCGGCCGTCAGTTGGTCGCCGAAGGGCGGCATATCAGCCTCAACCAGGAACAATCGTTGGTGGCGCGGGCGGCGCGCCGCCAAGAGGGTGTTGTGGCCAACGACGCGCGCCTGGAGCCGGGGTTCTTACCCAATTCGCTGCTGCCAGACACGCGCGCCGAAATGGCCGTACCGCTGATTGCCGGGTCGCAGGTGCTGGGCGTGCTGGACGTGCAGGCAGCCGAAGTTGGCCGTTTCACTGAAGAAGAGGTGAGTATTTTCACCACGTTGGCCTCCCAGGTGGCGGTGGCTTTGCAAAATGCTCGTCGTTATAAGGAGACGGACCGCGCTCTGGCCGAACTGACGCGCATCCAGCAGGCGCTGGTGGGCAAAGGGTGGCAGGCATTTTTGTTGGCCCAGGAACGGCCGTTACAAGGCTTCCATTTCGACCGGCAGGTAGCTCACCCCATCATCCGGCAAGAAACCGTGTCGGGCGACGTGATTCTGCCCCTGTCTGTACGCGGCCAGACCATCGGCCAGATCGGTGTACGCAATCCTTCTGGCGCGCCCCTCACCGAAAACCAACGCCACCTACTGGCAGCCTTCACCACCCAGGTATCCGACGCCCTGGAACGCGCCCGCCTGTCTGAACAAACACAAATGGCCCTGACGGAAACTGAACACCGCGAACAAGAACTGGCGGTCCTCAATGCGATGGCGCAGTCACTTACTGCCCAAACCACAGTTGATGGCGTGTTGGCCGTCATACATGAATACACCGAGCGCCTCATGGCCTCCGACGAGTTCTACGTCGCCTTCTTTACGGCCGCCACCAACGAAATTGTCTTTGCCTATGGTGTTACCGAAGGCCGAATCATTCGCAATTATGGCCGCCGCCAGGCCGGCAGAGGGCTGACCGAACACGTCTTAGAGCAGCGCCGCCCCGTTCTCATTGCCAACGACATTGACCTTTATCTGCAAGAGATAGGCATTGAAGCAATAGGCCGAACGGCGGCGTCCTGGATGGGCTGCCCCTTGCAATATGGCGATGAGGTCATTGGCCTCATTTCTTTGCAAAGCTACAACACGCCCTATGCCTACGATGAACGAAACCTGCGCTTATTGTCGGCCATCGCCAACCAGTCAGCCATTGCCATTGAAAACGCCCGGTTGATTGAAGCCACAGACAAACGCGCCCACCAGGAACAAGTGCTGCGCGAAGTATCGGCTAAAGTCAGCGCCACCGTAGACGCCGAGTCGGTGCTAAAAACCGCTGCCCGCGAGATCGGCCGGGCGCTGGGTTTGGAGACCTTCATCTACCTGAAAAACCAGCAAACTGGCGGCAATGGTCAGCCGATGGTGGAAACGGCCGATTCTGCCCATCCGGTTCGGCCGGAGCCAGCGGCGGCCAACGGGTCGCCGGAGTAAATGATGCGCCTGATAGAACGATTGAGAAAGAGAGCAACCTATGGCATCGCTTAAAGAGATTCTACGCCCACCGGTTTTTGCCGACGAAGACAAAGCGCGTACCGCTGCCCAACTGAACGCTATTCTGCTTGTGACGGCCGTTTCCCTGGCTGCATTGACCTTGGTGATGCTTGTTGGCAATGGGCTGCGCTTCCAGCTAAACACCACCATCTTGGGCAGCATGGTTATCCTGATGGTGGCTTTGTTGGTCGTCTTGCGGCGGCGGCATGTGCAGCTCGCCAGTTATACCTTTCTAATCGCCAGTTGGTTTGGACTTGCCTATTTGGCCTGGCAGGCCGAAGGGGTACGCGACAGCGCGTACACCGCTTTTTTTGTCCTTATTCTGGCCGCCGGGCTGCTGGTGGGCTGGCGCGCCGCTTTGTTTTTTACAGTGTCGACCATCGGCGTGGGCTGGTTTTTAGCCTACAGCGAAACCGTTGGCCTCATTCCCGCCGATGCAGACTCTCCACTTTCTCAAGCCCAAGAACTGACCGCTATTTTCCTTATCGTTGGCTTGCTCATCTATCTGCTTATTAGCAGCTTGCAGCAAAGTCTAAGGCGCGCGCGCCAAAGCAATCAGGAACTGGCTGCGTTGAGCGCCGAATTGGAGGATCGGGTTGCGGCGCGCACAAAGGATTTGAATCTGGCGGCGCAAATTGGGCAGGAGATTTCCCTGGCGCGCAGCCTGGACCGTCTGCTGCCTCAGGCCGTTGAATTTATTTACGAGGCGTTCGACCTGTACCAGGCGCAGATTTACCTGGCCGATGAATCGCGGCAGCACCTTGTCTTGCGCGCCAGCACAGGTCACGCCGGTACCCAACTGCTCGCTGCCGGGCATCAACTGCCGTTGGATGAGAGTTCGCTGAATGGCACGGCCGTTATGCAAAAACAAACGGTCATTGTGCCCGACGTCACCCAGAGCGATCTGTTCCACACCAACCCCCTGCTGCCCGACACCCGCTCGGAAATGGTTGTCCCCCTGATGGTGGGCGAAGAGGTATTAGGCGTCTTGGACCTGCAAAGCAGCCAGACTGGCGGCCTGACAGAAGAAAACCTGGCCGCCTTCACCGTGCTGGCCGGCCAGTTAGCCATTGCCATTCAAAACGAATACCAGAATCAAGCCACCCAACAGGCGCTGCAAGAAGTCCAACAGTCGCAGCAGTTCTTGGATACACTCATCAACAACATTCCCAACCCGGTTTTTTACAAAGATATCCAAGGCGCCTACATCGGCTTTAATCAGGCATTCCTGGATTATCTGGGTCAGCCAGCCGAAGCGCTGCTGGGCAAGTCGGTCTTTGACCTGCAAACGGACCAGGTATTGGCGGCCAGGTATCATGCCATGGATGTCAGCCTGTTTGAAACCCCGGATGAGCCACAGACATATGAATCCCTGGTGACTTATGCCGATAGTACCTTGCGCAACGTGATCTTTAACAAAGGCGCCTTCCGTAACGCCGACGGCTCAGTGGGGGGGCTGGTAGGCGTGATGGTGGACATTACGGCTCGCAAGCAAGACGAAGCGAAGCTAACCAGACTGGCTGAAGAACTGCAGGCGGTGGCCGAGGTATCTACCAAAGTGGCCGCCGCGCGCGATGAGCAACAACTGCTGCAAGACGTATTGGACCTGACAAAAGAGCAGTTTGATCTATACCACGCCCACATTTATCTGCTGGATGGCGATCAGTTGGCCCTGGCTGCCGGCGCTGGGGAAGTGGGGCAGATGATGGTGCAAGAAGGGCGCGCGATTCCCTTACATCAGGATAGGTCGTTGGTGGCGCGGGCGGCGCGGACGCGCCAGGGTGTCATTGTAAACGACGTCATGGCTGATCCCGGCTTTTTGCCCAACCCCCTGCTGCTGGAAACACGCTCCGAAATGGCTGTGCCGATGATCGCCGGTGAGAATCTATTGGGAATATTGGATCTTCAGGCCAATACGGTGGACCGTTTCACGGTGCAAGATGTGCAGATTCAGACGACGTTGGCGGCGCAAACGGCCGTTGCCCTGCAAAACGTGCGCCAATACCAACAAACCCAATCTGCCCTGGCCGAAGCCAACACTTTCCGCCAGATCACCGAGGTCACCGGTCAGGGCATCGGCCTGGCCACCCTGACCGGCGAAGTCATCTACATGAACCCGGCGCTCATCCAAATGCTCGGCTTTGCCGATCTGAGCGATGTGCAAGGCCGCAGCATCGCCCAACTCTATTCAGCGGACGAGGCGGAACGTGTCTTAAATGAAATTCTGCCCATTGTTATGGCCGAAG
This sequence comes from Candidatus Leptovillus gracilis, assembly GCA_016716065.1. NCBI lineage: Bacteria > Bacillati > Chloroflexota > Ardenticatenia > Promineifilales (SeqCode) > Promineifilaceae (SeqCode) > Candidatus Leptovillus > Candidatus Leptovillus gracilis. Next base: position 223,443 of record JADJXA010000005.1, on the reverse strand, counting down.
GCGTCTGGACCGGTGAAGTGGACCTCAACACACAAGCCGGCGAGTCGGTGCCCACCATCCACTCCATCTTCCTGGTGCGCGATGAAAACGGCCGTGCCCTCTTCCTGGGCAACAGCGTCACCAACATCACCGAGCGCAAAGAAAGGGAAGAGGTCATCCAGCAAAACGAAACGCTGATGCGCACCATCATTGATTCCACGCCAGACTGGATTTTTGTCAAAGACACCGATCACCGTTATCGGTTGGTTAACCAGGGGTATGCCAATTCGCTGCATATAGCAACGGCCGATTTTATTGGCAAAAACGATTTGGAGATTGGCTTTCCCCGAGACATCGTTGTCGGAAATCCAGAAAAAGGGATTCCTGGTTTTTGGGCCGGCGACCGGGCAATCATGGATAGTGGACAGATGAAAGTGATTGACGCCGAACCGGCTGTTATTGATGGGCAGCCCAGAGTTTTGAACACAATCAAGGTGCCGCTTAAAGATGCGCGCGGCACTGTAACAGGCATTGTCGGTTTTGTGCATGATATTACTGCCCAAACAGAAGCGCAACAAACGCAAATCCTGTTGGCGCGTGAACTGGAAGAACGATTGGAACAGGTGAACGCCCTCCAGCGCGCCATGACCCACCAGGGTTGGCAAGCATTCCTCACGGCGGCGGAACGGCCGTTCCAGGGATTTATGTTCAGCCAGGACACCCTTCAGCCCATCCACTCCAGCCTGGAAGAAGCCATACCTATGGCTGCCATTGATCTGACCCAAATAACCGAACCGATGCGCCATCCCAGCAACCTGATGATGTCTACGCCGTTAACATTACACGGCGAAACCATCGGCGTCATCGGTGCGCGGTCGGCCGATGGCCAGCCATTAACCAACGAACAACAGATTTTGTTGAACGCCCTTTCCGCTCAGGTTGCCGAAGCGCTGGAACGCGCCCGCCTCTTTGAAGAAACGGAACTAGGTCGCCAACGTGTAGACACCCAGGCCCGTGAATTGGCCGTCATTAACGAAGTGGCCCAATCCGTCTCCCAACTGCTGAAGCCGGCCGACCTTCTGGAAACCATCTTCAAACAGGTGCAGCGCGCCCTACTCGCCGACGCTTTCATTGTGGCGACCTATGACGCCCGCACCGAAACCCTCGCTTATCCTTTGGTGTACGATGAGGGGAAACGCTTCCAACCGCCCGCTGGCCGCCCGGCCGCCGACAACCCCTGGCTGCAAGTGGTCCACAGCGGCCAGGCGCGTCTGCTCAACCGCACGCCGGAAGAGGTGGCCGAACGTCTGGCAAACCTGGCCGACGCGCCAGAGCAGCGTCTTGGTCAGCCGGGCAAAGTGTCGGCGTCACTGATCTTCGTGCCACTGTTCCTGGGGCAGCGGCCCGTTGGCGCGATGTCGGTGCAAAGTTATGCCCATGCCGCTTATAATGAGCGTGACCTGGCGCTGCTGACGGGGATTGCCAACCATGTGGCTGTGGCGTTGGAAAACGCCCGGCTGTATTCGGAAACCCAACGCCGCGCCGAACGCGAGGCGCTGGTGAACGCCATCACGCAAAAGATTCAGAGTACGCTGACGGTGGAAAATGCGCTGGAAACGGCCGTAACGGAACTGGGCCGTGTTTTCCAATCCCCCTACGCCGCTGTTGAAATTGTTTTATCCGGCCAGCAAAACGGCCGAGAAAATCCGATTACGCATAAGGAGTAACGAGCAATGAGTAATATTGAAACCCACGAAATTAACACCAATATTCCCAGCGCCAGCCGTGTGTACGATTACACCCTCGGCGGCAATCATAACTTTGAAGCCGACCGGCAGGCAGCCGAATATATGTTTAGCCTGCTGCCCTCGACCGGCAAATGGGTACGCTTGCTGCGTACCTTCCTCCAGGAAGCGGCCGCCGTACTGGGCCAGGAAGGATTTGATAAATTCCTGGACCTCGGTTCTGGTTTGCCGACAGTGGACCACATTCACGCCATTGTGCCCAACGCCCGTGTTATCTACACCGACATTGATCCCATCACCGTCGCCTATGGTCAGGAATTGTTGAAAGGCAACCCCAATGCCCGCATGATAGAAGCCGACGTGCGTAACATAGATGCGCTCCTAAACTCGCCAGCGGTCGCCGAACTGTTTGGCGATGACCGCCAGGTGGTGATTGGCATGAACGGCATGACCTGTTTTTTCACGGAGGAAGAGCTGCAACACCTGTTTACAACGCTGTATGACTGGGCTGCCCCTGGCAGCAAACTCTTCTGCACCTTCGAGACCAAAAACCCAAACCTCACCGAAGCTGGCCTGGAAGCCTTCGTGGACATGTTCGCCAAGATGGGTTCGCCCTACTACTTCCTCACGGCGGCGCAATCAAAGGAACTGATCAAACCCTGGCGAATTGATGGCGACCGATACAAGACCATCACCGATTGGCTGGGCGCGCCAGAATTGATTACGGAAGCAGATCGCGCCGGCGTTGAATTGGAGTTTTACGGCGCTATATTGGTGAAGTGAGAAAAGGTTGATGGTTTATTGGTTGGTTGGTTGGCGGACTGTCTAACCAACCAACCTGACCCACCCACCAACATTCCTGAGAGAAGCTGTCTATGACGACCTTACCCATGCAATTACAAGCGGCGCCCGATTTGGCGCTGCCAGAAGCCGTGACCTTGCTGACCGAACAGGCAGATGTTTTGCAAACGGCCGTACACGCCGCCCTACGCCAAAATCTGTTCAACAACCACGGGCGGCTCATGACTCCCCGCATTTTGCCGGAGGTCAGCCAGATTGTGGTGCAAGGTTATCTGCAAAGCCTGCGTTTCGCCGATCTTGCTCCCCTGACTGAGCAGGTGGAAATGCTGGTATCCCAGGGTTTGGGGCATCTGGCTGCCCTGGCCGTCAGTGACGCTCTCTACAAAACCAGCCTTGCTTTGCTGCCAGATACCCTGCCAGAGGCCACCCACCAGGCGCTCAGCCAATGCCACCACCATTTCCTGTTCCAATACATGGGCTTACGCGAGCGAGCGACCATTATTGCCCGCGAAAACCTGTACCAGAACGTGCAGCTCGCGCTGGAAAAACAGATGGAACAGGAGCGGGTCTTACGGCGGGAGCTTCTGGCGCGCAGCAATCAGCTTGCCCGCGAGCGTGGCCTGCTTACCAGCCTGTTAGACTCCATTCCCGACCTCATCTTCTACAAAGATGTGGCTGGCGCGTATTTGGGCTGCAACGATGCTTTTGCCGAATTTGCCGACCGTACAGAAGCCGACCTGGTGGGCAAAACGGATTTTGACCTGTTCCCCCACGAGGTGGCCGCCGCTTTTCGTGAACAAGATTCACAGATGATGGCGCAGGGACAGTCGCGGCACAATGAAGAGTGGGTGGATTACCCAGACGGCCGTCGTGTGCTGCTAGACACCCTCAAAACCCCTTTTTACGACACCGACAAAAACCTGATGGGCCTGATCGGCATCAGCCGCGACATCACGTCTATTTATCAATCCCAGGCGGAAGTGCTGCGGTTGAGTTATGTGGTGCAGCAATCGTTGGACGGCACGGCCGTTGCTGACCTCAATGGCATCATCCAATTCGCCAACCCTGCCTGGGCGACCATGCACGGTTACGAAGTGGCAGAACTCATCGGCCAACACCTCAGCATCTTCCACACCCCGGAGCAGTTAGCCAACGAAGTAGAACCAGTCAACCAACAAGCCATCATCAGCGGCCAGACACAGCGCGCCGAAATCAGCCATGTACGCCGCGATGGCTCTACCTTCCTCACTCTGATGACCATTGGTCTGCTAAAAGGCAGCGATGACACGCCGATTGGCCTGGTCGCCGCCATCCAGGACATCACCGAACAGAAAGCGACCGCAGCCGCCCTGCGTGAAAATGAAGCGCGCCTGGCAGAAGCCACGCGCATTGCCAAACTGCATTCTTGGGAGTTTGATGTGGACACGGGGCTGTTCACCTTCCGGCCGGAGTATTATGAACTGCTGGGCACGACGGTCGAAGAGGAAGGCGGGCTTACCATGACGGCCGCCGATTATGCGCGGAAATATGTGCCTGCCGCAGAAGCGGAAATCGTCGGCCGTGAAAACGCCGCGGTGTTGGCCACCACCGACCCGAATTACTACCGCGAGTTTGATTCGTTTAATGTCACCAAAGACGGCCGTGTCATCCCCATTCGTGTGCGCTTCCGCGTCGTTAAGGACCAGGAAGGCCGCACAATCAAAACCATCGGCGCCAACCAGGACATTACTGAACAGGTGAAGGCAGAGCAGGCGCTGCGTGAAAACGAAGCTCGTCTCCTGGAAGCCAGCAAAATTGCCCGCCTGCACTCCTGGGAATTTGATGTTGACACAGGGCTGTTCACCTTCCGGCCGGAGTATTATGAACTGCTGGGTACGACGGTCGAAGAGGAAGGCGGGCTTACCATGACAGCCGCCGATTATGCGCGGAAATATGTGCCTGCCGCAGAAGCGGAAATCGTCGGCCGTGAAAACGCCGCGGTGTTGGACCCACCGACCCGAATTACTACCGCGAGTTTGATTCGTTTAATGTCACCAAAGACGGCCGTGTCATCCCCATTCGTGTGCGCTTCCGCGTCGTTAAGGACCAGGAAGGCCGCACAATCAAAACCATCGGCGCTAACCAGGACATTACCGAACAGGTGAAAGCGGAGCAGGCGCTGGCTAAACGCGCCCGTGAACTACAAGCAGTGGCTGAAGTCAGCACGGCCGTTTCCACCATCCTCCAGGCAGAAGCCCTCTTGCAAGAGGTTGTGGACCTGACGAAAGAGCGGTTCAACCTATACCATGCCCACATCTATCTGCTGAATGAAATGGAACGCAACCTGGTATTGATGGCTGGGGCGGGTGATGTAGGGCGGGCCATGGTTGCCGAGGGGTGGCAAATACCGTTCAGCCAGGAGCGCTCGTTGGTCGCGCGCGTGGCGCGTACCCGGCAGGGGGCCATCGTCAACGATGTGCGCGGCGAACCAGACTTTTTGCCCAACCCTTTGCTGCCAGAAACCCGCGCCGAATTGGCTGTGCCCATTGTTCTGGGCGATCAACTTATCGGTGTGTTGGACGTGCAAGCAGCCGAAGAGGACTATTTTTCCGAAGAGGATGTTACTGTTCAGACCACGTTGGCGACGCAAATTGGTGTGGCCGTGCAGAATGCACGTTCGTTTGCTGAATCGGAAGCGGCGCGGCAAGAACTCAGCCAGATCACCCGCCGCCTGACCCATGAAGGGTGGCAAGAGTATCTGGCGCAGCAAGATCTGCCGCAAATAAACGTGGCCGTCGGGCAATCGCCAACCAATGGAGCGGCGTTCAACCAATCCTTGGTGGTACAGGGGGAGACGATTGGACAGTTGGTGATTTCCGAACCACAAGCCTTCGCCAGTGACGCCGATGACATCATGACGGCCGTTGCCGAACGCCTGAGCAGTCACATCGAAAACCTGCGTCTGTCGGCCCAAACAAGCGCCGCCCTGGCCCAGACAGAACAACAAGCCGAGCGCCTAGCCATACTCAATGATATGGGCGCGGCCATCAACACCGCCACCAGCCTGGCGGAAATCTACAGTCTGGCCGGACAATATACCCGCCAGATTTTACATGGAGACCACACCTCCCTCTCTTTGCTCGATGCCGGCGGTGACACTTTTACCGGCATCGGCTTTCTGGAATCCGGGGACACCTATACCGTCCATTTACCATTGGCGGGCACGGGCGTAGCCTATGCCCTGGAACAACAAAAACCGGTCGTCGCCCCACAAGATTTTTCCTTAGTTGATGTCAAAGCTGAAATACTTCTTCGGCAAGGAATCCAGAGCTACATTTGCGCCCCCCTCATGGTCGGTGACCGGCAGTTGGGCACACTCAACATCGGCAGCCGCGCGGCCCACGCCTATGGCGCAGCCGATATATCCCTGGTGCAGCAAATTGTGTCTCTGTTGGCGGCCACCCTGGAAAGCCGCCGCCTGTTTGATGAGACCCGCCGACGCGCCGAACGCGAAGCGTTGGTCAACGCCATCAGCCAGAAAATTCAGAATGCCCCAACGATACAAAGCGCCATGCAAACGGCCGTCACCGAACTGGGCAATGCCCTGCACGTGAGACGCGCTGTAGTGGAACTTAGCCAGACCGGACCGCTGCCCAAGAGATAAGCAGTCCTTGCGAGATTGGAGACCGTAACTATGGCCGACAGCAACAGCCAAAACAACCATACCCAAACCAAAACAGAGCGCCAGCAGAGTGAAAATACGCTGCGCCAGGAACGCGCTTTACTCAACAGCCTGCTAGACTCTATTCCCGACCTGATCTTCTACAAAGACGTGGCTGGCGTCTACCTGGGCTGCAATACATCTTTTGCCGAATTTGCTGGCCGGCCGACGGCCGATATTGTGGGTAAGACCGATTTCGATATGTTCCCCCACGAAGTGGCCGCCTTCTTCCGCGAGCAAGATACCCAGATGATGGCTCAGGGTCAGGCGCGGCAAAATGAAGAATGGGTAAATTACCCGGACGGCCGTCGCGTGCTGCTGGATACGCTGAAAACCCCCTTTTACGACGCCGACAAAAAGCTGCTGGGGCTGATCGGCATCAGCCGCGACGCCACGGCCGCCGCCCGCGCCCAGGAAGAGGTGCGACGTTTGGGTTATGTGGTGGAGCAGTCGTTAGACGGTACGGCCGTTGCCGGGCTGGATGGCATTATTCAATTTGTCAACCCCGCCTGGGCGGCCATGCACGGTTACACCACCGAAGAACTCATCGGCCAGCACCTCAGCATCTTCCATACCCCGGCGCAGGTGGCTCAGGAGGTGGAACCGGTTAACCAACAGGCCATCGCCAGCGGTCAACCGCAGCGCGCCGAAATCGGCCACGTGCGCAAAGATGGCTCCACCTTCCCCACACTCATGACCATTGGCCTGCTGAAAGACGGCAGCGGCAATCCCGTCGGTCTTGTAGCTTCTGCGCAGGACATTACCGAACAAAAAATCGCCGGACAGGCGCTGCGTGAAAGCGAAAACCGCTACAAACAAATCCTGGACGCCATCACTCAGATGGTGCTGGTGAAAGGGCCAAAGTCCAGCATTGTGTGGGCCAACAAAGCCTTCCGCGATTATTATGGCATGAGCAGCGAAGAAGTACAGGGCCTGATTGACGCACCCTTCAACGAACCAGACTACACCCAACAATATATCCGCGACGACGCCTACGTTTTTGAGACGGGTGAGATTCTGGAAATTCCCGAAGAATTTGTCACGCGGCACGATGGCTACGTCGGCGTTTTTCATACCGTTAAATCACCTATTCTGGGCGAATCCGGCGCGATCATCATGACAGTCGGCGTCTCAGAAGAAATCACCGCCCGCAAAGCAGCCGAAAAAGAGCTGCTTGAAAACCAGCTTCGTTTGATGCAAGCCAATCAGGTGGTGGAAAACAGCCCGGCCATCCTTTTCCGTTGGCGCGCTGATGAACAGTGGACGGTGGAATACGTTTCAGAAAACGTGGCCCGGTTTGGCTATACACCCGAAGACCTGCTCAGCGGCCGGGTTTCCTACCCGACTCTCATTCACCCCGAAGACCTGGCGCGGGTAGCTCAGGAAATGAGAGATTATTCAGCCAGCGGCGTGGACCGGTTTGCGCAAGAATATCGCATTGTCACCCGCGATGGTCAGGTGCGCTGGACCGATAGCCGCACGGTGATCATCCACGACGACGCCGGGCAAATCACCCATTATCAGGGCATCGTCATAGACATTACCGAGCGCCAGGAGACTGAAAGCGAACTCCAATTGCGCAACTCGGCGCTGGAAGCGGCCGCCGACAGCATTGTCATCACCGATCCGCGCGGGACTATTCTTTACGTCAACAGCGCCTTTACCCGTCTGACGCACTATGAGCGGGAGGAAGCAGTCGGCAACAGCCTCCGCCTGATTAAATCTGGCGTACATGATGAGGCGTTTTACCGGCAGATGTGGGGTACTCTGCTGAAGGGCGAAGCGTGGCAGGGTGAAATTATTAACCGGCGTAAAGATGGCGTTCTTTACCCGGAAGATATGAGCATCACCCCAGTGAAATCGGCCGCCGGTGAAATCACCCACTTCGTTGCTATTAAGCGTGACATTTCGGAGCGCAAAGAAACAGAAAAGACTCTGCGTGAAAATGAAACGCGGCTCCTTGAAGCTACACGCGCGGCGCGTTTGTATTATTGGGAACTGGACATAGACACGCAGCAGTTTACCTTCACGCCGGAATATTATAAGTTGTTGGGCACAACGGCCGAAGAGGAAGGTGGCTATACCATGTTGGCCGCCGACTACGCCCGTAAATACGTGCCGGAGACTGAGTCGGCGATTGTGCAGAAGGAGACCATTGCGGCGCTTGAGACCACGGATCCAAATTTCAGCCGCGAGTTTGATTCGTTGAACATGACCAAAGACGGCCGTGTCATCCCCATTCGCGTGCGCTTCCGCGTCGTTAAAGACAACGAAGGGCGCACCATTAAAACGATTGGGGCCAACCAAGACATCACCGAACAGGTGAAAGCGGAACAGGCGCTGCGCGACGCGCAAATACGCTCGGAGACTATCCTACGTTCTGTATCCGTGCCTATGTTGATCTCCAAAATACAGAGCGGACAAATCGCTTACGCCAACGAAAACCTGGCGCAGATTGTGCGCCAGCCTTTGGATACCCTGGTAGGCAATGCCACGCCGAACTTCTATGTAAGAAGCGAAGATAGAACGGCCGTCATCAGCCAAATCCAAAGCCAGGGGAGCGTACAAAATTACCAATTGCAGCTCAGGCGCAGCGATGGCGAATTATTCTCGGCTTTACTTTCGGCCCGACTCATTGAGTTTGAAGGCGAGCCGGCCATTATCACCAGCCTCATTGACATCACGGATCGCGTTGTCGCCGAAGAAAAGCTCGCCCGTCAGGCCGCCGACCTGCAAACCGTAGCCGACGTGAGTACGGCCGTACGCGCCAATTTGCAAAATCAACAAGAACTGCTGCAGCAAGTGGTTAACCTGACCAAAGAGCGGTTTGGCCTTTACCATGCCCACATCTACCTGCTGGACGCCCCCGGCAAGGGGTTGGCGCTAACCGCCGGCGCCGGCGAAGTAGGGCAGACGATGACCGCCGAAGGCCGGCGTATCTCTCTGGACCAGGAACAATCCATTGTGGCCCGCGCCGCCCGCACCAGGCAGGGCGTTATCATCAACGACGTGCAAACCGACCCCGGTTTCCTGTCCCACCCCTTGCTGCCGCATACACGGGCGGAAATGGCCGTGCCTATGCTCATCGGCGACCAGGTGATCGGCGTGCTCGACATTCAATCCGACCAGCCGGATTACTTTACGGCCGAAGATGCCAATATCCAGACTACGCTGGCGGCCCAGATTGCCATCGCCCTGGAAAATGCCCGGCTGCTGGCTGAATCGCAGCAGGCTGTAACCGAGTTAGATGCCCTTACCCGCCGCCTGACCCGCGAATCCTGGGAAAGTTACTTGCAAAATTTCGACGAGCAGGAAAAGGGATATGTCTATGATTACGGCCAACTGCGGCCGCTAGATGATGCTGGCGATGGCGGACTGGCGCCGACTGCCGGTCAGCCATCGGGCAATGGTTATTTGGCGCAGGCGCTCACCGTGCATGGCGAGCCTATCGGCCACCTGGCCTTTTACCAGGAAGAGGACGAAACGACCCAATCTGATCTAGACACGGCCGAAATTGAAGCTATCGTGGCCGCCGTTGCCGAGCAGTTGAGTGCGCGTATTGAAAATATCCGCCTGACCGATGAGACGCAGGCGGCGCTGCTGCTGACAGAAAATCTGTATGAAGCCGGCCGTCGCCTGAATACGGCGGGCGAAAATTTGCAGGAGGCGGTGGCGGCTGTGGCCGAAGCCGCGCCCATCCCGGCTGTGACCCGGCTGATTTTGTTCCTGACGGAATTTGACACGGGGGGCAATCCCGCCGCCATCCGGCATGTTGCCAACTGGTACAGCGGTAAAGGCAACCGGCCACCGACCGCCGGTGCGCGCTACACGCGGGACGTATTGCAAAACATGGATGCGTTTAACACACGCGAGATAATCACCGTTAATGATGTCGCGCAGGACGAACGGCTAAGTCCATTGATGCGGTTTATGTTCCAGCAGATGGGCACGCCTTCGTTAGCCATCTTGCCCTTGTGGGTAGGCAACCAGCAGTTGGGCAGTCTTTTTCTGGAGACAACCGAGCCTTATCTCTTCCGCGGCGTGGATCTGGAGCCATACCAGGCGTTGTCTGGGCAGTTAGCCATTGCCATTGACCGCCAACGTTTGCTGACAGAAGCTGAACAGCGGGCGGAACGCGAACGGCAAATCCGTACCATTACCGATAAAATCCGGCGCGGCGTAGACCGGGAAACCATTTTGCGCCTGGCGCGGGAAGAGATTGGGCAGATGTTGGGGGCGACAACGGCCGTTGGTCAGTTAGGCACATCGGCGCAGTTGTTACAGCGCCTACACGGCCAGGTTGCGGCCGAAACTGAAGTTGTTATCGGCACAGTTGAATCATAAAAAGGAGTACGCTGGAATTATGGCCCACATTTTTCAAATGCATGCAAACGGCATCCTTCATGTCACGCTAAGCGGTGATTTCACCGAAGATGACTTGGGGGATTACCTGGCGCAGCTAAAATCGTATGTTGAACCATTAAGCATGGACGAACGCCTGGTTTCATTTATGGATGCCACGGAGTTGGAAAACGTTTCCCCCAATGCCCGCCGGGCGATCAATGATTTTGTGAGTGACCCGCGTTTTGGCAAGACGGCCGTACTCGGCAAGAGCCGTTTCGTCAAAGTATTGATTGATTTTGTCATGCGCGCCAGCGGACGAGATCACATCCGTTATTTTACTGATAAAACCACAGCAATGGATTGGCTGAGCAATCATAACTAACAGGCACAAACAGGCAGCCAGGCGGCCGCCGCCTGGCAGGGATAACTTATGACAAAAGAGTTAACCTACGAGCAGTATAAACAGTTGGTAGAAGAACAGGCACAAGGTCTGCTGAACTTCCTGGCTTTTGCCGCTTCTGGTGATCTAAACCAAGAGATCGAAGTCCCGGAAGGAATTGACGTTTTCACGGATCTCGCCATTGGTCTGAGTTACCTCATTGACGATCTGCGCGTTCTGGTGGAACGCGAACGTCAGGCGCAGGTGGTTTTGGAACAGCGTGTGGCGGAACGTACACGAGATCTGGAAAACGCTCTGGCAGAGGTCCGCGCTGTGCAGCGCCGCTATGTTGAACGGGAGTGGTCCGCTTATGCCGCCGACGCGGTGATTGGCGATGCGCTGTTCCCGGAAACGTGGGCGCCGATGGTGGAAACGGCCGTTCTGCAGCAGCAAACCACGCTGCACAGCAATGGCGAGACGGCCCTGGCTGTGCCCGTGCGCTACGCCGATGAAGTGATTGGCTTGATGGGCTTTGGCAGCGATACCGATGAAGTGAATTGGGACGAAAGTGACTTTACGGCCGTTGAAACCATCATGGAACAGGTTGGTTTTGCCCTGGAAAACCAGCGCCTCTTCGACCAAACCCAGGCCGCTCTGGCCGAAGCGGGCGAACAAGCCGAGCGCCTGACCCTGCTCAATCAAATCGCCCAGGTAATTTCGCAAACGCTGGACCGTGGCGAAATGCTCGACGCGGTCTACCAGCAAATCAAGCTCGTCCTGGAAATTGACACCTTCCACATCGGCCTGTACGACGCCGCTAACAACACCATCCATTACCCAGTTTTGTACGAAGGCGGTGAGCGGCAGGTAGGAACCACTCTCCCCTTATACCCAGAAAGCAACAGCTATAAGGTGATACAAACAGGCGAGGCGCTACTGCGACACCTTGCCGAAGAAGAAGTGACTCAACTTAAAGCAAAGACCCCCCACATCCTGTTTGGCGAGACGGATGACGTCACTGCCTCGCTGCTTTTTGCCCCGTTGCGCGTCGGTGAGCGTATGCTGGGTATCATTTCTGTGCAAAGCTATAAATTCAACACTTACGGTCAGGAGGATCTACAGCTTCTCACTGGTATTGCCGGTTACATCGCTGTCGCTCTGGAAAATGCCAGCCTCTTCGCCAGAACAAGACAACGCGCCGCCACCCTGCAAACGTTGGCGGAAATTGAGACAGCGCTATCCCTGGCCGAGACAGAAGATGAGATTCTTGGAGCGATCATCAATCATATACCCCATGAGAACGTCGCCACCGCTTCGCTTTCCTACTTTCATACGGCAAATGAAACAGCGCTGGATGGTGATACGCCGCTCTCCCTGGTCAGTTTGTGGACCTTCGGCGCATTTATGCCGGAACTTATCAATCAATACCACAGTATCCGCCTGGATCAATTTGCTACCACAGAGTTGTGGCAAGAAAACGCCTACGCACCTACTCTGGTCATGGACATTCTTGCAGACAACCGGGTTACACCGCGCATAATAGAAGAAGCCAACCGATTAGGAGGTTGGCGCAGTATCGTGCAGATGCCACTGCGTAGTGGCGGTTTGTGGCAAGGCATTATCACATTCAACTGGCTTGAACCGCAAGAATTTAGCGAAGATGACGAGTTTCTGTTTAACCGATTGATGGAACCTGTAGCGGCCGTTATTGCCTCCCGACGCGCCCAACTGGCCCAGCAGGAAGCCCTCACTGAAACGGAAGGGCTGTATACAGCTGGCGCTGAGTTGAACGCCGCCCAAACCTTCGACGACGTGTTGGCGGTCATTCGCCGCCATACGGTAGCCGGACAAAACGCGCAAATCGTCAGCCTGAACTATTTCGACCGCCCGTGGACGGAGCAAGAACTACCGGAATGGATTGAGGTGGTTGCCAATTATAACGAACTGCCGGCCGATACCGTGTTGAGTCGCTATCCGCTGGCGGCTTTTCCGTCAGCTCAAACCATGCTGCGACCGGATGCCGCTACGGCCGTTGATGACATTGCGACCACGCCCAACCTGGATGAAATGTCGCGTGCGTTATACACACAGCATTTTGGCGCAAAGTCTACTATCTTTGTGCCGCTGGTAGTTGGCGGACGGTGGGTGGGCTATATCAATGCCATTTACCAGCAGGCCACACAATTTTCGGAAAAAGATGTGCGGCGGCTGATGGCTCTGGCCGGCCAGTCGGCGGTAGCGATCCAAAACATTCGGCAGTTGCAGCAGACGGCGCGTAAGGCAGAGCGCGAACAAATGCTGCGCGAGATTGCTGCCCGGGTGCGCAGTTCGGCCGACGTAGATACCATTATGAAAACGGCCGTACAAGAAATCGGTCAGGCGCTTGGCCGGCGCACCTTCATCTACCTGGGTAATGAACCCGACCCGAACACTCCTTCGCCCAGCAAGACCAAAGACGGAGCGTGATAGGATATGCAATCAATGAATACCCGCCTCCCTGAGTCTGTCATAAAAACATGGTTTGTTGAGCAAATTCTGGAACAAGCCACCGACTTTGTTGCCCTCATCAAACCAGACGGCCAGCTTGTTTACGTGAATGAGAACGGCCGTATGCTGCTGAGCATCTGGGACGAAGCCGACCTGGATAATCTGACTATTGCCGATTTGGTAGCGGAAGGGCAGCGGCCGTTGCAGGTCAATACCGCCATCCCCACCGCCCTCCAAGAGGGTTCCTGGCAGGGCGAACTGACCTACCTCAGCCAGGATGGCCTGGAAATTCCCATCTCGCAGAAAATCATCAACACGGCCGTCGGCGATGAAGAAAATCCATTGCTGGTCATCTTCGCCCGCGACATCACCGAACGCAAATGGGTGGAAACCTCCCTCCAGGAAAGCGAAACCCGCTTCCGCAGCTCCTTTGAAAACACCTCCCTGGGCATGGCGCTTGTCAGCACAGAAGGGCGCTTCCTGCAAGTGAACGATCCCTTATGCGCCCAGATGGGTTACGATGAACAAGAATTTCTCAGCCTTGCCTTATTCGACCTGCTTCAGGCCGACGGCAGCCAGGAAATCACGCTTGCCTTACAAAGACTGCAATCGGGGGCAATCCACTCCATCAACCAGCAGCTTCAGTTTGTCCACAAAAACGGCCGTGCCATGTGGGCCAACTTAAATGCTTCGACAATTGTAGATATTTACGGCCGTGTCACCTACTTCCTGGTCCAGATGGAAGACATCCACCAACGCAAAGAACTCGAAAACCAGGTCCAGGAATCGCTGCAAATCAATCAGCGCCAACTAGAAATCAACCAGGCGTTGGCTACCGCGCAAAGCGAGCAAGAAATTCTGGACATCATCGTGCAAAAAGCCGGTTACTTCCCCAACGTTGCCCTCTCATTCGCCTTCATCGAATACGACGGTGGCGAACGGGTAGACGTGGTCCGCGCCTTAAACACCTTCAACAGCGGCATCCACCTGATGCCGTTAGGTATGCGCACGCTGTGGAAAGATTCGCCCATCACCCGGCTGTATGCCGAAGAAACTATCTTTGTCAGTGGTGACGTCAGCGCCGATGGCCGAATTGACAAGTTAACCAAGACAATGTTCGCCACTTCGCGCGTGAAGAGCTTCGCCATCTTGCCGCTGGTCGCCAGCGGTGAATGGTTGGGCAACATGGCCGTCATGAGCAAAGATGAACATCTCTTCGATGAGACGGTGCTGCCGTTTTATCGCAATCTGGCGGAACAGGCCGGCATTGCCCTGCGCGCTGCTCGTCTCCTGGCGAACATCCAGGCCTCTTTGGAATCGCGCAGCCGCGAAGTGGCCCTGAGCGTGCAGATCGCCCAAGAAATCGCCACAGCCCACGACTTAAGTGGGTTGTATGAACGGGTTGTCAACCAGGTAAAAGAAAGCTACCAGTTCTACCACGTCCAACTGCTGCGCTATGATCCATTCCTGGACACCGTGGCTTTAATTTACGGTTATGGTGAGATAGGGGCAAAAATGCTGGCTCTCAATCATTCCATGCCCATGGGTGTTGGGTTGATTGGTACAGCCGCGGCCACCGGCCAGATTGTTCGACGCGACAATGTTGCCAGTGCGCCAGATTGGCAGCCCAATCCCCTTCTCGCCGAAACCCGCAGCGAAATTGCTGTGCCCATTAAACTGCGCGATGAGGTATTGGGTGTGTTGGACATTCAAAGCGACAAACTAAACGCCTTCAGCGACAACGACCAACTGGTGTTGGAAGGGTTGTGCGGGCAGATTGCCATCGCCATTGAAAGTACGCGCCTGCGAGAAGAAATGGACGCCCGTATGAGTGAACTGACCACCCTTCAACGGTATATGAGCCGTGAAGGCTGGGAGACTTACCGCGCTCACAAAGAAAAGACACTCTCCGGCTATCAATTTGATCATCAGGGGGTTGCCACGCTGTCAGCGCAGCCCGCGCCCAACGCGGCCCAAACCAATGGCGACGGCCGTGCCAACCCCAATGCCATCGCCCCATTTGCCAGCCTGGACATCCCCCTCACGGTACTGGGTGGCGAAATCATCGGCCAGTTGGGTGTTCAGTCCGACCCCGAAAACCCCCTCAGTGACGACGAACTGGAATTTCTCCGGTCCATCTCCACCCAGGTTGCCGAGGCTTTGGAAGCGGCCCGCCTGTTTGAACAAACCCAGGAATCCCTCAACGAGCAAGAACGACTCTCCACCCAACTGGAAACGGTCGCTCAGGTAAGTACGGCCGCTTCTACCATGCTGGAGGCCGACGCCCTGCTCCAGGCAGTGGTGGACCTGACCAGAGCCAGCTTTAACCTCTACCATACCCACATCTACCTGCTAGACGAAGACCGCAACCGCCTGGTACTGCGCGCCGGCGCCGACCAGGTTGGGCGACTCATGACCCTCGAAGGGCGCGAAATCAACCTGAACGCCGAATCATTGGTGGCCCGCGCCGCCCGCACCCGCGTTGGTATTGTGGAGAATGATGTGCGCAAGATTGTAGACTTCCTGCCCAACCCGCTTCTGCCCCACACGCGGGCGGAATTAGCCGTGCCCATGGTTGTGGGCGACAGGCTTATCGGCGTGCTAGACCTGCAAGCAGACCGGGTGGATTACTTCACCGAAGAAGACGTGAACATCCATCGCACGCTGGCCTCCCAGGTGGCGGTCGCCGTACAAAATGCCACCCTGTTCGCCGAACAGGTGCAAGCATCCGATAAGCTGCGCGAGGTTGACCGGCTGAAATCTGAATTCTTAGCCAGCATGAGCCACGAATTGCGCACGCCGCTCAATTCCATCATTGGCTTTGCCGACGTGCTGCTGGAAGGGCTGGATGGCGACTTAAACGAACGTATGGAAGAAGACGTGCGCCTCATTCGGGATAGCGGCAATCACTTGCGCGCCCTCATCGGCGATATTTTGGACATGTCCAAAATTGAAGCCGGCCGCATGGAGCTGCGCTATGAAGAGATAGACATGCGCCAGATGGCGAACGATGTCATTGCCACCGCCGCGCCCCTGGCCGAAGCCAAAAAACTCGCTCTGTACTGCAACATTGACGACGATGTGGACATTGTTGAAGCGGACCGCACCCGCCTGCGGCAAGTGATGTGGAACATTGTCGGCAACGCCATCAAATTCACGGAGAAAGGGCACGTCGCTTTGAACTTACAGATGCGTAACAACAATTTGTTGGTGGCTATCGAAGACACCGGCATTGGCATTAAAGAAGAGAACGTCTCCATTGTATTTGAGCAGTTCCGCCAGATTGACGGTAATTTGAACCGCAGCGCCGGTGGCACGGGCCTGGGCATGCCGATTACCAAGAAACTGATTGAACTGCATGGCGGCGAAATCTGGGTAGAAAGTGCGGTGGGCAAGGGCAGCACGTTTTGGTTTACCATTCCTAATGTGCAATATATTCGCCGTCGCCGCGACACAGCGCCGCTGGATATGGAATAGCCCCACTGTTTTATGGTTACTTGCCGGCCCGAAGGGTTCCTGAAAATCCTTCGGGCCGAAGCGAAGAAGTCTTACATAAATTTCTGATACCTGCTAAAATGGGCGAGATACTATTTTAGTGAGGTTCAACACCAAGAATTGTTATGCCAAATGAACGTAAGCAGGTTCTCTGCGTCGAAGATAATCCGGTTAATATGCTTTTAGTCTCGCGTATTGTGGAGGCTGAAGGGCATGAGTTGATCAGGGCTGAAGATGGCCCCGCCGCTCTCTCGATTTTAGAGAAGATGGAGCCGGACATTATTCTGTTAGACATTAACTTGCCGGGCATTGATGGGCTGGAGTTGGCCCGGCGATTCAAAGCGGATGCGCGTCTGGCGTCTATACCCCTGATTGCTACGACGGCTCAGGTGTTGGTGGGTGATCGGGAGCGCTGCCTGGAGGCTGGGTGTGATGACTACCTGCCCAAACCGCTGGACATCCGCAAATTACGCGAAGTGATGCGAACGTATTTGAATCGGGAAGATGTTGGTTAGTTGGTTGGTTAGTTTGTGACCAACCAACTGACCAACTATATAACCAGCCCACTCACAATCACCCCCGCTTTGCCCTCTATTTGCGTTAAGAATATAGTGCGCTGTTCGTCACCTTGCAGGCGGAGCTGCTTTTGCAGCCATTCCGGCTCCAGGGGTGAGCCGCGCTTTTTGATGACAACGTGACCGACGTGGCGCTGGCGCAGGTAATGACGCAGCCGTTTGAGCTGGAAGGGAAAGGCGTCTTCGATGGGGTAGCAGCGGGCGAAAGGGGTTGGTTGGGGGGTCACGGCCGTTAAATAAGCTATCTCCGCATCAATCTTCGCCGCTGCCAATAGGCGCGCTAACTCTTCTACCAAATGTGCCCGGATCACCGCGCCATCTGGTTCGTATAGGTAGCCTTGCGGCGCGACGATGGTCACCGGGTCGCCGGGTTCGCTGGTAAGCGAATGGCCGCCGGGCAGCAGCGTCGCCCGCCGCGCCGCGCCGGAATGCAGCGGCCCAAACCACAATACCCCCTCTTTGACTTCCCCATCTACCGAGATGAATTCTATTTCGGCGTCCGGCGGCAGTTCGGCATAGTCTGCACCGGGGCTGATCTTAACGGCCGCTGCCGCCACCTTTGCCCGCCACCCCTCTATCAGACTGAGGGGCGGCTGGTACTGCTGCACGGAAAAGAGCCGACGGCCGTGCGCGTCGCGCCGGGCCGGGTCGAAAAAGAGGGCGTCGGCTGGCAAGGGGGCAAGCTGGCGCAAATCGGCCTGGAGGGGCTGGAAACGGCCGTCGCCCGCATACACTTGCACGTTCTGCCGCGCCATCGCCAGCCGCACCGGGTCCAAATCCACGCCAATGACATGGGCGTTGGCCGCCAGCGCCAGCGCGTCACCGCCGATGCCGCAGCCCAGGTCGGCCACCCACGCCGCGCCCAGACCGGCAAAACGGCGCGCCCGGTACGCGCCAATCCCCTCGCCCGACGCCTGCTCCAACGCCCCGCGGGTGAAGTACATCTGGTCGGCGCGGCTGAATTTGGCGGCCGCTTTCTGGCGCAGCAGGACGGTATCCAGCACCGCCTGGGCCAGCGCCGGGGCAATCTGCCGGCGCAGGTCAGCGGCGATGGACAGGTGGGTGGCAGGGGTAGGAACGGCCGTGTCTGCCAACACACGCTGCCCTTCCGACGACAACAACCAACGAAATGCGCTTAAGTCCATGACAGGGTGGGGTGAGATTTGTCCAATCTCCAAGATTGGACAAATCTTTTTCAGGGGGTTTGCGGCTCCAGGTTGAGAAAATCCACCTCGTCCGGCGCTTCCGCATCGTCGGGTGGGGGCAGGTGGGATAGCCCGGCCGCCTGACGGCCGCAGTAGACCTGGTAAGCGCATTGGCGGCAGGCGGCCCAATCGTCGGTGAGCGGCCAGTTGTCTTGAGTCAGGGCGGTGTCTATTTGGGCGACGATGGCCTGGATGTCGGCCCAGTTTTGCGCGTGCCAGGCGGCGGAGTAGGCGATGGTGCGCGGGGCGTCGGGTTCGGCGGCGTACCAGTAGGTGATGGCGACGTCGGCGGGAGATGGGGAACGGCCGTTGCCCCCCAGCGCCGCGCCGCCTTCGGCCAGCAGCGCCAGGTAAAGGCGTGTCTGCCAATCCTGGCGCAGGTCGCGTTCGCGCCGGGGGTGGCCGGTTTTCCAGTCGTAAATGTGGGCGAAGGGACGGCCGTCGGCTTGGGCTTTACCCACCACCAGTAGATCGAAACGGCCCAGCAGCAGGTGGCGGCCGATGGGCACGGTGAGGCGATGTTCGGGCAGGCGGTTGCCCGGCGGGACAGCCGGTGGGTGGTTTTGGAAAGCGCGCCACCACTGTTGGATACGGCCGTCGGGGACGTCTGTCGGCGATGCGGCCAGGCCCAGGAAATGGCGTTCCATCACCAGGTGGAACTGCTGACCACGGACCAGGGATTCTTCGGAATCGTCGCCCAAGGGGGTATCGGGCCAGGGCAAGTGGCGCAAGCTGCGCAGGTAGAAGCGGCGCTGGCAGGTGAGGAAGGCGGCCAGTTTGCCCTGGCTGAGGAGGAGAGATTCGGTCATGCAGCCTCCGAAAAGTTGTCTGGAGCCGAAGGTCGGCGCGTTTCGACAAGGTCAATCAGTTCCGTCAGGCGTCCCTGACGTTGAATTTCATCTACCAGGGAAGCGGCTTCGGTCTCGAGGGTGGTGCGGGTGAGATTTTCGTAATCCACGCCCAATTCAAAGGCCAGCGTACGCAGATCATCGCTGCTGAAGGCCTCCGTTAAGACAGGCGTCAACCGATCCACAGCGTCGTGGCGAGGCAGGCGCGTATTGCCAAACATTACATACTCCTCCTCTACGCCGATGCCTTTGGGAACAGCCGGAGCAGATCCGCGCTCCGGCTGAATGGGCACGCGGACACCGCCAATGGTGACGTATTCTTCGCCGATCTCTACATTGGCGGGCGTTTTGGGGGCTGTAGGTAGTTGCGCCGCCTGCACTGCGGACAGCAGTTCCGGCAAACGGCCGTGTCGCTGCATATACAGCACCAGTTCCCGCGCTTTTTGATTGAGCTTGTCGCCGGCCAGATCATCATACCAGACGTTGAGTTTTAGGGTCAGCTCTTGCAGGTCGTTCAGGGTAAAGGTTTCGGTAAGCAGCCGATAGAGCGCTACTGGATCAATCTGTGGTTCTGGGGTAACGGGTGGCGTTGGCGCGGGGGTCAGCGACGGCCGTTGCCGCAAGATATACGCCTGCAACTCCGGCAGCCGGTTACGCTGCTGCGCGTATTGGACTAATTCGACCACTTTGATCCGTTTGCTGTCGCCCCGCAGCGCATCGAAGTCAATTTCCAGTTCAAAACAAAGCAGCCGGATTTCTTCCAAGTTGAAATAGTCGTCGAGCCATTGGCGCAGGGTCGTGGAATCCACTGTGGCGGCCGGTGCTGGCGGCGCGGCCTCTTTTTGGCGATAAGCAAAGTTAACGGTGGGGCGGGCGTCCAAAATCGCCAGGGCCAATTCTTGCAAGCGACCGCGTCGCTGCATGAGGCCGACCAGGTCTACCAGTTTGCCGCGCCGCCCTTCGCCGGTCAGCGCGTCGTAGTCAGTTTGCAACCGGAAGCACAAATCTTGCAAATCAGTCAGGGTAAAATGTTCGGCCAGGGCTTCGTAGAGGTCAACGGCCGTTAACTCACTGCGCCACACATTGCCATGCGGCGTGCTGGTGAACAGCACCAGGTCGGCCCCGGCTTCGTCACCTTCGACGGCGGTGACCGAAGCGCGGCGCAAGTCGGTGATGGCTTCGTCCAGCCATGCACCAGCCGCCAAATTTTCGTAGAACGCGGTCAGGAGCAAATCAAACTGCTCTCGCGCCAGACTCGGCCAGGCGAGAACGGCGGGAATGCCCGCCGCCGTCAGCTTTTGCGCAGCTTGCAGCGTGGGCGACCATTGCTCGTCGTTGACGGCCGTGAGCACCACCAGCGCCACGTCACGCCCCTGCACCATCGCCGCCAGTTCATCCACCGTCGGCATTTGCCCCCGCCCGGACACGTTGAACAGCAGCCGCAGTTCATCCCGCTCTGCAACAATGGGGACCATCAAATGCAAAACATGAACCGGGTTGGCGGCCAGAATTTGGTCAAAAAACAGAGAGGTCTGGTTGAGAAGCGTCAGATTTACCTGCCCGGAGAGGCGCGAAAGGCGCGATTGGAGTTCATAGGCCAGTTTATCCGGGTCGAAAAGGATTTTGCCCTGCTCTGGGTTGGGTGTAACCAGCAGAATTTCGATGGGTTTAGGATTGGCGCGGGTGCGGAACACGGCCGTTTGCGGCGTATAGCGCACCACAGAAATATCTTCCTGCTGGGCCAGAAAGCCCAACGCCTCGTCGTGCAGCCATTCCCAGGGCAGCGCCAGCAGGTCGGCCCCGGAGAGGAACAATCGCAGGCGCAGCCGTTCGCCGGCCTGCTGCGCCTGCGCATAACTGGCGCGGAAAAGCGACTCCACCTCGCCGGCAAAAAACGCGCGGAACAAATCCGCGCCGATGGGTTGGCGAGGTGAATTGGGATGCACGTGGCGCAGTTCGTCCAGAATGCGCCGGACGAGCGATTCGGCGTCGTAACGCTGAAGCGGCTGTTTGAATTCGCCCGCCGGAGAAGACATGACGGTGACTTCATACGCCGGTCGTTTGGTCGCGGCGTCCTGAATGCGGAGGTCGAAGTTTTGATAAACCACATCCAGGGTATAGCTTGCGTAAGTGGTCGCGGCCAGGGCGTCGCGCACAGGGCTGGAGAGGCGGGTGGTGAGCAAGAAGCGCAGTTGCGGCACGGCCGTTTGCAAACGCAGGCACACATCCAAAATGGTGGCTTCGCCGGCGTGTTCCGTACCAGCGTCCAGGTCATCCACCAAAATCAGGACGTAGCCGGGCATGACGGGCGACTCAACGGAGAAACTAACCGTCGGCAGAAACAAGCGATTTAACGGTTGCAGCAGCAGGCGCTCTAGCAGAAGGTCTAACCCGGCTGTGGCGTCTGGGGGTGGATCGGTGGATAGGGCGGCGCGGAAGGTCGGGTAACGGTCGGCCAGTTGGCGGCTGAGGCTGCGCACGAACAAATGGGGAGCCAGAGTCTCCGGACGGCCGTCCATGCAGAAATGATAACCACCCGGCGGCGTGTTTTTGACAACGTTGACGGCCAGTTCCGTTTTGCCGCTGGCAACCTGCCCGGTGATCAGCAGCAGCGGGCCGCTGGCCGGATCGTCCAACCAGTGGGCGACGGCGCGCAAGGCGGCTTCCAACTTGCCGGAACCATCATCAAGCTGGCGGCTGACAAAATCGGCAAAAAAAGCGGTCAGGTCGGCGGCGGCATCGGGGCCGGTTTCGCCGGTCGTTTCCGGGGCCAGTTCGGCGCGCAAATCGGCGGGCAGGGGAACGGCCGTTTCCCCAATGGCGATTTCGTCCGGCGTGGCAAAAGCGGCCTGGAGGGTGGCAACGGCCGTGGCCGTGTCGCCGCGGGCGTAGGTCGCCAGGCTTTGGCTGATGGTTTGGGCGCGGGCAAACTGCGCTTTCGTCTCCGGCGCGGCCGTCGGCCAGTTGGCGATGGGATGGCTGACCGCCTCCACCAGCGTCGCCAGACGAATCATTTGCGCGGCGTCGAGCGGCTGTCCATACACCGTGTCCAGATAGCTCATCAACTGCGGCGGATTGGCGTAAGCGTAAGCGGCCAATCGCTGCGCCTGCCCCAACTCTTGCAGGTCGGGGTCCGGGCTGGTGAAAAAGCGGTCTACGTATTGGTCCAAAAACTGGGCCACCTGTTGGGCGCGCAGCAGGCCAAAACGCGGGTCGGCGACCAACGATTGCATCAATTCGGCCCGCAAAGGCTCGGCAATGGCGTACAACTCGTGGCCGATCTCCTGACACAGCGGCGAGAGCAGCAAATCGGCGACGGCAATCCAGGGAATGGTGAGGGGACGGCCGTTCACGTCTTCGTTGAAATTAAACCAAAGCGCATACAGCAGGTCGGGCGACAGAGCCAGAGGCAGCGCGGCATGAGCGGCAAAATCGAAATGCGCCGGGCCAAATCGCGCCTTAAATTGCTGGATGGCGCGCTGCGCCTGCCGGGTTTTGTAGGTACTCATAGGGTAAATGCGCGGGCGGCGCGGCCTCGCAACACGTCTATAGCCTGGTAAAGCCCCTGCCGGTCCATGCTGAACATGGGCAGCAGCCGGGCGATGGCTTCGGCGCTAGTGTTCGCCCAACGCTCTTCGGGCATGGGGTTGACCCAGGCGATGTGTTCAACGCCGACGCTTTTAAGCTGGTAGAGGAAAATGGCGGTGTGTTCGATGCGCGCCTCATCCCAACCGCCGCGGGCGGCCCCGGCGTCGCTGAAAATGAGCGCGCCGGTCTCCAACCCCTGGAAATCGCCGATGATGTCGCTGATCGGCCGAACGTCGCGCAGTTGTTCGCGGCGATAGAGGAGATGTTCGCGGTAGGGATTGGCGGCGGTGGGGCGCGGCGCGTCTTTGGGCGGCGGCGGGCAATCGTGGAAGTAGTAGGTGTCGGCGCGGCCTAATTTTCCGGCGTCAACGGCCGTTTCCCGCAGCCGCCGCGCCAGAACGTGAAAGGGAGCCATCGAGCCTTCCTGGTCTATCAGCAGCAGCAAACCGGCCTTGTTGACGCGCCGGGGCCGCAAAACCGGCGTCAGGAAGAAGCCGTTCTGGCTGATCTGGTGAATGGTGGCCGCGACGTCTACCTCCACCGGCGGCCCTTCGCGGCGCGGGCGGCGCAGGTAGCGCCAGCTTTGTTTCATCTGGCGGCGGGTGACAGGCAGGTATTCGTTGACCAGCAGATATTGCTGCAAAGCCACTTCGCGGTCTTCGGTCTGGCTGAGCAAGAGCGGCGCAGCTTCGATGACCAGGTCGCCCGGCGTCATGGTGGAGGAGGCGGGCAGGGATGGCTGCGGCTTCGGGCGCTGCCCTGGCTGGCTTTGCAGCGGCGGCGGTGATGGCTCGGTTGTCGTGGGGCGAACGGCCGTCTGGTCGGGCTGGCTTTCGGGCGGGGGCGCGGCCGGGCCTTCCGGCGCTGGCGCGTCGGCCGGTTGGTCGGCGGGTAGCTGGATGGTGACAAGCTGGTCGAAGTGGGCGTCTATGATGGCCTGCTCGGTGGGGGAGTTGGCCCAGACGATGCGGCAGAGACGTTTGAGGGCATCGGGGTCGGTGGGAGTGGAACGGCCGTGTCCTTTTTGCAAGGCCTGCAACATCAGCATGTAACCATCAATGCCCAGCGGCAGGTCGGCGGCGCGGCGCAACTGGTCGAACAGGCGCGTCACCTGCCCCACCAACCGGCTGAAGGCCAGCGCCTGCTCTACCGCGGCGGCGTCTACGTCTGACGGCAGCAGGCCCGGCGGCAGCGGGTCGGCGGCTTCACCCGTCCAGGCAAACATCAGGGCAGGCAAAAACAGCCGGTATTCGTCGCTGCCGGCGGGCAGCCCAGCCTCTTCCAGAAAATGGATGAAGCGTGTCGTCGCCGAAATCAGGTCGGTTCGAGCCGTTTCCATAGGGTTGGTAGAGTTGGTACCTTACGAGCCAACTTTTTGCACAGTAAGCAAGAATATCGTCAAAGATTTCGCAGATTACACAGATTTAGCCGTTGACCATTGACCATTGGCAATTGACAATTATTCCCCCGCTTCGGTTTCCCGCGGCGCGTAGCGGGTGTAATCGGTGAGGGTTTTGAGCAGGACGCTGGGGAAGAGCAATTCGTCGGTGAGGGTGGGCCATTGTCCCTGCGCGTGGTAGCGCAGCTTCATGATTTTGATCCAGTCTATCAGTTCACTGGTGGAGACTTTTTTGCCACTTTTGTCGTTTTCCATGGTCGTGCGCAGGGCCAGAAATTTGTCTACGGCCGTTACCAGAAACGCATCTTCCGCGTTCAATCCCAGGTGCAGGCTGACGATTTCGCGCAGGCGCGGCGCGTTGGGGAAGGTGATGTAATAGAAGAGACAGCGGCGCAGAAAAGCGGCCGGCAGCTCTTTTTCGGCGTTGCTGGTGATGAAGATGATGGGTGGCTGCTGCGCCTGCACCAGATTGCCGCCTTTGTCGAAGCTGTTTTGGGCGTCGTTCTGGCCGATGGCCGACAGCTCTTGCACGGCAAATTTTTTCTCTTCCAGTTCGTGCAGCAAATCGTTGGGGAAGTCTATGTCGGCCTTGTCTATTTCGTCAATGAGCAAGACGGCGCGTTTTTCGCTGCGAAAGGCTTCGCCCATCGGCCCCCAGAGAATGTATTGGCGGGGATTCTCGAATTTTTCGGTGATGCGCTGGCGCTCGGCGGCGCTGAGATTGGGGTTGGCGGCCAGTTGGGCGTCGCGCAGGCGGCCGATGGTGTCGTAGGTGTAAAGGCCGTCCTGGGCGCGGCTGGTAGATTTGACCGGCCACTCGAAGTAGGGCAGGTCCAGTTCGTCGGCGACGGCTTTGGCGAGTTTGGTTTTGCCGCAGCCGGGTTCGCCTTTGAGGAGCAACGGCCGTTCCAGATCAATCGCCACGTTCACCGCTTCAATTAAGTGTTGGTGCGGGATGTAGGGTTCGACCAGGATTTCACGGCCGTTGACCATTTTCCGTAATCGCTTTTTGCCTTCGTATTGTAACGTCGTCATAGT
This sequence comes from Candidatus Leptovillus gracilis, assembly GCA_016716065.1. Lineage (NCBI taxonomy): Bacteria > Bacillati > Chloroflexota > Ardenticatenia > Promineifilales (SeqCode) > Promineifilaceae (SeqCode) > Candidatus Leptovillus > Candidatus Leptovillus gracilis. Next base: position 197,860 of record JADJXA010000005.1, on the reverse strand, counting down.
TTCAACCATTTCTTTTGGAGCGCGCTCCATTCGTAATCGCACAGGCGGCACAATTCCTCAATCACATAATCGGTAACGCCATTGTCGGTTTCGTCCAACAGCGCGTCGAGGACGTCGTTGACGGTGGCGACGTGTAATTTGGTCTGAGCCGGTTGTAACACAACGCGGCGCGTTCGACCATCACGCAGCCAGTCGAGCAATTCCTGGCGGGGCATTTGGGGCGACAACGAGGGCAGCCAGATCAGTTTGAGGGGATTGCTCGCGTCGCCCGGCTGCTCGGCGACCGGGGCGGGCATGACGCCCTTGTTGTCTACCAGCACCAGCAGGAACCAGTTTTGCGCGCTGCCGGAGGGCGCTAATTTTTGCACCAATGGCTGCCAGAATTCCTGCAACAGCTTCTCCGGGAAATCCGGGCCGGGATTGCCAACCTCTTCCAGGATGATGACCACGTCGCGTTCTTGCCAGGTGGCGGCCAGACTGGTCAGGATGTCATCGGGGGTGGCGGCGTAACCGTCTACGTCGGGCAGTTGTTTGCGCAACTGTCGCCAGAGGCGATCCAGCGTGGGGCTGAGGACGCCGCTGAAGCTGGCGCGAAGCGTCTGGCAGCGGTCGGTGATGTTGGCTTCATAGGCGTCTTCGAGCTCGTTTTGCACCAGGCGGTTGAGCAGCCAGCGCTGGCCGCATTCGTCGCCGGGGCCGCTGATGAGGAAGGCGCCAATGCGCGGTTTGTCTAGCAGGTCGAGGAATTTGTTGCGCTGCTGGCTGAAATTAAGCTGCCAGAGGGCGTCGCGCAGTTTTTGCTCGTTTTGGATGGCGAGGGGCGGGGTGGTGTTGGTGAGGCGACGTTGGAAGAGACGGCCGTCGCGGACGCGCATGTAGAGGACGGGGGTGGCGAAGTCGTGGGTGGCGTAGGCTTTTTGCAGACCGAGGACACGACGGCCGTATTGCGCGGCGCGATCTACCGGATCGCCGGCGGCCAATTGCTGGTAAAATCGCAGAGCAAAGCGCGTGGCGGCGCTGTTGGTGACTTTGTACTGCATGGCGACGACGACGGGGATGTTTTGCCCGACAACCCGCGCCGCGACACCAGTGTAAGCCTGGACGCCGTCGAAGGCGCTGCTCTCGCACGCCTGAAGAAAGACGACGCCAGGCCGGTGGGTGTTGAGCAAATCGCTAAATACGTCCTCATCCACCCAGTCTATGCCGCCCAGGTCGTCTATCAGCCCCACCTGACCGGTAAGACGGCCGTGAATAGTTTGCATACGGCCGTGGCCAATGAAGTGCAATATGTGCGGCGACTGGCTCAAGAGGTCATCAATCGCCAGCGCGTTGGCGTTTAGCACGATGGGCAGCAGTTCAAACTGCGCGGGCTGGCTGGCGACCAGCTTGGCCAGATTGTCGGCCACTTCTTCGTAAGCCACCGGTCCCGGCAAATTATCGGACGGATTGGCGACGACCAGCGCCAGGCGCAGTTTTTCGTCCTGGCGCAAGTTGATAGGTGACGGCACGTGGGTGAGCCAGCGATAGCGTGAAAAAACCAGGTCGGGTGCGGTCGCCAGCCAGAGCGTGCCCAGATTGGCTTCTGTGGGCAGGCGCATGAACTCCCAGGGGAGGGCGGCGACGTCGGGCATTTTTTCTTCGTTGATGTCCAGTTCCAGCCGCAGCCGCTTTTTCTCGGCGTGAATGAATTGGTTGCAATAATCAACCAGCGCCACACGCAATACGTCGTCGAACAGGGCGTTGAAGAGGGTTTCGCCGAGGGATTTGACTTGCACGGCCGTTAACTGCAAGTCCCGCGCCACTTGATTCAGCGCCTCGATTTCGGCGCGAAGCTGGGCATAGCGGAATTTTCCGCCGGGTTCTTTCAGGAGTTGGTAGGCGGGGTCAAACAACTGCACGCGCACCAGATCATCGTAATCGGTGAGATAGATGCGGAGGGTGTAGTGGTCCTCGGACATAAAATTCGAAAAAAACTACTGTTCATTAAAACGAAAAAAATAAGTGCCGCCAGAACCAACTGCAACTATTGATTCGTTATCTAGAAACCATTTGCAATCATATAAAGCGCCATCTACAGCAATAGCACACAAACATTCGCCCGAATCAACCTGCCAAACTCTAAGAGTTCGATCAGAAGATACAGATGCCAACAAACGCTCATCGTGACTAAAGGCACAACCATTGACTCTTTCTTTGTGTTCTCCACCTAGTGTTTTTCTTAACTTGTAACTTTTTGCATCCCAAATCTTTAACGTTTTGTCCGCTGAGGCCGAAGCAATAAAGTTTTTACCGACCGTGCAGGCATACACGACCCCTTCATGCCCGATAAGCCACTTGACATGGTTTCCCGTTTTCGATTCCCAAATTCCTAACCGTTTGTCTTGGGAAGCTGACACTATGAACGTATCGTCTGGGCTAATAAAACAGCTATTGACTGCTCCTTCGTGTCCTTTTAACGGCGGAATGCTCTCTGTTAATGTGACCTGCCCCTGACCATCTTTACTGACCGCCCAAATCCTAAGCGTACGATCAGACGAAGCCGACACCATAAAAGAGTTGTCATTACTTAACATACAAGCATTTGTCGGTCCGTCATGAAAATAAGTGTTTCCCCCTGTTCGCGCCCCAATATTCCATGTTTGTAACCGGCGATCGAACGAGGCTGAAATGATGAACTCACCATCGTGACTGATTGTACAACCCTTGATGGGATCATCTGATTTGCCAAGAGAGAACAGTTTATCGCCAGTCTGTGTGTCTAGAATAGTCACAGAACCCCTATGTGTAGCAACAGCAACAAATTTCCTGTCAGCATTTATTACACAGTTGTTCGCACGAATTCGTTCTTGCTTGGTTCCATGAACAGGTATTTCATTGATATCGCTGCGCCACAACTTTGTTCTTCGTTCTCCACCTCCAGATACAGATGCGATCAACCCATTATCGCTGATTGCGCATTTATTTACTGAATCCGTGTGCCCTTCATAAACCACCCCTTCACCAAGTTGCTCTAAATCCCAAATCTTAACGCGAGTGTCCCGTGAAGTTGAAACCAACTTTGTCCCGTCACGATTTAAAGCACAGCTCAAAACGGCATCTTCGTGACCTTGGAAACTTTCATGGCTTATTATCGATTCGTCCCATTGCCAAGTTTTAATAGTTCCATCGCTTAGCACTGCAACAACGTTTCTCGCATTGTTGCTCAGACAACAGTCAAGAAATAATATGTCTTCGTCTTCTTTTTCTTTTTGACCCCAAAATGTATCCTTTTCGGTTAGATCATTAGAATCAAACAATTTCAGGCTGTTAATTAATCCAAGCAATACAAACTTACCATCCGGCGAAACGGCGCAAGACTTGACATTTATTTCAGGCAGTTTTACCGATTTCTTTTCTTCAAAATGGCCAGAATCTTCATTTAGCTGCCAGGTTTTTATGCATGTCTCCCCGGCAATAGTAACAATTAAATGACCACCGCTGATAAAATTACACGCATTCACTACTCCAGCTTGAGGTAACAAAACTTGCCTGGTTTTGCCACTGTTATTGTCTTTTAATATCAGGACATTACCATACGCAATGATTATCAAATCACCGGCGTCATTAATCGCGCAATCGTTGATCAATGGATTGGCTCCAATGTCTCCTTTGGGGATTGACACGTCTTCATTTAGATTGAACGAATGTTTTTCAATCCCAAGAGTGGCGTCCCATACGACGACATCTCCATATCTGGCAGCAGCAACCACAACTTCTCCGTTAGAATTAATCGCACAATACATACCAGAATCCACATCCACTAAGTCAGGGAATCGTTCTGTCTGAAACGTACGAATCAAAGCGGGATGTGAGATGTCCGGCAAAGGGTGCCACGGTGATAAGTATGGGACTTGGAGATTACTCCATGATTTCCTCATATCATCTGGAAATCGGCTATACAAAGTAGCTAACACATCTTCTGGGCGGTTACAGCTTGCCAAAATATGACCATACTGAGAAATACCCTGCGTTAAATATTCCAGAAGCTTCCTTTGTTGGAGGAATTCTGATTCGTTGGCCGCTATTTCCTTTGCCACATTCAAGTCAGCTTCTACAGCTAACGCGCCAGCTCTCAAAATCTTAGTTGCCAGATACTGTAAGTTGGTAGCAGTAGCTATAATCTCCTCATTATGGTTTGCCTCTTTAAGATGATGAAATAAATGTTTCCATAAGTAGCGATCATCGACAGGTATATTTGACCAATCCTGTTCTCCGAAAGAATTGAGAAATTGGGCGTGTAGATTTTTAGGGCTGCCTATATTTTGTACCAAATAATCTTGAACAACATCATGCAAGCGAATGTGCTTTTGACCAAAATTAAGCTCTACAATCAATGATGACTCAAAGAGAGTCTGGCAAACATTATCAATATCTGATGCCTCAAGCCCCCCCGTTGTGTGCCACAATTTTTGAAGGGTTTCTAAAGGAACATCTGCATTTTTAGGAAAAACAGCCAATTCTTTGAATCGCTCTTCTGGTTTTTGTTTAAATTTTTTGGCACCTAACCAATCTAAACTAACCTCTATTGACGTAGAGATAATGTGATCCCTATCGACTGAAATTAGGCCTGCTGCGTTGATTTGAGTTCGCACATTTTCTAATGTGTCAGTTAAGGGTTGTTTATAGACATTAACGCGATCCTTCAAGACTCTATTCAGGATTTCTATTGCTAATGGCCAATATTCTAATTGGTTAACCAAATCCTGAATTCCAGCTCTATTTTTATCAATTTGCCGCCGATCCAGTCCTAGACATAGTAGGTCTTCCGCTTCTTTATTCTCCATTTGGTCAATGCTTATTTCATCAGCATTATGCAATCTGTTTGCTAATGTTCTGTTGCGGGTTGTTACAAGACGAACAACATTTTCCCCTCCCCGCAAAAATGGACGGATCTGGTTTTCATCCTGCGCATTATCAATAAACAAAAGAACCCTTCGATCTTTTAACCGGGTACTAAGCCATAAATCGGCCAGCGTATTTGGAGCTTTTTCTATATCCTCGGTAACATCTTTGATTTCCTGGCCTTTCAGTTGACTGATTAATATTTTCAGCCCATCGAGTACACTATCTGCCCTTTGATCAAGTTCAATCCATAAAATGCCGCCGGTAAAATGTTCTTTTGTCCGTTGGCTTTTGCACAATTCCCTGGCTAAAGTTGTCTTCCCATTACCGCCCGGACCTGAAAGCACAATGACTGAAGATGTACCTAAAATGCGCGATTCCAGCTCTCGGAACAAATTTCTACGTTCTACGTAGTGCACGTTAGGAAAACGACCAGTCATATCAATTTGTGAAAAATCATCTTCTCTTGGTATTATAGGTTTTGGTAATTGTTGAGGCGATGAAAGCGATTGAGATGATGGCAATTCCTCAAAATGGAATACTTTACCATTGTCCACAGAAAGAAACACAACTGGCGTGGCAAAATCTCGCTTGTTGAACCTCGTCGGTCCAAGCGTAATTTGGTGACGTCCACGCTGCACTGCCCGATCAACATAATAATCTTCAATAAAACTTTTATAAAATCCTTCTATAAATCGCTTCGCTGTAGAGTTGGAGACTTCATACTGCATGGCCACCACGGCTGGCACATTCTGTTGCGATATAGTGGCAGCTACCCCGACAAAAGGGTGCTTTTGGGATAACGCGCCACTTTCGCAGGCTTGTAATATCACCAAACCTGTTCTGCGAGATAAAATATTGCAAACATAGTCTGCGTCAACCCAAAAAGGGCTTTCATCTATCTCATCGACTAAGGCAATTTCCCCAACTTCTATGTCGTTTCCTTTCTCATCCTTCTTCGGAACCAATCGACCGTGGCCAATAAAGTGCCATATATCCGGTTTCAAACGATTGATCTCATTGATTTTGTCGGGCTTGGCTTGAATTCCAGCTATACCAACAACGCCCAGTAGTTTGATTTTTCCCTCACCGTCTAGCGTTCTCAAAGAGTTTAAAACTTCATCATATGCGATAGGGCCTAGTTTATCTTCCCCAGTAGGTTTCGGGAGCGACACGACCAAAGCCACGCGAAGCGCCTGTTTGTTTTCTCGGGTAATAGGCTTTTGTCCAAAAACATAGATTCGACGTCTAGAAAAAGCAATTCCTTCGTCAACAGCAACCCAAATAATTGAGTTGCCCGGTTTTGTGGGAATGCGCATAAACTCCCACGGATAAGCGGCTAGCTTTGGCAAAGCTTGCTCATCTATCCTTAACTGCAAAAGAATGATCTTTCTGTTTTTCTCAGTGGAGTGAGTTAAGCTAAAGTCTCTTTCATGAGCATCATCAAAGAGAGTCTTGAACAACTCTGCTCCGAAATCTTTTACTTCATCAGATTTAAGCGTTCCACTTCTGGCTTTTTCAGTGTAGCCGTCTAGCTTTTTCTCTCGGACTTTACTGAAGTCTAAGCGATAAGGGGGGTTTTTTTCATTGCCTCCAACACAAACTTTGACACTTATTGTATAGATACTTCAATAATGTAATCGATAAAATCTTGTGCGTTATCGGACATACAACTCACCTGGCCATAGTGTTTTCAAAGATTACATCTCGAAAAGCGTGAAGTCTACTGAGGGGAGGTATTTTTTGACGGCCTGAACGAGTTCGGGGTAACGGCCGTTGCTCACCATAAAATCCTGCAACCCCTTCGTGCGCTCGGTGCGAATGTATTTGTTGGCTTCATAGCCCAGCAGTCCGGCCGAATCGAGCTTGAGGGCCACACAATCCAGCCTTAACTCCTGACATACGCTCGTTAGCTCGCGGGACTTCAGCCGTTCCATAAAGACGTACAAATTAGCCTTGATGTGGGGAAGCAGACCGGGAGTTGTTGTGACCATTGCTTTTGCCAGCGCATCCAGACGATAGATGCGCTCAGCTTTACCAAATAAGTCCTGGGCTTTGGCCGTCTTGCTGGGCGAACCCAAATCCTCAAAGTCTACGCCCACCGCCTCGCAGAGGGTGCGGATTCCCTCTAAATCAAACTTGTCGGCGATGAGTTTGGGCAGGGAAGCCGCCTCGGCGGTAAGCGGGACTGGCGCCTGGGGACCGCCAATTGTGTCACCGGCAACGGGAGTAACGGCCATGGGGCTGCCCTGTGAATTGCTGGACGGCCGGGTGAACAACTGCCCATCGGCCACGCGCATAAACAGGACAGGGGTGGCAAAGTCGCGGGATTTGTATTGGGTGTTGAGGGCGATGGCGCGGCGGCCGTTTTGCGCCGCCCAGTCCACCGGGTAGCCTTCGGCCAGATTTTGGTAAAACTTGACGGCGAAGCGCACGGCCGTGGTGTTGGACACCTCATACTGCATCGCCACCACCACCGGAATGTTTTGCTGCACAATGCGCGAGGCCACGCCCACAAATGCCTGCGACGCCGACAGCATCCCGCCTTCGCACGCCTGCAAGACAACCACGCCGGGCCGGTGGGTGTTGAGCAAGTCGCTGAAAAAGTCGGCGTCTACCCAGTAGGCTTCACCGAATATCCCGTCCACCAGAGCAATCTGGCCTTCGGTGTGGTCGCCGGCGGGTAAACGGCCGTGGCCGATGAAATGGAAAATGTGCGGATTTTGCGCCAGGAGTTGGTCAATCTTGTCGGCATCAGCATCGGTGACGACGGGCAGCAGGTCAAACTTGTCGGGCTGGCTTTCCACCAGCTTTTTCAGCCCGGCCACAACCTTTTCGTATTCAACTTTGCCCAGATCGGCCGGCGCGGCCACTGCCAGCGCAATGCGGAGCTTTTCGTTGGCGCTCAGTTGAATCGGCCGGGGCATGAACCACTGCTGCCGCCGCCGGGAAAAAATAACGTCGGGGGCGCTGCCCAACCAGAGCGTACCCAGGTTGGCCTTAAGTGGCAGGCGCAAAAACTCCCACGGCAAGGCGGCCACGGCCGGCATCAGCGCTTCGTTAATGTCCAATTCCAGGCGGAGCAGGCTGCTTTCCTGGTGAACGGCCGTGTTGTAAAGCGAGACAAAATCGTTGCGCAAAACATCGTCAAACAACGCTTCAAACAATGCTTCACCCAACTGCTTGATCGGTTCGTCGTCTTTTAGCTCGTTGGCGTAGGCTTTTTGGGTCAGCCTGTCAATGGTGGCTTTCAGATCGCCGGTGTAGCGGAACTGACCGGATGGTTCACCGAGAACGGCGCCGGCCGGGCTGCGTTTTTCCACGCGCACGAAGTTATCGGTATTGAGGCGGATACGGTAGGTGTAATACTCACTCATGGGCGACTGTGTCCTGTGAAGATAGGTGGAGATTGGAGACTGGAGACTGGAAACTGCATCAATCTTTAGTCTCCAGTCTCCAGTCTCAAGTGTGGAAAACGGCCGTTACCCCGGCAGTTCCAACGTCCACATTTCCCGCGCCCCGCGCGACAGATCTTTGCTGGCATCTTCGCGGCGGCGCAGCAGATTTTGTAGTTTTTCGGATAGATCGGCAAACACGTTACGCACATGCTCTATCAACCAGTGCATACTCGGTTCGGCCCAGGCCAATCCTTCCAACGTGACCGATTTTGTGCCTTTGGGCACTTTGAACACGACGCCAAATTTAACCGTCAACACTTTTTGTAGGTCAGCATTTTGGATATACCAGTAACACTCGGAGTTATCTTCACCGAAGGCGGCAATTTCAAACCGGCCCAGGTCATAAGAAAAATCACGCAAGACGATGTGAGATTTCATCTCATTCTTGTTTTCCAGGTTGGCTTTCAATTCCGGCATCTGTCCAGATAGCTCAGAAAGTTTGGTGGCATCAACACCTACCTTCCATTTCAGGTCGGCGTCCAACCCTAAAGTCATGCCACCGCCCCACTCCATCACGCTCTTCCAATTTGTTTGCGGGAAAATAGATTGCACAATCGGCTCTTCTTGACCTTTGGGACCAAAACTGAGCTTACAAGTCAGCGATTTAAAGTGCGCTCCGGGCCTGGGCTGCATGTCAACCGTGATGGTCAGGTAATAAAAGTCATATTTGCCGGCAAACTGATCTTTTTGGATGCTGGTTAATTCCAAACCAGAACCATGCAATTGGTCGGGGGTGAGGGCAACCAGGTTGGCGCGGGGATTGCCAAACAAAACTCTGGTTTTACGCAAACTGTCTAGCGCCTCACCACCAACGTCCAGGTGTTCGCCGCCGGCCAATGTGCCTTCCCATTTGGTCACTTCGGTAAACAATTTATCTAGCGTCGCTTCGGAACCGGTCAAATCGGGGGGAGTTGGTGTTTCATCGATCATGTTTTACCTCCTGGTCTTGAGATGTTTAGAACGGCCGTATCCAGCGCAAACCTGGGGCTAACGGCCGTTCCCCAACAATACCTGTATCTTAATCAGCGCCACTCCATTGTCAATCAATGCGCCAAAATCTTACTCAAAAACAGCTTCGTCCGCTCATGCGTCGGCGTGCTAAAAATCTGGTCTGGCGGCCCAACCTCCACAATCTGCCCATCATCCATAAATACCACCCGGCCGGCCGCCGCCTTGGCAAAGCCCATCTCATGCGTCACCACCACCATCGTCATGCCCCCCTTCGCCAGGTCCAGCATCACGTCCAGCACTTCCTTGATCATCTCTGGATCCAGGGCGCTCGTCGGTTCGTCAAACAGCATAATCTTCGGCTCCATCGCCAGCGACCGGGCAATCGCCACCCGCTGCTGCTGCCCGCCCGACAACTGTCGCGGATATGCCCCCGCCTTTTCCGGGATGCCCACCCGCTGCAGCTGCTCCATGGCAATCTCTTCGGCTTCGCTCTTGCTGCGTTTACGCACCTTCTCTTGGGCAATGGTCACATTTTGCAGCACCGTGAGGTGGGGAAACAGATTAAACTGTTGAAACACCATACCCACTTCCGCCCGCACCGCGTTGATATTTGTCTTCTTATCTTCTAAATGGACGCCATCAATGTACACCGCGCCACCGGTCGGCACTTCCAGATGATTGATGCAGCGCAGCACCGTGCTTTTGCCAGAACCACTTGGCCCCACAACAATCACCACTTCACCGCGCCGCACCCGCAGGTCTACGCCCTTCACTGCCTGTACGTGCCCAAAGTATTTATGCAGGCCGTCTACTACAATGATTTCATCGTCCATCTCAGCGTGAATCCTTGCCCAACCGCTGCTCGTACCAGCGCAAGAGCAGACTCAGGGCGATTGTCATGGCTAAATAACAAAACGTCAGCACCAAATAAGATTCTGGAAAGCGAAAGGTGCTGCCGGCGTACAAACGGGCGCGCTGGGTCAGCTCGCGCACTGCCAACACCGATATCAGCGAGGAATCTTTGAGCATGGCAATGAAATCGTTGCCTAACGCTGGTGAAATATTACGAATCGCCTGTGGCAAAATAATATACTGCATGGCCTGACGATAATTCATCCCTAAAGAGCGAGACGCTTCCATTTGCCCATGGGAGATAGATTCAATTCCCGCCCGGAAAATCTCGGCTAAGAATGCGCCATAGATAATTGCCAGGGCAAAAATGCCGCGCGCCACCATCGAAACATTGCGGATGTCAATTCCCAGGGCATTGCTGACGGCCGGAACCAGCACAAACGCCAATGTCAGAACCAATACCAGCGTTGGCACACCGCGAATAAATTCGATGTAGGTGATGGCAATGTTGCGTACCAGCGCGTTTTTGCTAATCCGCCCTAATCCAGCCAGCAGGCCCAAAACCATAGCCAGCGCAAACCCCCCCAGTGTAATGGACAACGTAAGCTGGATGCCAGGGATAATGAATAGAAACGCTTCATTTATCTCCGGGTCTGTAAAAATCAAGAAGGCCATGATAATCAGAAAACCAAAAATAGCGAAAAGCCACCACGGGAACTCTCGCCAATTATCACGCCAGGTTGCATCCGGGATTTGAATTTCTGGACCTGCCATTATGTCTCCCTTGAAAATAGAGTTGTCAAATCTTTAAGATTTGACAACTCTAAACCTTTTCATTCGTGGTGGTGGGTTAGGTCACACGCATGAAATCTCCTGTTGGAACTTAGGGCTGCTTACGTGAAGTACAAAATAATACCTTGAAAAGTGCATAAAACAAAGAAGCGCCAGAGTGGATTACCCTGGCGCTCCCCATTAAGAATAGCGTTCAGTGTTCAGTTGACGGAACACTGAATACTGAACACTGGACACGGAATACTGTCACTATCCTTCTAAATCGTCGTAGGTGATGTCGAAGTCGGGGCCAAAAAAGCGCAGGTTCACCGCTTGCAGGAAACCGTTGCTCTTCAAGAGTTGTAGGGCGGCGTTAACCGGCCCGACCAGATCGCTGCCTTTGGGATAGATGAAGCCCAGTTGGTCACTGGACATGGAGGGGCCGACCAATGTCAATTTGTCGGCGTTTTCGCCCAGGTAGCCTTGTCCGGCCACTTCGTCAATGATCACGGCGTCTATGTCGCCAGACAGCAGGGCCTGTACGGCGAAGGGGAACTGCTCGAAGGCTTGAATACGGCTTTCGGGCAGGAAAGATTTGGCCGTTTCATAATTCGTCGTCCCTGTTTGCGTGCCCAGTACCAGGCTGGTGTCGGCGACGATATCGTCAATGCTGTTGATGCGTGTCTCATCCACACGCACCAGCAGGCGTTGTTCGATGTTGATGTAACCTTCGGAGAAATCCACAATTTCGGTGCGGTCTTCGGTGATGGTGATGCCATCGGCGGCGGCGTCGTACTGGCCGTTGGCTACGGCCTGGATCATGCCTTCCCAACCAGCTTCGATGTAGACCGGCGTGCAGTTAAGCAGGCGGCAAATTTCGTTCCACACTTCATAGTCCCAACCAGCCGGTTCTTTGGTGGTGGGGTCTATGTAGTTGAAGGGCAGGTAGGCGTTTTCGACGGCGATGGTGATTTCACGGCCACCCAGGTCTGGCAGACCGGTGCTGGCGGCGGGTTGTTCGGCAGCCGGTTGTGTTGGGGCAACCGGTTCGGCCGTGTTGGCGCCACCGCCGCAGGCTGCCAATAAAAATACCAGCAGCAAGGAAACAATTGCTAACGTCCATTTCTTTTTCATCTTCTTTCTCCTTTCATAGTGCCTTAATTTAATGGTGGAACAAGGATGTACGGGCTATTTTCCAATGATGCACATTTTTTCATAGGCTACTTTATTTGTCAAATTTGCCTACCAGTCCACCGGCCCACATCCTGTTTTACACCTGGACAACGGAATCGTCTTCGCCGTAAGAATTGGGCAGGTAGGCGTCGGCCTCCCAATCATTTTCCCAGCGGTCTCCGTCCAGCAGGTAGCGGAAACGGTATGCTTTTCCCGGCGTCAGGGACAGCACAACGCTAAGACTACCATCCTTCAACTTTTTCATTGGGTGGCTTTCAGTACTCCACCCATTAAAATCACCTGCGATAACGGCCGTTTCTGCCCCCACATCCGCCGGCAACTTGAACGTGACCCGGCACACCGAGCCTGTTTTTGAATAATTCTTGCTTAACATAATTTTTCTCTCCTTTTTTGAAGTTAACCATGACGGTCATGATGCCGCCCGCCACTTATGAAGACCTGACGGCTGGCAAAAATCTGTCAGGTCCAAGTTTACTTTATCCTGAGAATGCAACTCTGACTATCATCTTATCCACTTCTATGCCGATGGCAAGACTAGACTGGGATCAGTATTCAGTAATTCAGTATTCAGTCGGCGTTAACTCTGGAAAACACGTACTGAAAACCGAACACTGAGCGCTGACTTCTGAATACCGCTGCCAGTTTGTTCAGGTTGGGCATAAATACAGTGTAAATTGGCATTTAGCGACAGGCAAGAGGTAAGTTGGCAGAATTACCCTGGTCGTAGTTGTATAGAGCGTCTGAACGGCAATGGTCTGGCAAATATCTGGACACGGCCGTTTCCCCCATTTTACTTGCGTGTCCGGCTCAGAAAAGGCATTATTACCGGGCAGTGAAACCCAAAAGGAACAAGTGACTGAACCATGTCCGAACATCTTCACTACCACCCCGATGTGGCTGCGGCTCTGGCGGCCAACGGCCCCATCGTCGCTTTGGAAAGCACCGTCATCACCCACGGACTGCCTTACCCACAGAATGTGGCAACGGCCGTCGCCATGGAAACGGCCGTGCGCGAAGGTGGGTCCACCCCGGCCACCATCGCCATCATTGGTGGGCAGGTCCATATTGGCCTCAGCGCCGACCAGATCGAATACCTGGGGCAGCGCGCCGGGCAAGATGTGCGCAAATGCAGCCGCCGCGACCTGCCCCTGGCCCTGGCACGCGCTGAGGATGGGGCCACCACCGTCGCTGGCACGATGATCCTGGCGCATCTGGCGGGCATTGAGCTGTTTGCCACCGGCGGCATCGGCGGTGTCCATCGCGGCCACCCCTTCGACGTGAGCGCCGATCTGGCTGAACTGGGCCGCACGCCGGTCACGGTGGTCAGCAGCGGCGCCAAATCCATTCTAGATTTACCGGCCACGCGCGAAGTGCTAGAGACACACGGCGTCCCTGTTATCGGTTATGGCACAGACGAGATGCCCGCTTTTTTTACGCGGCACAGCGGCTTGTCGGTAGACATTCGCCTGGACACCCCGGATAGCGTCGCTGCGGTGATTGCCGCGCGCCGTTGGTTGGGGCTGCAAAGCGGTTTGCTGGTGACTGTGCCCGTACCCGCCGAAGCCGCCGCCGACCCGGATGAAATGGAAGCGGCCATCACCCAGGCCACCCGTGAAGCCGACGACCTGGGCATTCATGGGCCGGCGGCTACGCCCTGGCTGCTAAGCCGGGTGGTGGTTCTGACAGACGGCCGCAGCATGAACGCCAACACCGCATTACTGCGCAACAATGGCCGGACGGCCGGGCAAATCGCTGCCGCCCTGGCACAGCGATAAATAGTTCGATTAGCAACCCATCAGCAACCCATCACCCACCCATGACTTATGGCCTATCCCACCTGATTCCTATCGTTATTTTAAGGCCATTGGGTATAATCGAATGGTACTAAAAGCCTGCGGCAAAATAATACCTTGTCTCAACGCCGTTTCCAGTGGGCAAAAGATCCATGAAAGAGCAGCTGACCGCACTAATCAAAAAGGAAATTAGCCGCCTGCAATGGCTCTCGCTAACCGTGTTGGTGATTGCTTTTTTTGCCCTGGTAGCTGCTTTTTACGGGGTTATCGGCGTTCTGTTGGGCAATACGCTTAGTAATTGGTTGATTGCTCTGGCTGTTACCACACTCTTGTTTTTGGGCGTAACCATCATTATTTTTAGTTTCATGGCGCAGTCTGGTGAGCGGGTGGATACGGCCGTTAATAAAATCGTCCATACCGAGACCTATGCGCTGGAAGCCTCCAACAAGCGGCTCAAGTCGTTGCAAGAGCTGGCTTCCATCATGCGGGCTACCCTCAGTTTTGAACGAGTTGTCGAGGAAGCGCTCAACGTCTGTAACCAGTCCCTCTTTGATTCTGGCGCAGCACGCGATTCTCTGGTCAGCACCGTCTTTTTGTTCGCTGGAGACAGCTTGCGCCCCGTGCCCACCCGCAGCTTTTCCGGCAGTGACCTGGAACGGCATATTCCCGGCAAAAAGGGCATTGTCGGCAAGGCCCTGCGCGATGTGGAAATTGTCGTCTCCAACAATCTGGAACGAGACCCAGAAGTGCGTACCTTCATCGCCTTTAGAAACTGCCAGATGGCAATCTGTATCCCGCTGCGCGCCGGATTCAATATATTCGGCGCGATGCTGATCGCCTCCAAAGCCACTTTGCAGCTCAACGATGAGCATCATGAACTGTTCGTTTCGGTGGCCGACCAGGCCGTTATTTCTTTGCAGAATGCCCGCCTTTACCAGGAATTAGAAGCTGAAAAGCAGCGCCTGATAGACGCCAACGAAAATGCGCGCAAAGAATTGGCCCGCGATTTACATGATGGTCCCACCCAAAGCATTGCGGCCATCGCCATGCGCATCAACTTTATTCGTTCGTTGGTCAGTCGCGATCCAGACCAGGCGATTATGGAATTGCAGAAGGTGGAAGAGTTGGCTAAACAGACCTCGAAAGATATTCGGGGGATGTTGTTTACGTTACGGCCGTTAATCCTGGAAACACAAGGGCTGCAAGCGGCCATCGAAGCGGTCATCAGCCGCCTGCGAGAAGCGGATGGTCTGAACATTCAGTTTAATGGCGGTGAATACGCCGATCTGCTTGATGACGCCGGTCAGAGTGTGGTCTTCTCTATCGTTGAAGAAGCGCTGGGCAACGCCCGCAAATATTCCCAGGCCAACCACATCGAAGTGCGCTTCTGGAAAGAAGACAACCTGTTTGTCGCCCTGATTCAGGATGATGGTGTTGGTTTTGATACCCAAGACGTCAACCGCGACTATAGTTCGCGCGGCAGTCTGGGCATGGTGAACATGCGTGAACGCGCCGAGCGCATTAATGGCTCTTTGCGCGTGGAGTCTGTTCCCAAACAGGGAACCAAAATTACTCTGGTTGTGCCCCTGGAAAAACACGGCCGTCCCTTTGTCGCCGGCTCCCGCCGGTAGCCCCAGGCCCCCATCCGTGTTACCATTCGCCCATTATGAGACCAGACAACATCCGACCCAACAGATGGCAGTTAGCCCCACCCGTGCCAGCCGCTGTTCAGCAGCAGCTCAGCCACATCAACCCTACTCTGCTTCAGGTACTTTACAACCGGGGCATCATAGACCCGGCCCATTTACAGGCTTTTGTTGAGCGCCGTTACCTGGAAAGCACCGATCCCTTCTTGCTGATGGATATGGACAAGGCGGTGGCCCGCATCCAGCAGGCCATCGAAAATGAAGAGACTATCGTCGTGTATGGCGATTTCGACGCTGATGGCGTGACCTCCACTGTGCTGCTGACCGAGGCGCTGCGTGGTTGTGGCCTGGATCGGGAAAAGGCCCGGCCGTATATCCCCGACCGCGTAGACGAAGGTTATGGCCTGAATATAGAAGCCCTGAGCAAAATCAGAGGCGAATTCGCCGCCCACCTGGTCATCAGCGTGGATTGTGGCATTCGTTCGGTGGCCGAGGCGCGGCACGCTCAGGCCATTGGCCTGGACATGATCATTACCGACCACCACAGCCTGGGGCCGGAACTGCCGCCAGCAGTGGCGGTGATTAATCCGAAACGGCCGTCTTCCCCATATCCCGAAACCATGCTGGCCGGTGTGGGCATCGCCTACAAACTGGCCCAGGCGCTGCGCCAGGCCATGCCTGAACGCGCCCAATTCAACGAGACCGACCTGCTCGATCTGGTCGCCATCGGCACAGTGGCCGATTTGGCCCCGCTGTTGGGCGAGAACCGGCAGCTTGTTGTTGCCGGGTTAACCGTGCTGAATGAAGCGCGCCGTCCCGGTGTCGCTGCTCTGGCCGAAGTGTCTCGCCTGAAGCCGGGCCAGCTTTCGGCCGAGTCTATCGCTTTTGGCCTGGGGCCGCGCATCAACGCCGCCGGGCGGCTGGCGCACGCCTACGCCGCCGCCAAACTGCTTTCGGTGAACAACCGGCCGCAGGCTAACGAGCTTGCGGCCAAGCTAAACGAATTGAACCAGCAGCGCCAACGGCTGACGGCCGAATTGACGACCAAAGCGGAAGCCTTGATCACACCGGATGCCCCCATCCTCATTGCTGCCGACGCTGGGTTTGTCTCTGGCGTGGTGGGGCTGGTCGCCAGCCGCCTGGCCGAAGTGCATTATCGCCCGGCCATTGTCATGGAGATGGGCGAGGAAGAGAGCCGAGGGTCCTGCCGTTCTATCCCCGAATTTCATATTACCGAAGCGCTGGATGGGGTGGCCGATTTGTTGGTGCGGCATGGCGGCCATGCCCAGGCGGCCGGTTTCACCATTCGCAATGAAAACCTGGAGCCATTCATCCGGCAGATGACGGCCGTGGCCGAAACAAAACTGGCCGGTTTAGATTTGTACCCCACGCTGACGGTGGATGCGGAAATCGAGCTGGAAGCGGTGGATTGGGCGCTGTATGAGAGCCTGAGGCCGCTGGAGCCGACAGGATATGCGAATCCGACCCCGGTATTTATGAGCCGTAACGTGGAAATTTTGAGCCATCGGGTGGTGGGGCAGGATGGTTCTCATCTGCAAATGCGCGTCGCCGCTCCGGGGCCGTCGGGCAGCTACCGGGAGGTGGCGGCGATTGCCTTTCGGCAGGGGGCGTGGGCGGCGCGGATGCCGCAGTTTATGGACCTGGTGTACACGGTGGGGGTCAATGAATGGAACGGCCGTCGCAGCCTCCAACTGATGGTCCAGGATATGCGCCCCGCTGGGGCCGAAGGGGAGATAGTGACATGAAGGTGCTTGTTACCGGCGCGGCCGGTTTTATCGGCAGCCATCTGGCAGCCAAATTGGCCCGGCGGGGCGATGAAGTGGTGGGTCTGGACAACTTTAACGCGATTGTTTATGACGCGGAACGAAAACACGGCCGTGCTCAACAACTGGCCCAATATGCCAATTTCAGAATGATCACCGCCGACATCACCGACCGGGAGCGGATGTTCGCCATTTTTGCCGAGGAAAAGTTCCAGGCGGTGGCCCACCTGGCGGCGCTGGCCGGGGTGCGCAATGCCGTTAAGTACCCGGCGCTTTATGTGCAGGTGGACTTAAACGGCACACAAAACCTGATGGACGCGGCGTTGGCCGCTGAAACAGTAGGGAATTTTGTGTTTGCCTCTACTTCCTCGGTCTACGGCAACAGTAAGGTTGTGCCCTTTGTGGAAACCGACCCGTGCGACCGGGTCTTGCAGCCCTATGCCGCCGCCAAACGGGGCGCGGAAATTTTGGGGCACTCGTATCATCACCTGTTTGGGCTGAACTTCACAGTGGTGCGCTTCTTTACGGTGTATGGTCCCAGCGGCCGACCGGATATGATGGCCTATCTGCTGGCCGACAGCGTGACCAAAGGCACGGAGGTACCCCTGTATGATGGTGGGCAAATGTACCGTGACTGGACCTACGTGGATGACACGACCGATGGCGTGGTGGCCGCCCTAGACCGGCCATTGGGCTACGAAATTATCAACCTGGGGCGGGGCGAACCAACGCTGCTGCGTGATTTTGTGACGATGATCGAGACCCTGGCGGGCGCCAAGGCGAATCTGGTTAACAAACCGAAACACGCGGCCGATTTTGTTTTGAACCAGGCCGACATCACCAAAGCGCGGCAGCTGTTGGGTTATGATCCAAAGGTGTCGGTGGCCGAAGGGGTGAAACGGTTTTGGGAATGGTATATAAGCTATTAGTTGTGGCCATTAGCCATTGGCTATTGGTAAAAGGATGTGAAAGGTGCTGCCGGGGAGGGTGTCGAAGTCCTGACCGACGCTTTCTACCCAGATACGGCCGTTATGCGCCTGTATAATGCCTCTGGCCAGGGCCAATCCGACGCCCAGGCCGCCACCCAAAAACGACGACTTGCTGCTGGAGTGGTGGTCTATGGAGCCAACAACGTAGAACTTGTCGAAAATGTATGGTTGGTCTGCGGGGGCAATGCCAATGCCGGAATCCTGGATGTTGAGGATGACGGCATCTTCTTGTGCCTGGCCGGAAATGTGGATGGCACGGCTGTCTGGTGTAAATTTGATGGCGTTCTCAACGACGTTGGCGACGGCCGTTTGCAAATGTTCACGGTCACCCTGAATGGGTGGCAGGTTTTCCAGGCTGCTGACGTGAACCTGGAGGTCCCGTTCCAGGCACACAGTCTGTAAGGCGGTCACCACCCCATCTACTACCTCGGCCAGAGAGACGGCTTGTACTGCTAAATCGAGCCGGTTGGTAGCGACACGCGAGATGGCAATAATTTCATCCACCACCTGGGCCAGACGGGCCATGCCCCGGTTTAGTTTATCGGCCGAAGTTAACGGCCGTTGCCAATCCACCCGACCATTCGTATCTTCCTCTTGAAGCTGTCGGAGCTGCATCTCTAACAATTGGGCGTAGCCATTCACAAGGGTGAGGGGTGTGCGTAATTCATGCGAAGCCAGCGTGATAAAATCACTCTTCAAACGATCCAGTCGGTAGAGGCGCTGATTGGTGGCCTCCAATTCCCGCAGCTTGGCTTCTAATTGTGTCACCATATCCTGAGCATGGCGTTCAAGCTGCTGGCAGCGCGCGTCGTCGTTTAGAGTGTGTTGACGGCCGTTTAAGAAAGCCTCCACCTGTCCCGGCAAGAAATCAACGTCAATCGGTTTGGTCAGATACCCGGTGCAGCCGGCGGCCAGGGCCAATTCCCGGCTGTCTGGTGATGCGTTGGCCGTCAGGGCGACGATGGGGATGTTTTCCAGATGAGGCATACTTCGCAGACGGGTGGTAACAGCACGGCCGTCTAAACCGGGCAGGTTGATGTCCATTAACACCAACTGCGGCCGTACAGCGCAGGCCATCGTGACCCCCTCCAGCCCATCGGCCGCCAAAAACACCTCGTAACCCAGCTTGCCCAATACGCGCGACACCAGCCGCTGGCTGTCGTTGTCGTCTTCTATATAAAGCACTCTGGTCATCTTATTCATTGCCGGGCCTTCCGTCTCTGTCCAAAGTCATGACTTCTATTTGTATCGTGTCTTTCTTAATTTGCCCATTACACAAGCCAAACAGCAGCGCGCCTTGCTGCCAATCGTCCTATTTGACACAAATGGTATAATGGCAGTTGAGTTTTGGGATGGTAAATTTTGCAGTAGATCATGCCATCCATCATCAATCTAGCAAATGCAATACACGGAGATTGTTTGTGCCGTTGCCACCCCACCAACTGATTACCACACCAACCGCCTGGCAAGCGTGCCTTGCCGCCCTTCAACAAGAGCCTCGTTTTTCCATTGATCTGGAAGCCAACAGCATGTACGCCTACCGGGAGCGGGTGTGCCTGATTCAGATTTCCATTCCGACGCACGACTATATCATTGATCCGGTGGCTAAACTGGACCTGAGTGGGTTGGGTGAACTGCTGGTGGATACGGCCGTTGAAAAAGTATTCCACGCCGCTGAATATGACCTGATTCTTTTGAAGCGGGAATACAGTTGGGAACTGAATAACCTGTTTGATACGATGTGGGCGGCGCGCATCCTCGGTTACAAACAGTATGGATTAGCCAGCTTATTGACCCAACTGTTCGATGTGCAGTTGGATAAACAGTACCAAAAATCTAACTGGTGTAAACGGCCGTTAACCCCCGCCCAACTCATTTACGCCCAGCACGATACCCATCACCTGCTGCAGCTGCGTGATTTTCTGGGCAGCCAACTGGCAGCCGCCAACCGCCTGACCGAAGCCCAGGAAATCTTCCTGGACCAGACCAGGGTCCAACCCGGCAACCACGACTTTGACCCCGATGGTTTCTGGACCATCCATGGCGTCCATGAACTGGGCGGTGAACAACGCGCCATTCTAAAAGCCCTCACCATTTATCGCGATCAGGAAGCGCAGCGCCGCAACCAACCGCTGTTCAAAGTTTTTTCCGACCGCACCCTGCTGGAAATAGCCCGGCAAAAACCGCGAAATGTCCGTGATTTATCACAGGTGTACGGCATGTCTGCCAGCCAGGTTCAGCGCTATGGCCGAACCCTGCTGCAAATTGTGGCGGAGAATCAGGCTGCCCCGGCGCCACAGCAACCCAAACGGCCGTCGCGTCCGTCTGAAGACATTTTGTGCCGCTACGAAAAATTGCATAACTGGCGCAAACATTGCGCCCAAAAACGGGGCGTGGAATCCGACGTCATTCTCAGCCGCGAGGCGTTGTGGGCGATTGCCCGGCGCAACCCGCGCACACTGGAGGAATTGGCTCAACTGTCGGAGATGGGCCACTGGCGTTGTCAGACTTATGGCAGTGACATTCTTAAACTGCTGACCAATCACAAACAATAAAACCTGTTGGCGTTTCGGGAGGATGTTATGGACATTCAATTTTATGGCGCAGTGCGCACAGTCACCGGTTCGCAGCATCTTGTTACGGTAAACGGCCGTAAAATTCTCCTCGACTGCGGCCTATACCAGGGTTCGCGCCAGGAAAGCTACCGGCGCAACCAACACCTCCCCTACGACGCCAGCAGTGTGGATGTGCTGGTACTCTCCCACGCCCACATAGACCACAGCGGCAACGTGCCTAATCTGGTCAAAAACGGTTTCCGGGGCGATATTGTCTGCACCTACGCCACCCGCGACCTGTGCGCCATCATGCTGCGCGACAGCGCCAAAATCCAAAGCCAGGATCTCGAATACCTGAATAAAAAGCGCGAACGCAAAAACCAGCCGCCCCTCGAACCCTATTATGATCTGGAAGATGTTGTCGAGAGCCTGAGACAATTCATCGGCATTGGCTATGAACGGCGCTACAACCTCTTTCCCGGCGTTAGCCTTACGTTCTATGACGCCGGGCATATCCTCGGCTCGGCCATCGTCGTGTTAGACGTGGAAGATGAAAAAAGTCGGCAAGATGTGCGGCTGGTTTTCAGCGGCGACCTGGGCCGGCCAGACCGCCCCATCTTGCGCGACCCCACCTTTCTGGATCGCGCCGACGTCCTCATCATCGAAAGCACCTACGGCAACCGCCTACACGCTAAACTGGAAGAAGCCAACAACAAACTGGAAAGAATCATCAACGAGACCTATGCTCGTGGCGGCAAAGTCATCGTACCGGCTTTTGCCGTCGGCCGTACCCAAGAGCTGGTGTACCGGCTTCACCAATTGGTCCAATCGCGAGACATCCCGCCCAATTTGCCCATTTACGTAGACAGCCCATTAGCCATAGACGCCACCGGCATCTACCGCTTGCACCCGGAAGCCTATGATGAAGAAATCGCTCAGTTTATGCTCTCTAGTCGGGGCAACGACCCCTTTGGTTTCGATATGATGCGCTACACCCGTTCCACAAGCGAATCCAAAGAGCTGAACTTCTTGCGTGAACCGGCCATCATCATCAGCGCCAGCGGCATGGCCGAAGCTGGTCGCATTTTGCATCACCTGAAAAACAACGTCGAAGACCCGCGCAACACCATCCTCATCGTCGGCTGGCAGGCAGCCAACACACTCGGCCGTCGCTTGGTGGAAAGACAGCCCCAGGTGAAAATATTTGGCGAGGAATACCAGCTTAAAGCGCAAGTCGAGACCATCAACGGCTTCAGCGCCCACGCCGACCGCAAAGAACTGCTCCAGTGGACCGGCCATCTGCAAACGCGCCCTCACCACACCTTCATCGTCCACGGCGAAGAAGAAGCGTCTTTCTCGTTTGCCGCCGCTTTGCAGCAGGAGCAGGGTTTGCCCAACGTTTTTGTGCCTGAATTAGGGCAAGCTTTTTCGTTTTAGCGGCTCCAGGTTCCTGGCGCTCCCCAATGGCCAGGAACCTGGAGATTTACATAGTCCAAGATTCCTATCCCCTTTACGCCGGTAAGTTTGTTATAGTACACCTATGCCCCACCATTCAGGGGGTGATATTTGAATTTACTACCGCAGCAATCTCTGGGTAAAGGGCAGACAAAATGATAATAGACCCGGCTTTAACCCCCGTTTTAAGACAATCCAAACACAACGCTCCTCTTAAAGCTGATGTGGCCGATCTACGGCAGAAACTGTTGGCGCTCAACGTCTGGCCAGAAGCCGGCGATGAATTTTTAGCCCTTTTGCCTGGCTCGCGCTGGCACGCGCCGGCTTTAACCGACGAAGATGCAGAGTGGCTGTTGATTGTGGTTCAGGCTGTGTTAAAGGGTGTGGATATTGGGGCGAATTATCCGGCTTTTTTCCAGAAGCTTATTACCAACCAGAATTTGCGTCAGGCTTTTTTGGACGAATTGCAGATGCGCAGCAATGGGTACAGCGCCAATGGCAATGGGCTGCTGAAACAATAACTGTACTTCTTTGATGAGGATAAAAACGCCGCCATTGGGTTGCAAACTCAATGGCGGCGTTTTGTTTGTCTGGCAGCGGCTGTCAGGCTGGTGGTTAGATCACCGCCATCTCTTTGCCGACGCGCCGGAAGATTTCTAGCGCTTCTTCCAGGTCGGTGGGGCTGTGGGCCGCGGAGTTCATCACGCGGATGCGCGCTTTGCCCTGGGGCACGGTGGGGTAGCCAATAGCCATGGCGAACACGCCTTCTTCAAAGAGGCGGCGGCTGAACGCCTGGGCTAGTTTGGCTTCGCCCAGCATGATGGGCACGATGGGGGTTTGGCTGTGGCCGGTGTCGAAGCCGAAGGATTGCATGGCTTCTTTGAAGAGTTTGGCGTTGGCCCATAGTTTGTCTACCAGGGCGGTGGATTCTTGTAAGACGTTGACGGCTTCCAGGCAGGCGGCGGCGTCGGGCACGGTCATGGCGCTGGAGAAGAGGAACGGCCGTCCCCGCTGTCGCAGCCAATCTATAATCTCTTGTCGCCCGGCGACCAACCCGCCGACTACGCCAAACGCTTTGCTCAGGGTGCCAACTTCTACGTCTACACGGCCGTGCAGCCCAAAATGGTCCACAATGCCCCGCCCACCTTCGCCCAACACACCTTCGCCGTGGGCGTCGTCTACCATCAGTAAGATGTCATACTCGTTGGCTACGTCACAGATTTTGTCCAGCGGGGCGATATCGCCATCCATGCTAAACACGCCGTCGGTGACGATGAGGCGACGGCCGTATTCGGTGGTTGCCTCTATTTTGCGGCGCAAATCGTCCACATCGTTGTGGGCGTAGCGCACCACGTCGGCCCGGCTGAGGCGCGAACCATCAATAATGCTGGCGTGGTTCAATTCGTCGGAAAAAATCACGTCGCCGCGCCCCACCAGCGCTGGCAGGGTGGCGATGTTGGCGGCAAAACCGCTCTGGAAGGTGATGCAGGCGGCGGCTCGTTTAAATTCGGCCAGGCGGCGTTCCAATTCCACATGCCAGGACATGGTTCCGGCAATGCTGCGCACCGCGCCTGGACCGATGCCGTGAGTTTCGATGGCCTGCTGCGCCGCGTGGCGCAGGCGGGGGTGGTTTGCCAGTCCCAGGTAATTGTTGGCGCAGAAGTTGAGCAGGTAACGGCCGTCTATCACCACCCGCGCATCCATCGGCGAGTCTATGGTACGAATCACGTTAAACAAACCGGCCTCTTTTAGCCCGGCTATCTCGTCAGAAATCCAATCGGTTCGGTGGTTACTCATGGTTTCTCCTTTGTGGGTGTGGGAAGTATACGTGATGTTACACGCTCAAGTATAAAACAATGGGCAACGGCCGTTACATGGCCGTCGGAAAATCAAAAAACTTCGCTTCCAGCCCGAAATTTTCCGCTAGATGCTGACCCAGCGCCTGCACACCCACCGTTTCCGTGGCGTAATGGCCGGCGTAAATGACGTTCAGGCCATAATCGGCGGCGGCCCAATAGTTGGCGTGGGAGGTTTCGCCGGTCAGCAGCGTGTCGCAGCCCAGCGCTTTGGCTTCGTGGACTTCATCCGCGCCGAAGCCGGAGATGATGGCGACCTGGGAGACAGTTTGTGGCCCATGGGCCAGCACGCGGGCGGTGGTGGACAACTGCTCTTCGATGGTTTGCACAAATTGGGGCAGGGTGGGTGCGGTTGCTGCCTGTCCCCACACGCCAATCGGCAGTCCCATGGGCGCGCACCACCAGCCATCTATCGTCACATCCAACAGGCGCGCCAGGACCGCGTTGTTTCCCACCTCTGGATGACCATCCAGTGCCAAATGGGCGGCATATAGATGAATGTCGTGTTGCAGCAGCAGCCGCACCCGCCGCCCCAACGGCCCGGCCAGCCGTTCCACCGTGCGCCACAAAATGCCATGATGCACCAGCAGCATATCCGCGCCCCAATCGGCCGCCGCGGCAATCACTGGCGGCGCAGTATCCACCGACAGCGCAATTTTGCGGATCACTTCGCCGCTGGCTTCTACCTGCAAACCCTGAGGCCCGTAGTCTTTAAATTCAGCCAGACGCAAATAAGCATCCAGGTAAGAGAGCAAATCGTTTCTTAACATATGAGTTAACCATCTCTTAACGAATTTTTAACTCAAGCCCACAAGCTGTGGGATTGACGCCTCTTTTTATCCCATGTATACTGCTTGCGTCATGAGTAAAGAGGAACTTTTGCACGAGCCGGTGCTCTTGCTCAATGTGAACTTTGAACCCCTACACGTCTGCAACACAAAACGAGCGCTGGCGTTAGTCTTGGCTGGCAAAGCGGAAATTATCTTAAACGGCCGTGGTTATTTACGCACCAGCACGGCCGAGTTTGAAATCCCCTCTGTTATTAAACTGAGCGCCATGATCAGGCGTCCGCGGCCACGTATTGCCTTGTCTAAGCGGGAAATCTTGCGGCGCGATAATTATACCTGCCAATATTGCGGCCGAAAGTCGCGCCATCTGACCATTGATCATGTTGTGCCGCGCCATTTGGGGGGGCCGCACTCGTGGGATAATCTGGTTGCCGCCTGTCCAGCCTGTAATCGTCAGAAGGGAGGGAAACTGACGGATGAAATCAGCATGACGCTGCATCGTCAGCCAACGGAGCCGACGCCAACGGCCGTTTACCGTTTTGGTTCTCATCTGGAAACCCATCAGGAATGGGCCGCGTTCATTGAAGGCTGGTAGGCTGATGGGTTGAGGCGACCGCCTGCGCTTTAGCGATGATCTCGTCTAGCCCGGCGTCTATGATGTCTGCCAGTTCAGTTACCATAGATTCATAAGCGTTTCGGGAACGGCCGTAGGGGTCGCTGATGCTGTAGCGTTTGCCCGTCATCTCGCTTATCAAATAAATCTTGTGCGCGGCTCCGGGGAATTCAATGCGCAGCGCCTCCGCGTGCCCCGTTTCCATACAAAGCACCAGATCAGCCGCCTTCAAATGCTGCCCACCAACCATTTCTGATTGATGGTCAGAAATATCTAACCCACGCACGGCCGTCAATTCCACACTATAACGCGACGCGCTTTGCTTCTCCTGCGCCCACGTCCCCGCCGAACGTACCACCCAATCTGTCAGTCCTCGTTTCTGCAAGCGGTCCCGCAGCAAAGCCGCCGCCACCGGCGAGCGACAGATATTTGCCGTACAAACAACCAAAATATGCGCCATGACATCCACAACAAACAAAGCTCCCTCATTCCCTATAAAGAATGAGGGAGCTTTGCTTACATCTTCAACTTAGTCTAGTTCCGGCTGCAACATGCCATAGTTGCCATCCCGGCGCCGGTAAAGCACGTTAATAGCCTCCACTTCCGCATTAAAGAAAACAAAGAAATCATGCCCCAGCAACTCCATTTGCTCAATCGCCTCTTCAGTAGCCATCGGCTGCAGCGCAAATCGCTTATAGCGCACAATCGTCTGTTCGGCAGAATCCTCTTCTTCCTCCACCGGCAAAGGTTCACCTACCCATTGCTCTTCACTGCCGGTACCGCGCCAACGCCGCTGCCGCTTACCACGATACCGTTTGATTTGCTGGTACAGCTTATCTACTACGGAATCAATAGCGGCAAAAATATCGCTGCTGCGTTCTTCAGCCCGCAAGATCGTGCCACGATCATCACGAACCGTAATCTGAGCCACCTGCCGCTCTACGGCGCTGCGTGTGTTTTCGGTACTGAGATCCACCTGGATTTCGGTTAGATTGGGCATATACCGGTCTAACCGTTCCGTTTTCTTCTCCACATAATTCTCAAGCCTTTGTGTAACCTCTAAGTTGTGACTATGTATTGAAACGTCTACCATCTCAGTCTCTCCTCGAATTGAATGTAGGAATTATTATCCCACTACTATATGGCCCGTGCCACACAATAAGCTGATACGTTGTTGGCTCCAGCAGTTAACAACACTTCCGCCGCTGCGGCCAATGTGGACCCCGTTGTGCAAACGTCGTCCACCAACAATATATCCTTGCCGGCTGCCGCACCGTCTTGCACAGCAAAAGCGTCCTGGACATTGGACTTCCTGGCCGCCGCGTCCAGACCCACTTGCGGTGGTGTGGCGCGCACACGTTGCAAGCTGTGGACATCATACGGCAGCCCCAGGTGTTGGCAGAATCGTTTCACGATAAGCTCGGATTGGTTGTACCCGCGTTTCTTCTGCCGCTGGGGGTGCAGCGGTACAGGCATCACCAGCCCGACCGGGCACTGCCACCTTGACCAACCCGTCACCATCATGTCAGCCAGAGGATCTGCCAGAGCAAATGCGCCATTGTATTTCATTTGATGAATAACGTGGGGGATGATGCCCTGGAAAACAACGGCCGCGCGAATTTGCTTTAAAGGCAGAGGCTCTCGTTGGCACACAATACAAAGCGAGGTTGGTTTTTCCAGGATACGTCCACAAGCCGGACATATGGGTTCTACTACCCACGGGACAGTAGTCTGGCACTCTTCGCACAGAAGCGCACCCACCTTTTGGCAGTTGGCGCAAACAGGCGGCAAGACGAAGCTAAAAAACTGATGCGTCAGATTCCTGACCTGCCCAAGCCAGGATGAAGGCGACATTTCGAAGTCTCCAGTAAGCAATGATTCGCCTGTAAATAAATGGCGGGGTTATGGCAAACAGGCCGCAACCCTGCAAATTGCCAAGAGCCTACGAGTCGTAAACCGAAGTCCGTATGCCGCTTTCTGTTGACAGTTGCCAGAGGCGCCGCCCTACGGGATACGGATTACCGAATACGGGTACTACGTAATTAACCGGTCAAACCTTTTAGTGCGTCACTGCGGGCAACCTGAATACCTGCTGGTCCCAACAAAACAATAAAGATGGACGGGAAGATCAGAAATACCAATGGGAAGGTCATTTTAACCGGCGCTTGTTGGGCGCGTTCTTCGGCGCGTTGGCGGCGGCGCACGCGCATTTGTTCCGATTGAATGCGCAGTACCTTGCCTATGCCCACCCCCAGTTGTTCGGCTTGTAAAATGGCGGCGATAAAGCTGGTTACATCTGGCACATCTGTGCGGTCAGACATATCCTTCATTGCCTGTCTTCGAGATTTACCTAATTGCATCTCATAGATAACTCGGCCAAATTCATCAGAAAGGGGATCGTCCCATTTTTCGCTTACCTTTTGCATGGCGGCGTTGAAGGTCAGACCGGCATCCACACAAATGGTCATCAAATCCAGAGCGTCGGGCAGTTTCTTAAGGATTGCTTGTTTGCGCCGGTCTACCATAGAACGGAGGAACATGGCGGGTAAATAATTGCCCAGAGCTGCGCCACCCAGGCCATAGAGCAGCCGCTTGCTTGGTTCGGCGCCGTTGCGGGTCATCATTCCGAAAATGAGAAGGCCCAACACCACAGTGGTCACGCCGCGTATAATCCAAAACTCGGCGGCAGACATATTGCGCGGATTACCGGCCAGTTCTAACTGTCGGGCCGTGCGATCTAACGTTGTTTGTGGCGTGAAGCGCACGACAAAATCGCTGATTTTCCTGACAATGGGTACAAAGATGCGGTCTGTAATCGGCATTGAGAGTTCGATGTCTTCGATGGAAACCACTTCTTCCCGGGAAGCAAACTCATCAATGCGCGCCGCCAAGGGGTCTTCTTCGGCGCGACGAAGCAGCAGCACGCTGCCGCCAATGATGGCTATAGCCACAACAGCAATGAAGAATAATAATATTAAAGACATCGCTTTTCTCCGCTATTCAGATGTTTTCCAGATCGCGACTGCGCCGGGAAAGCTCATCTGTCCAGGTGACATCTGGTCAGGCCAGTGTCAAACCTCAATATTCACAATTTTACGGATGGCAAGCATACCCAGAAACATCATAAAAAGGCCAGCGCCAATAACTACCCATCCGCAGGGGAGGTAGGGTTGCAGCACCCAGGGCTTGTCTTTTTCCCAGAGTTGGGCCATGTATTCGCCATTGATGGCGTATAAAACGCCGGATAGACCGAGGGGCAGCAGCCCGACGACCCAGCCAGAGATACGCCCTTGGGCGGTGAGGGTGCGGATTTCACCTTTAATGCGCACGCGCTCGCGGATGGTGAAGCTAATGGTGTCTAAGATTTCGGCCAGGTTGCCACCAACTTCTCGTTGAATGTTAACGGCCGTAATAATCAAATCCAAATCCTCGCTGGGCACACGCCGATACATGTTCGCCAACGCTTCTTCCAACCCCAAACCTAGACGAACTTCCTGAACCACCCGCTCAAATTCACGAGAGATAGGCGGCGGCAGCTCCGTGGCAATCGCTTCCATGCCTTGCAACACACTGTAACCGGAACGCAGCGCGTTTACCCATAAATTCAATGTATCGCTAAGCTGACCGTCAAAAGCGCGCATCCGCTTGCTGGCGGAAAAAGAAATATAATACTTCGGCAATTGCAAACCCACCAATGCGCCTATCAGCGCAAGCGGAAACGAACGATTCATAATCAAATAGGTCGCAATGCCTACACCCACCGCACTGAGAAAAACAAGCCCAATATATTCGGTCACCCTCAGCTTGATGTCTGCTTTAGCAATGCGTTCCTTTGTCGGCGCAAAAAAACCACGCCCAGACAGCGCTGAATCCAAACGATCCGCCAGATCATCCCCCCTATCTGACTCGATCTCTTCGGCAACATTTACCACGTCTGTGACGCCAACGAACTGTTCTAACCGTTTATCTACATTGCCGCGGCTGCCGCCGGCCACCAGGGCAATGCCCGCGCCGAACACAATCAACAGAGACGCAGCCGCTAAGACGATCAATAGTAAGGGAGGCATAATCTATACTCCTTATTGGGTTACCGCCTGCTGCGCGCGCCAATCCCAAAAATAGATGGCGGCAGCATGATACCCGATTCCTGCAGCTTCCACATGAACTTTGGCCGCAGCCCAGTCGGGCGTAAGCGGCCAATCACTTTGCCGTCTTCAATACTGCTTTGCTCAAACCGGAAGATTTCCGAGGTAGTAATAACATCGCCTTCCATGCCCTGGATTTCACTGATAGACATGACCTTCCGTGTTCCGTCTCTCAAGCGATCCTGGTGAACGACCAAATTAATCGCTGAGGCGATTTGCTCCCGGATGGCCCGATGCGGTAAATCCATACCAGCCATCAACACCATGGTTTCCAGGCGCGACAACATATCGCGGGTGCTGTTGGCATGGCCCGTTGTCATGCTGCCATCGTGGCCGGTGTTCATGGCTTGCAACATGTCCAATGCTTCGCCGCCACGAACCTCTCCTACGATAATGCGGTCCGGGCGCATACGCAGCGAGTTGATCACCAAGTCTTGAATTGTCACCGCTCCACGTCCTTCCACGTTGGCCGCGCGTGATTCCAGGGTGACGACGTGTTCCTGACGCAGCTGTAATTCAGCCGCGTTTTCTATCGTCACAATGCGCTCTCCATCGGGGATGAAACTAGATAGGATGTTGAGCAGCGTGGTCTTTCCTGAGCCTGTACCACCGGAAACAAACACGTTTAGTCTAGAGATTACACAGGCTTTCAAGAATTCAACAGCTTCGGGGGTAATGCTGCCAAACTCGATGAGGTTTTCTACGGTAAAAGGAATTTTGGAGAACACGCGAATTGTGAGCGAGGCTCCGTTTAGCGAAATAGGCGGCACAACGGCATTCACGCGGGAACCGTCGGGCAGGCGGGCGTCCACCATTGGCGAACCTTCATCAATACGCCGGCCCAAGGGGGCTACGATGCGGTCAATAATTCGCAGCAGATGGTCGTTGTCTTCAAAGGTAACATTGGTTCGCTGTAATTTACCACCCGACTCGATATAGACATGCTCTGGGCCATTCACCATGATTTCGGTGATCCCGTCCGTTTGCAAGAATTGTTCCAATGGTCCGTATCCCAAAATCTCGGCCACAATGGATTCAAATAAGCGACGCTTCTCGTTGCGGGTGAGGACGATGCTTTCTTCTTCAAGCATGGTCTCAAACATTTCCCGGATGGTGCCGCGCACTTCGGCAGTCTTGGTAATGTCCATACCGGGGTCGAGTTCGGAGATGAGCTTCTGTTGAATCCGATTCTTCAGGTCTACGTAAGCGTCTCGTGAACCAACGGCCGGGGACGAGCGTTTCACCCGTAGTTCTTGTAATTTAGACGACTGCGCTTCTGTTGGCGCAGGCTGCTGCTGGTTTTGTTCAATTCGTTTTAAGAGTGACACCAGTACCCTCCGGTTTAACGTTTACCAAATAAGCGTCCGAATAATCCGCTCGTATCTGCTTTTTCAGCATCACCGTTGACGTTCTCGGTTTTCTCTTTGTTTAACTGGTTGGTTATTGTTTCGGCTAATTTTATCATCGCCAGACCAACTGGTTTCTTTTTATTGGGACCCAGCACAATGGGCACGCCCTGGTCAATCGCCGAACTGACCGCCAGGTCATCTTCTGGGACGGTCATGAGAACCGGCCGTTTTAGGGTTTCGCTTATGTCTTTAATCGAAATGCCTTTGGCGGTCACCCGGTTTACAACCAACCACACCTTTTTCTGTTGGTATTCCAGGCTTTGGGCCAGGTCGAAGAAGCGGCTGACATTCTTTAGGCTGGGCAAGTTTTGTTGGGTTACCAATACAATACGGTCTGCTTCGTCCAAAATGGATAAGGCTCTATCATCTAAACTGGAAGTGGTATCCACGATGATGTAGTCGTATATCTGCCGCAGACTGGCCCATAATATTTTGAGGCTGGCTTCTGTAACGACATCGGCCATTTCGGGGCGGGGGGGCGACATGAGGACGTGCAGCCCGCTGCGGTGGACCTGGACGACGCTGCTGATGAGATCGGCGTCTATTTCGCCCTCGCGCGCGCTGAGGTCCACGATGCTGGTTACTGGTTTCATGTTGAGCATGACGGCCACATCGCCGAACTGCAAGCTGCCGTCTACCAGGATGGTGCGATGTTCACTGGCCGCCAGTGAAATTGCCATGTTGATGGCCAGGGTTGTGCAGCCGCTCCCCCCTTTGGGACTGAAAATGGCTAACATGGAACCTTGTACGGGGGCAATAACAGGTTGGGGGGCGCCGGGGCGCACGGCCGTTTGCCCCTGGACCGGCCCAGATCGCATGAGAGGTCTCTTGGCGTGTACCCGACGAACAGCAGCGACTAATTCATCACCGCCGAACGGCTTCGTCAAAAAATCACGTGCGCCGGCCAACATAGCCCGGCGTAAATAATCAGAATCGCTTTGCACCGACATAATGATAATTTGTGTTGTCGGCACTAATTCTGATATTTTTTGACTGGCGCCAATACCATCAATGCCCGGCATATTGATGTCCATCAATATGATGTCCGGCCGATGCTCTTGGGCCATGTCAACCGCTTGTTCACCGGTTCCTGCCTGACCAATTACCTCTATGTCCGATTCAAACTGTAACAGCTTACGGACATTCTCTCTGGTTTCTGAGAGGTCATCAACAATTAATACGCGAATGGTTTCTGACATTATCGTCCCACTGAATTAACTTGGATTATAGTAACAACAAAAACTGGTCATGAACCAGACAGGCATCAAAGAGCTTAACACGTTGGTTAGTGAAAGGGTGGGGTTTAATTTGATAAGGGTGGAATAAACAAAGGACCATACGTTAAACGGTACCCATTTCTAATTTACCTGTCGCCGTAAAGTCATCTTACTATGATCCTTAGTATTGTCAATAGGGCGAACTGGGTATTTTAGTCTATATATGCTGGGTGTCTTTTACGTTACCGTGGCGGCGATGTTTGTATAATGAAGATGGATTATATCGTAGGGAAGTGACATTGGCTAACTGGGTGCGGATAAACAAACAGGACCCTATCGGAAGGATAGGGTCCTGTTTCTAAGCTAAATACGAATCAACAATATCGGTGATATTAACTGCGTGGCGATATTAGTTGAGGCCGGCGGTAATCTTACTGAAAACGTTACCGATCTGGGGACCCAGCAGAGTCAGGATGGCGATGATAACAACAGCCACCAGAACGAGAACCAACGCATACTCTACCAAACCTTGACCATCTTCACGATTTAAGAATAACATTTTTACCTCCAAATAAATCTAAAAGAACTTGATAAGATAGGCATAGGATAGCTATTTTTGGCGAGGATCGCAATAGGAGTGTGGTACTGAACTTTGTTTTTGGCGCAGTTCATGGCAGATGTTCGGGTGGATATCCGAGTAATATCGCTGTCCAGAGAAATCTTCGCACGATTTGTAGAACGATTTGGAAAATCGTTCTACAACCGCAGGGAAAGACTTTTCTGGATAGCTATAACTGAATTGAATGGGTAAGATTTTGAACTTTACTCGCAGAATCTTAAAATAGGGTCATATCGTTTTCCGCTTAATCTATATGAGGAGCAACAAAAGATGGTTACCAACCCGAAGTTTCAACTGTTTCAAGGCAATAACCAGGAGTATTATTTTCGTCTGAATGCGCGTAATGGGGAACAGATTCTTGCCAGCGAGGGGTATCAAACATTGGCGAACTGCATGAATGGCATTGAATCGGTGAAGAAAAATGCGGCCGACGGCCGTCGCTTTGAACGGAAGGTTGCCAAAGACGGCCGTTTCTATTTCAACCTCACCGCCACCAACGGGCAGGTTATTGGCAAAAGCCAGATGTACAAAAGCGAAGACGGCCGTGACAATGGCATCCAGGCAGTGCAAAATGTAGCCGCCGATGCACCCATTGAAGATTTAACAGCTCAAACCGAATAACAGTCAGCCCTCCTGGTCTGGCTTGCAACCCAAGCCAGACCTGTTTCAGGAACCATCACAGCGCCATGCCAACCTTATCTGGGAACACGATCCCACCACAACCATGTTCACCCGCCACTCTGAAAGCCCTCAATCAACATTACGCCACATTATCACCCACGAATTTGCTCCAATGGGCATATACCACGTATGGCTCATCCCTCGTCGTCGCCACCAGTTTTGGGCTGTCTGGTATGGTTATTCTGCACACCGTGGCCCAAATGCAGCCGCGCCCACCCGTTTTCTACCTGCAAACCGATCTGTTCTTCCCTGAAACCCTTACCTTGCGTGATGAACTGGCCACCCGGTTTGCCCTGGAATTCATCGAAGTCCATTCTGGGCTATCGCTGGCGGCGCAAGAACAACAATATGGCCCAGAATTGTGGCGCCGAGACCCAGACCTTTGCTGCCATCTGCGCAAAGTGCGGGCGCTGCGCCACTTTCTTGAAGATAAACGCGCCTGGGTCACAGGCTTGCGGCGCGATCAGTCCCCAACCCGCGCTCAGACCGATCTTCTTGCCTGGGATAATACCCACCACCTGCTAAAACTGAATCCATTGGCCTTGTGGACGAGAGAACAGGTGTGGGACTACATTCACAAACATGACATGCCCTACAATTTGCTGCATGACCAGAGTTATCCGAGTATTGGCTGCTGGCCTTGTACAAAGCCTACAGAGATGGCAGTCAATGAACGCATGGGCAGGTGGTCTGATTTTGGCAAAACAGAGTGTGGTATTCATGTAGATTATATTCTGTGAAATGAGCAGGTTTTTGCTTGTGACAGGACGCCGTGCTATAATGTCTCTATCGAGCTTGAGAGATTAGATATTCGTTGACGGAAAGTGGGCCTCCCCACTTTTTTTGTTTTCTAAATGGGATAATAACCTTGATTGTCCTGGAAATCAGATATGGGTAAGGTTGAAATCGATGAAAAGTGAATTTGTTTTAGCCTTCAATGAGATTTGTGAAGCGCGCGGTTTGCCTAAAGAGGACGTGTTTGACGCTCTTAAGACAGCATTGGTTTCTGCCTTTCGGCGTGACCTTAACCTGAGCAACACGCAAGATGTGCGCGTGGAGATTGATCCGCGTACTGGTGAATCAACCATTTATTCTGAAAAAGAAGTGGTGGATTCCATTATGGACAATCGCACCGAAGTCTTGTTGGAAGTGGCCCGCCGCGAGCATCCTGATACGGAGTTAGGCGATGTTGTCTTGGTAGATAGCACCACCGCCCAATTCGGTCGTATTGCCGCGCAAACAGCCAAACAAGTGCTGCTCCAGCGCGTGCGTGAAGCTGAACGAGAGCATCTCTTTGAGGACTTTTCCGGCCGGGAAGGTGAATTGGTTAATGGCACTGTCCAGAGCATCAGCGGCCAACACATCACCATTGGTTTGGGGCGCACCGAAGCGACTCTTCCGAAAGGGCAGCAAGTTCACGGCGAACGATACCGCGCTCACGATAAAATCCGTGTCTATGTTTTGGAGGTAAGACGGACCAATCGCGGCCCGCAAATTTTTGTCAGCCGCAACCATCGCAACCTGCTGCGCCGTCTGTTGGAATTGGAAGTACCAGAAATTTACAACGGCCAGGTGGAGATCAAAAGCATCGCCCGCGAGGCTGGTCAGCGCTCCAAGGTGGCTGTTTTGGCTTTGCAGCCCGGCGTGGACCCGGTTGGCGCTTGCGTGGGGATGCGTGGTGTGCGTATTCAGAGCATTGTGCGCGAACTGAATGATGAAAAGATTGATGTGATTGAGTGGGATGCCAATCAGCAAACCTTTATTGCCAAGGCGCTCAGCCCGGCGCGTGTGTCGCATGTCTTTTTGGAAGAACACCCAGAAGATGGCAAAACGGCCGTCGTCATTGTCCCCGACGATCAACTCTCATTAGCCATTGGGCGGGAAGGGCAAAATGCCCGCCTGGCCGCTAAACTGACCGGCTGGCGTATTGACATCAAGAGCCTGACCGAAGCCGCGGCTGAATCGCTAGGCAAACTGGATCACCCACAGGCGAACCCAGAAGTTGTGAAAAACAGCACTTTGCTGGAACAAGTGCGCCTGATTTTAGACAAGAAAGCGGCCAATCGCCCCATTACGTCGGAAGATTATCATACCCTGGACCGGCTGGTAAGCGGCGTTTTAGGCTCTATTATTACCTCGCGAGCCGAGAATTTTGAGAAAACGCGCAAACGTCGGTCTGAAGCGCGCCAGAAGGTGCCGGCAGCCGCCTGGCAGGAACCGCTGGACCTGCTGGACTTGCCGGGACGCATTCACAATTTGTTGTTAGACAACAACATCGAAACAGTTGGCGATGCCATTTTCCACCTGGAAATGGGCGACGAGGTGATCCTCGGCTTCCGGGGCTTAGGCGAGAGTGCGCTGCATACATTAAAAGAGCGTGTGGCCGTGTACCGTTCGGCGCTGTTCGTCAGGCCGGAAGCGGCAGATGGTGTGGTTGAAGCTGAACAAGAAGCGGTGGCTGAGATTGCGCCAGAAGCGGAAGTGGAAACGGCCGTCGTGCCTGAACTGCCTGAACCTGAGATAGCAGCGCCGGTCGCCGCCATTGAGCCGGAGATAGCCGCCGTTGTGGCTGAACCAACCCCAGAACCAGAACCGGTGGCCGAAGCGGAACCCGAACCAGAACCAGAACCGGTTGTCACCGATGTGGTGGACGACTTAAGCCGCTCGCTCATTGAAATCGTACCGGAAAAACCGGAACCACAAAAGAAACCTAAACCCGGCATCGTCGTCGTTCGGACTGAAGAAAGTGTGGACGAAGATGAAGACGCCAAACGCAAAGCGCGCAAGGGCAAGCAGCTTGTCTTTAATGAAGACATTGGCGAGGTGGTTACCAAGCGGAAACGCAAGGGCAGCCGCAGTCGCCCTGAATGGGAAGACATCGATCTCGACGATTTATAAGCAGGTGATAGATGTAACAATAGAGGTAGAGAAATTCTCTATCTTTATTGTTATATAGTGGCTGAAGATGAACAAGAAACAGGGCCTACGACCCAGGCATGTTCCACAGCGAACCTGTGTGGTTTGTCATCAGAAAACGGAAAAACGACGGCTCACACGCATTGTGCGCACGCCGGATGAGGGTGTTGTGGTGGATTTAACCGGCAAAAAAAACGGCCGTGGCGCATATGTGTGTGACCAACCGGCTTGTTGGGATAAGCTGCTGCGGGATCGTGGCATTCTAAACCAGGCTTTAAAAGCGCAGGTTAACGACGAAGAACAAGCTGCCCTGGCCGCCTGGGCTGCCCAGACAGTCCATAATCTGCTCGCCGTTACTGACGGCCCAGAATAAAATAGGTGAGATTTAGCGGCAACGGCCGTCAAATATATTACGCCCCTTTTTAGGGGATCGCTCGCGTAGTGAGGTGTGGAAAAATGACGAAAACAAAAGCGCTAATTGAACTCCCTGCTTTTATAACCGTCCGAGAACTTGCCGGTCTGATGGAAGTCAGTCCGATTGACGTGATCAAAGAATTGATGAGCAATGGCATCATGGCCAACATCAACCAGGACATTGACTATGACACGGCCGCCATTGTCGCCAGTGAAATGGGCTACGATGTCGTGTCGCAGGCTGAATTGGCCGCCGCCCAAGAAGAAATCATAGACGAAAGCGAACAATTGGTCTGGCGTCGTATTCTGGCCAAAGAAAACAGCGCCAGCCTGCAAGCGCGCGCGCCGGTGGTAACAATGTTGGGGCACGTGGATCATGGCAAAACTTCTTTGTTAGACGTTATTCGCCAGACCAACGTGCAGGCTGGCGAGGCCGGCGGCATCACCCAACACATCGGCGCTTATCAGGTGGAGCGGGACGGCCGGCAAATTACCTTTTTGGACACGCCCGGCCATGAGGCGTTCACGTCTATGCGCGCCCGCGGCGCCCAGTCCACCGACATCGCCATTTTGGTGGTGGCCGCCGATGATGGCGTCATGCCCCAAACCCGCGAGGCAGCCGACCACGCCCGCGCGGCCCATGTCCCCATTATCGTCGCCATGAACAAAATTGATCTACCGGCAGCCAATCCGCCCAAAGTAAAACAACAACTCAGTGAAATCGGTCTCATCCCTGACGAATGGGATGGCGATACGATGATCATCCCCGTGTCGGCCAAAGAGCGCCTGGGAATTGAAGATTTGTTAGAGGCGATCTTGTTGGTGGCCGAAGACGCAAACCCGCGCGCCAATCCCGCCGCCGCGCCATCTGGCTCTGTGTTGGAGGCCAGCATCGAGCGTGGGCGTGGGGTGATGGCGACCTTGTTGGTGCAAAATGGCACGCTGCGCCGGGGCGATACGCTGTTGGTGGGTGATAATTACGGCCGTATTAAATCCATGTACGATTTTCGCGGCCGCGAAGTCAAAGAGGCTGGCCCCTCTATGCCGGTATCTGTCTCTGGCCTGAAAGAGATCCCCGGCGCTGGCGACCAGTTCACCGTGGTGAAATCAGAAAAAGAGGCCCGCCGC
The DNA here is from genome assembly GCA_016716065.1 of Candidatus Leptovillus gracilis. Lineage (NCBI taxonomy): Bacteria > Bacillati > Chloroflexota > Ardenticatenia > Promineifilales (SeqCode) > Promineifilaceae (SeqCode) > Candidatus Leptovillus > Candidatus Leptovillus gracilis. The sequence goes on along the minus strand of JADJXA010000005.1, from coordinate 159,745 downwards.
CTCATCGCCGAAATGCAAGAAGCCAACCGCCAGGACGTAAACGGCCGTGCCGCCGCCATGAGCCTGGATGAGTTTTTCAGCCGCTTGCAAGAAGGCGACGTTAAAACCTTGAACCTCATCATCAAAGCCGACGTCCAAGGCTCATTGGAACCGATCGTCAATTCTCTAGGCAAACTGAGCGATGAAGAAGTTTCCCTGGACATCTTGCTGGCGGCTACCGGTAATGTCAGCGAAAGCGACGTGATGCTGGCTTCCGCTTCCCACGCCGTTATCCTGGGCTTCAACGTCGAAGTAGACCCGGTTGCTCAGACTGCTGCTAACAGTGAAGGCGTCCAGATCAACAACTACACCATCATCTACAAACTCCTCGAAGACGTTGAAAAAGCGATGAAGGGGATGCTAGACCCGGTGTTCGAGGATGTGCTGATCGGCCGGGCCGAAGTGCGGCAGGTATTTAAAATTAAAGGTGTGGGAACGATTGCCGGCTGCTTTATGCGTACCGGCCAGGCCCGACGCAACGCCCAGGCCCGCGTCATTCGCGGCGCCGCTTTGCTGCACAGTGGACCCGTTCATAGTCTTAAACACCTGCAAGAAAACGTGCGCGAAATAAAAACCGGGTTTGAGTTTGGTGTTAGCCTGGATAATTGGGTTGATTTTCGACCCGGTGACTATATCGAATTTTTTGTTACACAGCGTGCAGAGAGTTAAAGCGGGGTATAACCCATGAGCAAAATTCGCCAACAACGCACGGCCGAGCAGATTCAGGTCATTCTCAGCGAGTTGATCTTGCGCGAAATGGCTGACCCGCGCCTGCAAGACCTGACCATTACGAATGTGACCATTGACCGTGAATTGCAGTATGCGTCTGTCTATGTCCATGCGCTGGGCGACGATTCGCGCCAGGTAGAGGTGCTGCGCGCTTTGGCAAAAGCGACAGGCTTCTTGCGACACGAATTGGCCCAGCGTATCCGCCTGCGCACCACACCGGAGCTGAGTTTTCATTGGGATCCAACTCTGGCCCAGGCGGCTGAGGTGGATCGTATCTTGGACAGTTTGGTTATCCCACCGCCAGACGAAGAAGAAGAATAGTAACCGGCGCCGCATCCTGGTGTCGGTATTCGGTAATCCGTATTCCGCAGGCGCTACTTCTGGAAAACGCGCACTGAAAACTGAACACCGAATACCGATTACTAACATCCTTAAAAGGGTAAGGAAATTGTGTCATTTGTAGCAGAGTTCCGCGAGATAATTGAGCGTGTACAGCATATTTTGGTTGTGACGCACGTAGGGCCTGATGGCGATGCGTTAGGTTCGTTAACGGCCGTCGGCATCGCCTTATCCCGCCTGGGTAAAAATGTTACCCTGGCCTGCGAAAGCGACATGCCCGCCCGCTTTGATTATATTTCCTATATAGACCGCGTGGTGACACGGCCAGACGCCCGCGTGCGCTACGATGCGCTCATCGCCCTGGACTGTGGCGATGAACAGCGTATGGGCGAGGTGTTTACCACTCTGCCAACACCCAAGCCGTTCGTCATCAACATTGACCATCACATCACCAACACCTACTTTGGCGATTTGAATTGGGTGGCCGATTGCCCATCTACGGCCGAAATGGTTTACCAATTGTTTGACGAGATGGGGTGGGAAATTGACGCCAACGTGGCGATGAGCCTGCTGACCGGCATTGTCACCGATACCTTAGGCTTTCGCACCCCCAATGTCACACCGATGACCCTGCGCGCCGCCAGCGCCCTCATGGAAGCCGGCGCCGATTTGCCCCTGATCACCATGCAGACGCTGAACCTGAAGCCATTGTCCACACTGCGCCTGTGGCAAATTGGGCTGAATCAAATGCAAATTGCCGATGGCCTGATGTGGACGACCATCAGCAACCGTGATCGGGAGATGATTGGGTATCGCAATGACAGCAGCAGCGGGCTGGTGAATCTTCTGGCCGATGTCAACCGGGTGGCAATCGGTGTGGTGCTCATGGAAGTAGAAGATGGTTCTATTCGCGTGGGGCTGCGCAGCCGGCCGCCGTATGATGTGGCACAGGTGGCGCAAAGTCTGGGCGGCGGCGGCCATCCCCAGGCGGCCGGCTGCACGATGGCCGGCCCTCTGGCCGAAGCTGAGGCACGTATTGTTGAACTATGCAAACAAGCCATTGCCATGCAATCCTCTGCCGGTATGGATAAAAATGGGCACGGTGGTTAGCCGTGAACCGTAAGCCGTAAGCCGATTACGGAATACGGAATACGAGATACGGGATAGGGAAACAGCCTCTTTCCACACAATCGTCTATGTCGGCAATCTCAGGAATCCTGGCGGTGGACAAACCCATTGGCCTGACGTCGCATGATGTAGTTAACCAGCTCAGGCGGTTAAGTGGTATGCGGCGTGTGGGCCATGCGGGCACGTTGGATCCATTGGCAACCGGTGTCCTGCTGTTAGGACTGGGTCGGGCGACGCGCCTGTTGGAATACCTGACGGGGCTGCCCAAACTGTATGAAACGGCCGTGCGCCTGGGTCAGACCACTCTAACGTATGACGCCGAAGGGGAAGTGGTTGCCGAACGGCCGTATGCCCATCTCTCACTGGCCGAAATCCACCATGCTTTGCAGCCCTTTCGTGGCCCTATCTGGCAAAAACCACCGCGCTACTCGGCCATCAAACAAGACGGCCGTCCCCTGTACCAACTGGCGCGCCAGGGCATAGACATAGACACACCGGCGCGCGCCGTAACCATCTATGAATTAACATTGCTGGCCTGGGAACCGCCGGAACTGCGCCTGCGGATACGCTGTTCGGCTGGGACCTACATCCGCTCGCTGGGGCACGATCTGGGCGAGGCGTTAGGCTGCGGCGGCTACCTGACGGCGCTGCGGCGGGCGGCGATTGGCGATTTTACGCTGGATCAGGCCGTGCCTCTGGCCGATTTGACCGCCGCCAACCTGCCCGCCCATGTGCAGCCGCCGGAAAGCGCCACGCGCCATCTCCCCCAACTGGATTTGCCCGCGTCCGAAGTGGACCGCCTGCTCTTGGGGCAGCGGTTGGCGCGGGAAAGCGACCACGCCTTGCATTCGTTGGTGCGCGTCATGGCCGTGGACGGCCGTTTGCTGGGCATTCTGCGCGCCGAAGCGGATTATTGGCAGCCACACAAGATGTTTCCATAGGGCAACACCATCTATGACACAGACCTTCATCCATGTCGAGCATTTAACCGAAGTCTCAACTTCCGCACCGACTTATCTGGCTTTGGGTTCATTCGATGGCGTTCACGTAGGGCATCAGACCGTTTTGCAGCAGTTGGTGATGGCCTCACGCGCCGCCGGCGTGCGTTCGGCCGTACTCACCTTCTTTCCCCATCCCACCCGCGTATTACACCACCAGGGAGGTCCCTATTACCTGACAACCCTGGAAGACCGGGTGCGCCTGTTAGCAGCGCAAGGGGTAGACCTGATCATCACCCATCCGTTTAATGAGGAAGTGCGCCAGACGCGGGCGGCTGATTTTGTAGACCAACTCCTTCGTCACCTGGATATGCGCCAGATTTGGGGTGGTAATTTTGCCTTTGGCTATAAACGGGAAGGGGACGTGCCTTTCTTGCGCCGCCTGGGCGCCGTGCGTGGCTTTACGGTGGCGTTGGTGGAATCTATGGTGGCTGTGCAGGGTGATTGGGTTAGCAGCAGCCGAATCAGGCGCTGTTTGTTGGATGGGAATTTGGATGATGCGGCTGCCTGCCTGGGACGGCCGTTCCACGTTGCCGGTGAAGTGGTACACGGCGACCAACGGGGCCGTACCATTGGCTTTCCCACCGCCAACCTGGATGTGTGGTCCGAGCTGCTGCTGCCGGCCAACGGCGTGTACGCCACTTACGCCTGGCTAAACGGCCAGCGGTACACTGCCGCCACCAATGTCGGGGTGCGCCCCACGGTAAACGGCCGTACCGTTACCGTAGAAGCCTATCTGCTAGATTTTTCTGGCGATCTGTACGGCCAACAACTGCGGCTGGAGTTTATTCACCACATCCGCCCAGAAAAAAAATTCTCCGGTCTGGCCGAATTAACCGCGCAGATTCAGGCCGACGTCAGTGACATTCGGACATTGTTCAGCTGTAAGCCATAAGCTGTCTCCTAAGGGTTCATATGTTTTTAACCTGGTGAGATTGGACCAATCTCCAAGATTGGTCCAATCTGGAAACTCCAAAGTTAATTGCAAACGAACCCTAACGGCATACGGCTCACGGCTCATACGGCGCGTTCCATGCCGGTGATTTGTGGACGTGGACAATCTGCCAGCCGTGTTCGTTGTGGACGAGGACGCGGCTTTCGTTATGTTGGCGATGGCTGATACGGCCGTCGGCGTGGGCCAGGGTAAGCATGAAGGTGTAACTGACAACGGCCGTTTTCCGCGCCCGGCGCGCCATACAGTTGCAGACGTGGCTCCCACAAGTCATAACGAAAATCCACATCCGTGCCCGCCCAACTATGCTCAATCATAAAAAAGTGAAAATCCAGGCCATCCTGCCGGTGGGGGGTGATGAACCACTCGTATAAGGACAAATCAGTGCCGGTTGTTGCCTTATACGTCGCCACATCCCGCGCAAAAATGCTCTGCAAATGGCGATGAACAGTGTCCCAAACCGCTTCTTCGGTGGTGAATGGGTTGTTATTTGTCATGATTCCTCCTAACCTCAAACCAGAGCCAAAAAGTGTCTTAAAGATGGCGAAGATTGCACGCTGTTTGGCATAACAGCGCTGTTCATCGTTGCAGCCGCCAATCCAGCGCTGTGTTTCGTTCAGTCGTTTTGTCGTTTTTGACGGCGATGGTGATGGCCCGGCGCGTGCCCACCAGGATGGCTACTTTTTTGGCGCGGGTCACGGCCGTATACAGCAAATTGCGCTGCAACATCATGTAATGCTGCGTCAGCATTGGCATCACCACACACGGATATTCCGCGCCCTGGCTCTTATGTACCGAAATGGCAAAAGCGTGGACCAGTTCGTCGGCTTCCAGAAAGTCATAGACCACCGGCATCCCGTCTATGCTGATGGTAAGGGTTTGCTGGAGAGGGTCAACGGCCGTGATTCGCCCAATGTCCCCGTTATACACATTCTTGTCGTAATTGTTCACCGTCTGCATCACCTTATCCCCGGCGCGAAAGACGCGGCCACCCAGTCGGCGCTCCAGCTTTTTGCCGTCTGGCGGGTTCAACCGGCTTTGCAGCAGCAGGTTGAGATTACTCACGCCCGCGCTGCCGTTGTACATCGGCGACAGCACCTGGATGTCGTCCAGCGGATGCAGGCCAAATTTGTGCGGCGCACGTTTTTGCACAATGTCCACCAGCAGTTCGGCCGCCTCGTCGGGGTCTTCTTTGATGAAGATGAAAAAGTCGGCCGGCGGTCCATCTGCTTTGTCCGGCGCAGTTTCCGGCAGTAAACCCTGGTTGATGCGGTGGGCGTTGCTGATGATGAGCGAATTGGCCGCCTGGCGGAAGATGGTTTGCAGACGGATGACGGGGGCCACCCCCGACGCAATCAGATCACCCAGCACGTCGCCCGCGCCGACACTGGGCAGTTGGTCCACGTCGCCTACCAGCAGCAGGTGGCTGTCTGGCCCGATGGCTTTGAGCAGGTTGTTGGCGAGGATCAAATCCAGCATGGAAGTCTCGTCTATGACCACCATGTCCACGTCCAGCGGGTTCTCATCATTGCGCCCAAAACCTTCGCCGGGCTTAAATTCTAGCAGGCGATGGATGGTTTTGGCCTCGCGGCCGGTGGCTTCGGCCAGCCGTTTGGCGGCGCGGCCGGTGGGGGAGGCCAGGGCATACGTGCGCCGGTTGGCGTCTAGCAAATCGAGCAGGGTGCGTAGGGTGGTGGTTTTGCCCGTGCCCGGCCCGCCGGTGAGGATGGTGACTTTGTGGGACACGGCCGTTTGCACCGCCCCCATCTGCTGCTCAGAAAGGGCAATTTCGGATTTCGGATTTCGGATTTCGGATTGGCGGCGCAGGCCAGTCAGGCGGCTGGTGGGATGGGCGATCAGGCGTTTGACGCGCTGCGTGACGCCGATTTCGGAGTAGTAGAAGGGGGTCAGGTAAACGGCGCGTTCTTCACCCAGAGCAGCCTGGTTGGTGGGTTGGCCGGCTGGCCGCCCGCTGTTTACCGCATACTGGATTGTTTCGCGTTTGATGAAGTCGCTGTTTTCTAACTGGTCAATAACGGCCGTTACCTTCTCTTGCGCCAGGCCCAAAATCTCCGCCGCTTCCGGTTCCAGGTCTTCCTGGGGCATGTAGACGTGGCCTTCCTCGGCCATGCGGTTGAGGGTGTAGGCCACGCCGGCCTCAATGCGGCCAGGATCGTCGGCGGCCAGACCGAGGGCCTGGGCGATTTTGTCGGCCGTTTTGAAGCCGATGCCATGTACATCGTTCACCAGTCGGTAAGGGGTGTTTTGCACCACTGCCAGCGACTCATCCCCATACTGCTTGTAAATTTTGGTCGCCAGGGTGGTGGAGACGCCGTGCCCCTGGAGGAAAATCATCACATCTTTGATGGCTCGCTGCTGCGCCCATGATTTGATGATGCTCTCCACCCGCTTGTCGCCGATGCCCAGCACTTTACGTAATTCGGTCGGTTGGTAGTCAATCACGTCCAGCGTTTGTTCGCCAAAGCGGTCCACGATGCGCTCGGCCATCACCGGGCCGACGCCGCGAATGAGGCCAGAGCCGAGGTAACGCTTGATACCCTCGGTGGTGGCCGGCAGCGATTGTTCGCAAAATTCGGCCTGGAATTGACGGCCGTGTTTGGCATGACTGCTCCACTTGCCAGTCAACTTCAGCCATTCACCCGGCTGCACCTCCGGCAAATTGCCCACCACCGTAATCAGCGCGTCCGCGCCGCTGGCGTATTTGAAGGGCAGCATCCCCCGCGAATCGGGCTTTAGGCGGATGACGGAGTAGCCATTCTCTTCATTGTAATAGGTGATGCGCTCCACCGAGCCGCTGATCTGGTCTTGACCGGTCATACAGTTATTGTATCGGAAATTGCTGCCCGAAGACATGTCAGTCCCTTGCGGCGGGTAAGAACTACCCTTCTCGCAGTATCAGTAGATCGAACTGATTTGGGAGCGCAGGCGTCTCGCCTGCCAATGCGGGCAAGATGCCCGCGCTCCGTTTCGATCTACTGAGTATCTTTATCGCATGTGTCCAATTTAATGGGCCGGATTTTTAATCCTTTGTTTACTTGACATCATGATCGCCTTTGTTATACTCGCCAATAGATGTTTTTATCACAAAACTGATAATAATTCTCGATAAGGTTAAGGATATGAACCGGAATCATTGCAGGTGTATGAAGCGAGGGCGCTAACGACCTTCGTTTCAGGCTAAAGTAACTGACGAACGGCCGTAGCTGCCCTCGCAAAGCAACGTAATTTGCTTTGTTGTGTGGCTGGCGACGGCCGTTTTTGTTGCCTGGAGTCTATCCCGACTCCACCCCAAAGTTACTTTAGGATCACACCGAAATGTTATCACCTGCTTATCAACCTGTTTATCGTCCTAAAACCAAATCTGCCAGGCCCCAAACCCAGGCCCAACGTCTCGAAGAACTGATCGGCAATACGCCTTTGCTGGATTTATCGCGCACGGCCGTTGCCCATGGACTCTCCCCGCATGTTTCCTTGTTTGCCAAAGCGGAATGGTTTAATCCTGGCGGCTCCGTGAAAGATCGCGCCGCCTGGCACATCATCCGCGTGGCCGAACAGGAGGGCAGCCTGCGTTCCGGTATGACGCTGCTGGATTCCACCTCTGGCAATACGGGCATCGCCTACGCTATGCTCGGCGCGGCGCGGGGCTACCGGGTGAAACTCGTTGTGCCGCGAAACGTCAGCCCAGAGCGATTGGGCATCTTGCGCGCTTATGGCGCGGAACTCATCTTCACCGACCCGATGGATGGCTCTGATGGTGCATTAGAGGAGGCGCGGCGATTGGCGGCGGCCGACCCCAGCCTGTTTTATGCCCGCCAATATGACAATCCGGCCAACTGGCGCGCCCATTACCTGACCACCGCCAACGAAATCTGGCGGCAAACCGATGGGACCATCACCCATTTTGTCGCCGGGATGGGCACATCGGGCACGTTTATGGGCACGATGCGCCGCCTGAAAGAGCTGAATCCGGCCATCCTGGCCCACGCCGTGCAGCCCGACAGCCCGTTCAACGGCCTGGAAGGGCTGAAGCATATGCCTACAGCCATCAAACCGGGCATTTACGATGAATCCCTGGCTGATGATGTGCGCCCGGTGCGCACCGAAGAGGCTTACCAAATGGCCCGCTTCCTGGCGCGGCAGGAGGGTGTGTTTGTGGGTGTTTCGGCGGCGGCGGCGGTTTGGGCGGCTGCGGCCATTGGCCAGAACCTGGAAGCCGGGACCATTGTGACGGTGCTGCCGGACGGCGGTTTCAAATATCTGAGCGAACGCTTCTGGAATGATTAACCTATCATGCTTCAACTAACCAAATCCGTACACGACCAAATCAAAGCCCACGGCGCACAATCGTACCCGTTTGAAGGCTGCGGATTGCTGCTGGGACGAGCCGAAAACGATGCCAACATCGTGGAGGCCATCGTGCCGACGGCCAATACCTGGCCGATGGAAACCGAAAAACCAATCCGCTTCCAAATTTCCGCCGACCACATGCTGCAAGCGGAGATGGAAGCGATGCGGCGTGACCTGGACGTGATTGGCGTTTTCCACAGCCATCCCGACCATCCGCCGGTGGCCTCGCCGCGCGACCTGGCCTGGGCAGCCTGGTCGGGCTATTCCTACCTTATCACCCAAGTCTGGGAAGGTGAAGCGACGTACAGCCAATCGTGGCAGTTGTTGGCCGACCGGTCGGGTTTTGTGGAAGAGGTAATTGTTTTAACATAAATTGGTTGGATGGCTGCCAGGTTGCAGCTAATCCAACAAACCAACCATCTAACGGAGGATTTTATTTCATGGCAACCATTCGTATTCCTACCCCATTACGGCCGTATACCGGCAACAACAGCAAAGTCACCGTCAATGGCGGCACGGTGGGGTCGGCGTTGGCCGATCTGACGGCGCAGTTCCCCGACCTGCGCCCGCATCTGTTTGAGGGTGACATGCTGCGCAGTTTTGTGAACGTGTACCTCAATGAAGAAGACGTGCGCCATTTGCAAGGGGCGGCAACGGCCGTTGCCCCTACCGACACCTTGATGATTATTCCCTCAATTGCGGGAGGGAGTTTGATAGTTGGGAGTTGTTAGTTGGGAGTGAAACCTACCGCTAACAACTACCCACTATCCACTACCCACTATCAACTGGAGAAAACCATGGACCGAAAAGTAGATCAATCTGCTCTAAAAGCGAATCAGGCGTTTATTATTGGCTTGCTGCTGCTGGCTTATGTGCTGAATAGTGTCTGGCTGGTGGCGTTTGTAGGGATGGTGATGCTGTTGGGAACGGCCGTGCCCACACTCTCCCTCTTTAAGCGCGTTTACCAACACCTGCTCCAGCCGGCCGGTCTGGTCAGACCCCACGTCATCGCCGACAACCCGGAACCCCACCGCTTTGCCCAAGGTTTTGGCGGCGTGGTCGTGGCCCTGGCGGTCATCGCCCTGCTGGCCGGGCAGTCGTTCATCGGTTGGGCGTTGGCTGGAGTGGTCGTGGTTCTGGCGGCGCTGAACCTGTTTCTGGGCTTTTGCGCCGGCTGTTTTGTGTACTATCAACTGAACCGCCTGGGTGTGCCGGGCTTTGCCCACAGCCCTCTTAGCTCAAATTGACGATTGACGATTAACGTTTGATGGATGACGACTATGATTTGGGAACGCTTACTGGTGGTTTTAATGTTAGCGTTGGTGGGCACTGGGGCCTTTACCGCTTTTAAGCAGGCGCATACGCGGCGCGTGAACCGCCGAATATTGGCTGAGCCAATCATCGCCCGGCCCACGCTGCTCTACTTTCGCAGCGACACCTGCGCTGTTTGCCCCACACAGGCCCGGTATCTGGAACAGGTGATGGCGGAGGAGGCGGTCGGGAACGGCCGTTTCACCCTCCACAGTATCAACGTAGACGAGCAGCCCGATCAGGCCCAGCGCTATGGCGTCATGACCCTGCCCACCACCATGCTGCTCGACGCCGCCGGGCAGGTCCGCGAAATCAACTACGGCCTGACCCCGGTCCATAAGTTACAGCAGCAGATTAAGACAGTGTTCAGTGTACACTGAACACTGAACACCCTTCCAACCTGGAGAAACAATGATACTCACAGAACAGATCAACCCGCAGGCATTGGCGGACATCGAATTGTCGCACGAAGAAGTGCAGCGCTACAGCCGCCACCTTATCATGCCAGAAGTGGGCATGAGCGGGCAAAAGAAACTCAAAGCGGCCAGCGTGCTGCTAATTGGCGCGGGCGGATTAGGCTCGCCGCTGGCAATGTATCTGGCGGCTGCCGGTGTCGGCCGCATTGGTCTGGTGGATTATGACGTGGTGGATACCACCAACTTACAGCGCCAAATCATTCACGGAACCAAAGACGTCGGTCGGCCGAAGTTGGAAAGCGCCAAAGCGCGCATTTTGGACATCAACCCCCACGTCCAGGTAGATACCTATCAGGTTCCGCTCACGTCGGCCAACGCGCTGGCAATTTTTGCGCCTTACGACGTGATCATAGACGGACCGACAACTTCCCGACGCGCTACCTGACCAACGACGCCTGTGTGCTGTTGGGTAAGCCTAACGTCTACGGCAGCATCTTCCGCTTCGAAGGACAGCTTTCGGTTTTTTACGCCAGGGAAGGGCCGTGTTACCGCTGTCTTTTCCCGGAGCCGCCGCCACCTGGCCTTGTGCCAAGCTGTGCCGAAGGCGGTGTTTTGGGCATTTTGCCGGGCACGGTGGGGGCGATGCAGGCTACGGAAGCTATCAAGCTCATCCTGGGCATTGGCGAGAGCATGATCGGCCGTTTGCTGCTGTACGACGCCCTGAACATGGAATTTACCGAAGTCAAACTGCGTAAAAATCCATCCTGCCCGGTGTGCGGCCCCAATCCCACCATCACCGAACTGATTGATTATGAGCAGTTTTGCGGGATGCCGGCCCACGACCACAGCCTGTATGGCGGCAATGAGGGAAGCGCGGACAGCGTGCGCCAGATCAACCCCGCGCAGCTGAAAGCTCGCCTGGACGCAGGCGAGAACCTGTTTATTTTGGATGTGCGCGAACCGCATGAATGGGAAATCTCGAATCTCAGCCACCTCGGTGCGCGGCTGATTCCGAAAGGGCAAGTGCTGGACCACCTGGGCGAATTGGACAGCGCCCAGGAGATTGTGGTGCAATGCCGGACCGGGGTACGCAGCGCCGCCATCGTGGAGGAACTGCAACGGCACGGCTTTAAGAAGCTGTGGAATCTGGATGGCGGGATTAACCGGTGGGCCAAAGAAGTTGATTCGTCTTTGCCGATTTACTGAGATGGTGTGGGATGGGCATGGTGGCGAGTAGCAGGTTTTCACTATGGACTTGCTGCTTGCCACCCGCTGCTCGCTATGTCATTCAAGCTCTTTCTTGTTGGGTTTAGGGGGTGGTTAGAGAGAGTTGTATTTGCATAAATTCGGTGTGTAGCTGTGTGGCAAGTGGATAAATAACGTCCCAGTCTTGATATTTGGCGGCCGACTCCAGTCGTAGGCATAAATTGGAGAGGCCCAACATGCCTAACGTGGCGCTGCTGCCCTTGAGGGAGTGGGCGGTTTTCCAGATTTGTTGCCAGTCGCTGCTTCTTACGGATGTTTGTAATTGAACCAGGCGAAACAGCCCATCTTCAAAGAAGGTTTGTATGAGTTCGGGCATTAACTCTTCCATGAGCGATCCGAGGTGGGCGTGGACAAAATCGTAGTTGATGGGCCAGTTGTCGTCGTGAATGATGGGGGGGAACTGCTGCAGCGGTTTTAGTTGGTCTGAATTGGAGAGGGGGAAGGCCAGACCCAGGTGTTTGCCGGGAGTGGCAGCGATTGGCGTAACGGCCGTTGCTCGTATTCTCGTTTGTTTATGCCTGTCTTCTCTCATTTCCATGTCGCACCTCGCATTGCAAGCAATGGTTCTATGTTGCATTGTAACATAGGAAACGGCCGTTTGCCCTGTCACCAAACAGCAGTTCTCAATCTGAAAAACTAGTGACATGAAGGGCAAAAAGTGATAGTGTCAGGCATTTGCCCAAAGGAGAAAACATGAGCCACGCACTATCACTAGATAAAATCATGGAACATTTTCAAGAATCCTGGCGCAAGTTGCCAGACTACCGGAAACCCAAAACAACACTAAATACGAGGTAGCCGATGCTGCGTTGTCAGCCTACAGCGTCTTTTTATGCAATCGCTTCATTTTAGCCCACCAGCGGGATAGAACCAACGTAAAGGTCAAGACAACGCAGGAACTTTGTTTGGCGTCAGCAAGATACCCAGTGACAATCAGATACGAAACTTGCTAGACCCAGTGACACCTGACCACTTTCATGGAGATTTCTCTTGGATTCATGGGAATTAAAGCAAAGTGGTTGTTTGTAACTTTCAGGATTATAAAAGCACTTATCTGATCCCTTGATGGAGTTGTCTTTCATTCCTCAGAAAAATCCATTGTGATAAGTTAGCACACGCCAGACCGCAACGGCACAACCCACTATTATCACAGTGCCATTATGCCCGTCATCGTCAAACCTGATTCGCCCCATGTCCTATCACTACCACCAGAGTTTATTGTGCCTCAAGATGGACATGAGAAGCAAGATTGTGAACGAGCGTTAAGCGCTGGTTAAGGCAGCATCAGGGTCAGTTGAGGCCCAAAGTGTGACCTTTCTGGGTGATGATTTGTACGCTAACCAGCCGCTGTGTCAGTTAATTGACCAAACCTATCAACAATTCTTTATCTTTGTCTGCAAACCTGATTCCCATCCCACCTTTATCAATGGGTAGACTCTCTGGCTGGTGTCGCGGGTTTAGAGACCATGCAAGAACGCTTTTGGAATGGCCGACATGGGAAATCTGGTCCTATCGCTTTGTCAACCAGATACCCTTACGGGCGGGCGAGGATGCTATGTTGGTCAACTGGTTAGAGTTAACCATTACCCATGAAGGCACTGGCGAACAGATCTTTCATAATGCTTGGATTACCAGCCATCAGGTCACGCTCAAGAATGTGACTTCTTTAGCTAAGAGGGGCGTACACGCTGGAAGGTTGAAAATGAAAACATCAATGTCCTCAAGACCAAAGGTTACAATCTAGAACACAATTTTGGTCATGGGCTGAATCATTTGTCTAATGTCTTTTCTCGCTCAATATTCTGGCTTTTCTGACTCATACAGCCCAGCACTTGCTCAACAAGGCTTATCGTCTCTTACGAGATACGTTAGTTGTACGGCGACTTTTTCAATGATCTCAAAGCCTTAACTCGCTATATCGTTTTCGATAGTTGGGATGCCTTGTTTGCTTTTATGATAGATGGGTTGGAGTTATCCCCTTGATTCTTTCATTTAATTTCAGATTGAGAACTGCTGGTCACCAAAGTACTGACAGGACACAAGTCTTAAATGTTATTCGTGGTCTGGTACTCTTGTGGGAGTGTCTTACCTTCAAGCCTGGCCTATACTGGCCTTTAGGAACCTGTTGAATAAGTTGGCAATCGAGGCTCAATTTAGAAATCCTCTATCATGGGCGCTAACCAGAATGTTGCATGGATCACTCGGCTCAGATGATAAGCTTCAACTTTTGCCCACTATTCCCAGAGTTAGCCAGCAGTTATCAGGGTCACTTTGGGGGCAAAACCAGACCACGTCGCAGCAAGCGGGCAAATAGAGCATTCAACCAAATGACAGGTAAAACAGGCTATGGCAGAGCAACGGACTAAACTTTATAAAGTTTTAGTGGTTGACGACGATCGGATGATTCGTAAGATCCTCGAAATGGCTCTAGACAGAGAAGGGTATCAGGTGGTAACGGCCGTTGACGGCAGCGACGGCTTACAACAAGTTCGGGTCCATCACCCCGATATCGTTGTTACCGACAAAATGATGCCCAACATGGATGGTTTTGAATTCACCCGCCGTTTGCGCCGCGATCCCGAATTTATTCATCTACCCATTCTGGTCCTCACCAGCCAATCTGAGTTGGAAGATAAACTCGGCGCCTTCGAAGCCGGCGCAGATGATTACCTGCCCAAGCCATTTGAAACGGCCGAATTAGCTGTCCGTCTCACCGCCCTCTTGCGCCGCGCAGATGCCCTGAAGCAGGCAAAAGCCGGTCAGTTGGAAATTAACGAACCGGCGCGCTTCATCGTTCTCCACAGCTTACGCGGTGGCGTTGGTTGTTCCAGTCTGGCTGTTAACCTGGCCCTGGCGCTTCGGACTTTGTGGCAAAAACCCACATTGCTTGCAGATATGGTCTTTACGGCCGGTCAGGTCGCCCTCATGCTCAACAGAGCGCCCAAAAGAACCTGGGCCGACCTCTCCCGCTACAGCAACGCAGAACTTGATCTGGAAGCCGTCAAATCCATCATCGGCCAACATGAAAGTGGTCTGGACTATATCCTCGGTCCGTCCAATCCAGCCGATGCCGAAAGAATCGATCATGAAAACATCGCGCTGGCCGTTTCTTACTTGCGCCCCAAGTTTGAATACATGGTGGCCGATTTATCCCATCGTTTCGACGAGACTTCGCTCACGATGCTGGATTATGCCGATGACATCATCCTGGTTGTGTCACCGGATCTTGCTTCGGTTCGCGCCGCCGCTATAGCTCTGGACACCTACCGGAAATTAGGGCACGCAGAAGAAAAAATTAAACTTGTATTGAACTGGACCTTCGAGGATGGCGGCCTTTCCAGCAAAAAAATTACCGACGTTCTCAAGCACTCCATTTCTTTGGTTCTTCCTTTTGCGCCAAAGCAATTTGTCTATGCCATCAACCGGGGCACGCCTCTGTTGCTTGGCAATCCGACCGACCCTGTTTCGGCCTTGATTGAGGACTTTGCTTTTCGCATTAGCAAGCCGGCCCACCAAAACCAGGCGCCCAAGCAGCCCAGCGAAGCGTGGCTTCGCGTGAATGAACGGTTGCAGCCGGCCGCAAAACCAAAGGAAAAATCTCGCCCCTCTCTGTGGTTGTTTTAGTCAATCACTGCTTTAGCCGGGAAGCGCTAACGACAAAGCCGCAAACCACGCGGATCGTGGGATAGCTGTCATTTAATTCACATAACTTGAGGTAGAGATGACAAAACAAACGTATTCGCACACAGAACGGGGGCAGACGGCCGTAGAAGTTGCTCTCTTGATCGGCATGGTTGCCCTGTCGGTTATCGGCATTTTACGCATTCTAGGATTAGACCTGCAAGATGTCTTTTGTCGGGTGGTCAATGGCATTGGTCTGCAAACCGAAGCGTGTCCTGGTAATGGCGTGATCTTTTGGGATGATTTTTCCGATGGATTGGATGGTTGGGAAATTGATCGTGGCACACGCTGGCGCATTGAAAATGGTCAGCTTTGTGGTGGCCCCGGATCGGAACATCGCGCCTATGGCATTGATAGCAATGGCTCGAATTACACCATTTCGATGGATGCCACCTTGAAGAGCGGCAACGGCTATGGCGTCTATTTTCGGGCAAACGAGAGCGATGTCAACGGATATACATTTCAATATGACAAAGGGTTTGGTACGCCGGGGGCATTTATTTTCCGCAAATGGATAAATGGCCTGGAAATGGCGCCTTTCAGGCCATGGCAGCCGGCGCCGCCCGGTTATCAATGGTATGACAAGCAGCGGCATGTGGTTATTTCTGTGCAGGGCAACAGCTATACTGCGACGATAGACGGCCAACCAGTGGCTACGGCCGTTGACAGCGCCGTAGACCCTGAGCCTTTTTTTGAAGACGGCCGTGTCGGGTTACGCATCTGGGGTGGCGAAGTCTGCTTCGACAACGTCCAGATCACTGTGCCTTAACAGGACACTTCAGCAGTGGTTTATCCCACCACCCCATGAAAATTGGGTCGCCATCTTCCGGGCGGCGACGCCAGCAAGATGCTGGCGCTTCATCAATTCGCAATTTTTCAGGGAGGAAAGATAATGTCTTATGTAAATAGCCCTAAAGTTGAATACACGCCAGACGGCCGTCCGCCAGAACGGAAAGATTGGCGTCACTTATCCATTCGTTTGGGAATCCTCTTCATTTTTATTCTTGGTTTGGCCCTGAACCTTTATGCGTTTAAGGCTGGCAACCTGGTTAATCTGGCTGCCGGTACCAACGGCGTGGCTCAAGGTATCATCCTGGACACACAAGGCCAACCCATCCCTAACGCGACAATTGCACTGGCCTCAGCGCCAGAAGCGCGGACCAGCACCCAGGCAGACGGCAGCTTCACCCTGGAGAACATCCCAACCGGCGATCAATACCTTATTGTTGTTCATAATGGTATTGGCGAGGGCTTTGTGGTGGCTATCCAACCGGCAGGCGTTACGCAAATTGGTACATTAAGCTATGAGGCCAAGCCGGCCGTTTGGAATTAGGCGCGGCTCACCGACAGGCCTGTTCGGTCAACAACACCAAAAGTTAAAACGATGCCTTCGCCAAATGGTGAAGGCATCGTTTTTTCAGTTCAGGGCAAAGGAAAAGGTAGGGGTAACGGCCGTTACCCCGCCAACAACTCGGCTAACAAGCCAACCCGCTCATTAAACGCATCAATCAACGCATCCAACTCATCCACATGGCCGTGAATACCAGTCCAATAATCCGGATCGTGCCACTGGGCCAAAATTTCCTCGTAGGTTTTGCCCTGCTGCTCCACCCAGGTGAAATACTTCAGATTATGCACCCGCTTGCGGTCCACATAGGTCAATTCCTGCATATTGTCGGTTGATTCGCCCATCAGGTATTGATGGAACACACCAGAGGCCGCCAGATCAGTAAACGCCCCTTGTTCCTCGGTTAATTCCACCAGACGGCTGGCATACATCTCCATCGAATCCGTAGCAACTGTAACAATGACGTCATTGGCGTCCATTTCGTAGTATTTGGCCGTCTTGATGGCTGCCAGCACATTGGCGACGCTGGAAATACCCAACTCTGGCAGACGGGCGACCAGATCGGGATCCACGCCCAGGTTCACCAGAAACTCCTGGCCGACCGGCTCGTTGAACAGGCGAATCAGGCCTATCGGGCCATTGTCGTCAATGGCGGTGACGATGTCGGTGTTCTTGACGTTATGAATCCAGGGAACGTGTTTGTCGCCGATGCCTTCGATGCGGTGCGCGCCAAAGCCGTTGTTTAGCAGGGTGGGGCATTGCAGCGCCTCGCTGGCGACGATTTTGCTGTGCGGGAACTGCTCTTTCATGTAGTCGCCGCAGGCGATGGTGCCGCCGGAACCGGTGTTGGAGACGGTGGCGCGGAAGCGGTCGCCCTCGCCCATCACCTCGCCCAATACTTCCATCATGGCGCGGCCGGTCACTTCGTAGTGCCACAGGTAATTGCCGAACTCCTCAAACTGGTTGAAGATGACCAGGTCTTGCCCTGAGCGGCGCAGTTCCCAACATTTATCGAAGATTTCCTTGACGTTGCTTTCCGAACCAGGCGTCTTGATGGTTTCGCCGGCTACCGCAGCCAACCAGTCAAAGCGTTCTTTGCTCATGCCTTCCGGCAGAATGGCGATGGATTCGCAGGCCAACAGGTTGGAGTCGTAGGCCCCGCCGCGGCAGTAGTTGCCGGTAGAGGGCCAGACCGCTTTTTGCGTAGTCGGGTCGAATTGGCCGGTGACCAGGCGGGGGACCAGACAGCCGAAAGCCGCGCCGACTTTGTGCGCGCCGGTGGGGAACCATTTGCCCAGCAGCACCACAATTTTGGCGTCAATACCAGTCAGTTCTTTGGGCAGGACCAGGTAGTTGACGCCACCATACTTGCCGCCGCTTTCGGCCGGTTCGTTGTGCCAGTTGATGCGGAAGAGGTTGACAGGGTTCAAATCCCACAGGCCCACTGATTCCAGCCGCGCTTTGATGGCGTCGGGGATGAGGTCGGGGTTGATCATCTGCTTGAAGGTGGGGATGATAATGTTTTGCTCGCGGGCGCGTTCGATGGCCCGTTCCAGTTTGGCTTCGTCGTGAATGGTTAAATCTATTAAGTCGCTCATGGTTTTTCCTTACAATTTTTAGGGTAGGATTTCAAAATAGTCGCAATGATGTGGACGGATGATGGGAAAATCTCGCCGGTCAACGGTTAAGATGTGTTTCACCTGGTAACGTTCGGCCAGGGTGACAATGGTTGCGTCTACAAAGTCTAGTTCCGCGTCAGCATACTGTGTCAGCAGGTTGTTAATTCGCAGCAAATCAGGTGGCGTGATGGAGACCATGTACAAGGATTGCTGCATGAGGCGCAGCATGATGTGGCGCATGGTCGGGTGTCCCAAGCGGGATTGCAGCAGGTAGGCCAGTTCGACGAGAACGGCCGTTGGCAGCAACATCTCACCACGCCAGTCAGCCACCATTTTTACCGCCTGGGCATGATGCTGATCATCCGCATCAAACACAGCATACAAAAAACCGGTATCCAGCAGCGCTCTTTGGTCTGACATCATTCATACTTCTGGGAAACAGACTCAGCCACGATATGTTTTACGTTTGCCGAAGCGCCTTGATAACCCGATTGAATGATGCCTGCCAGGTCTAACAATGTAGCAGAATCCGACGCTGTTGGCGGAAGCTGTAACTGAAAGGGGATTCCTTGCTGCAAGGCGATTTGCTTGAAGTAAAGCAAAATCGCTTGCGAAATAGTCAACCCTAACTCGTCCAGGACAGTTTCAACTTCTGCTTTTAATTCCGGCTCGATACGGGTCGTGATTACGGCCGTTTTCGCCATCTCTCATTCTCCTTTGTGTCACAAATGTATGCACATTGTATAACAAATCGAGAACAAAGTGAACTACAATGTCGCCATAACTTGCTTCAGGCTGTCCAGGTTTGGCTCAACACGATTGGCTGTCGTACCCACCATCTCGACAGATTTCATAGCTCCGGCCACGTCTTTCAGACCGCTGCCGGTGTTCAATACCACAATACGGTCGTCGGCAGAGACAAGACCCAGTTCGACGGCTTTCACCAACCCGGTGTGGGCGGCTGCGCCGGCCGGCTCGGCAAAGACGCCGGTGGCGCGGGCCAGGGCCGGGATGGAGGCCAGAATCTCGTCGTCGCTGACGCAGATGTAGGCGCCGTTGGTTTCGGTAACGGCCGCCAACGCCTTGATACGGTCGCGGGGCAGCCCCGCGCTGATGCTGTCGGCCACGGTGACGCCGGAGACAGGCGCTTTGCTCAGCACGTCTTCGCCGTCGCGCCACGCTTCGTACAGGAAGGCGCTGCCTTCGGCCTGCACGCCGTAGATGCGCGGCATGTGGTCAATCCAGCCCAGGGCCAGCAAATCTTTCAGCCCTTTGTGCAGCCCGCCGATGATGCAGCCATCGCCGACGCTGACGAAGATGGCGTCGGGGGCGTGCCAGTGGAGTTGTTCGCAGATTTCGTACACGGCCGTTTTCTTCCCTTCAGTCATGTACGGGTTAAAGGCCGTGTTGCGGTTGTACCAGCCATACTCGGCCGCCGCTTGCAGGCAGAGCTCAAAGGCGTCGTCATAGGTGCCTTTCACCAGCATCACCGTGGAGCCAAAAACCAGCAGTTGGGCAATTTTGGCCTGGGGCGCTTTCTCCGGCACGAAGATGACGTTGGGCTGCTTCACGCTGGCGCAAATGCCGCTGAGGGCGGCGGCGGCGTTGCCGGTGCTGGCGGTGGTGATAATCGCTGCGCCTTTCTCTTGCGCTTTGACGACGGCCATCACACTGGCCCGGTCTTTGAAGGAGGCAGTGGGGAGACGGCCGTCATCCTTCACCCAAACGTGCTTTAAACCCAACTCGGCCGCCAGCCGGTCGGCTTTGTACAGGGGCGTGCCGCCAATCGTCAGCGGCGGCACGGCCGCGTCCGGCTCCACCGGCAGCAGCGGCTTGTAACGCCAGACAGTCGTGTCCGGGTTCGCGGCCAACGATTCCCGGCTGATGCGCGAACCGATTAATTCATAATCGTAGCGCACATCCAGGATGCCTTCGTTGCCATGATCCGGGCAGACATACTCCACCTCATCCGGGGCATACTCTTTACCACAGATGAGGCACTTGAGGTGTTTGATGTGGTCCATTTTTCGTCCGTGTTTTGTGTTCCGTAATCCGTGTTCCGTAATCCGTAATCCGTTTACGGATTACGGATTACGGATTACGTTTTACGGTTCTATAAACGTCCCCGTCTCGCCGCGCAGGGCGCGGGCGATGTTGGCCGGGTCGGTGATGAGGGCTTGTTTGCCGCCATTTTCCAGGAAGCTGACGACCGCTTCAATCTTGGGAGCCATGCTGCCTGAGGCAAAATGCGTACCTTCGGCCAGGTATTGTTTGGCTTCGGCCAGGGTCATGCGGTCCAGCCATTGCTGGTTGGGTTTGCCGAAATTGATGGCTACTTTTTCAACGGCCGTGCTAATCAACAACAAATCCGCGCCAATCTCTTGCGCCAGGAGTGCCGTCGCCCGGTCTTTGTCAATCACCGCAAACACGCCGCTCAGTTCGCGTAGTTCGCCCTTCTTGTTCTGCACCACCGGAATGCCGCCGCCGCCCACGGCAATGACGATATTCCCAGCATTGGTCAACGTCTGAATGGCGTCTTGCTCTACCACTTCCAGGGGAATGGGTGAAGCCACCACGCGCCGCCAGCCCCGGCCGGCGTCTTCCACCACCTGCCAGCCGTCCGCTTCAAATTTGCGTGCATTCTCTTCGCTCAGAAACCCCCCAATCGGCTTGGTTGGATTCTTGAAACCAGAATCGTCACGGTCTACCAATACCTGCGTCACCACCGACACCACCGGTTTGTGAATGCCCCGGCTGTTCAGCTCATTGCGCAGCGCCTGCTGCAACATATAACCAATCGAACCCTGCGTGTCGGCGCCAATCACGTCCAGGGGCGTCATGTGGACTTCGTGGGCCGCCAGTTCATTACGCCGCAGGATGTAGCCCACCTGCGGCCCATTGCCATGCGTGACGACCAGCGTCCAGCCATCTTCAATCATGTCCGCCAGGTGACGGCACGTTTCGCGCACCGCATCCCATTGATGCGGCACGTCGGGATGATGTTTGTCGGTGATTAACGAGTTGCCGCCGACAGCAACCACAGCCAGTTTATTGCTCATAGTGGGATCTCCTTAAGAAGCGAGAGCAAGAGCTAGAGCTAGAATGATCTAGTCAGTGAAGTTATGGGATTTGGATAAGGTGGTCAGGATGGCAGAGATTTCGTTGGCTTCCTGGTAGTGTTTACGATATAAGTCTCTGTCAAGAAAGCCTCTTTTGCCAATCATCACCATCAAACTGACAACTTCATAAACTGAACCTTTGGCAATGCGAAAAAAGTATTGCTTTTCCTTCATGCTATCTCGTCCGCTACCCTCAGCGATGTTAGTTGGAATGCTCAAGGCCGCACGGCGTAACTGCTCGCCTAACGAAAATTGATACTTTTGAGGTATCTCATCCGCCAAAGAAAACATAGCATCCGCAAAATCAATACTCCGCTTCCAAACCTCCAAAGACTCAAACTTAAAACTCATCTCTCTAGCAACCTCTTACTCTAGCTCTCGCTCTCGCTCTAGCTCATCGTCAGCGCCATGACGGCCTTTTGGGCGTGCAGGCGGTTTTCAGCTTCATCAAAGACGACGGAGTGACGGCCGTCTAACACAGCGCTCGTCACTTCGATGTCACGGTCGGCTGGCAGGGGGTGCATGTAGATGACGTCATCCTTACCACGAGCCATCAGCGCATCGTTGGCAATCCAGTCCTGATATTTGTCCTGAATGCGCTTGCCTTCGTCCGGGTCTTGGGTGGTCAGCAGCGGCCCCCAGGATTTGGCATAGATGACGTCCGCATCTTCGCAGGCTTCTTGCATGTCGTGGACCACTTCAAAACCAGTGTTGTATTTGCGCGCCATTTCCCGCGCCTGATCCATAATGTCGGGCATCAATTCAAATTCCGGCGGATGGGCCAGCACCACGTCCATGCCAAAACGCGGCATCTGCAAGATGAGCGACTGTGGCACGGACATCGGCTTGAGATAAGAAGAAGCATACGCCCAAGAGACAACCATTTTCTTCTTGCGCAGGTTACGCCCTTTCTTTTCCATGATGGTCATCAGGTCGGCCAGGCATTGGTGCGGGTGGTAGATTTCGCACTGCATGTTTAGCACCGGCACGCGGGAAGCCTGGGCGACCAGATTCAGGTAGCGGTTGCCTGTGCCATAGGTCACGTGGCGGATGGCAATGCCATCGAAGTAACGGCCGAAAATCTCGCCCATTTCTGTTTCGGTGTCACCGTGGGAAATCTGGGTGGTGCGGCTTTCGATGAAAGCGGCATGGCCGCCCAACTGCGCCATACCGGCTTCAAAGCTGCCGCGGGTGCGCGTGCTGGAGAAGAAGAAGAGCATCGCCAACACTTTGTCGCGCAGCAGCGCGTGCGGTTGGCCCAGCGCCCGTTTCATCTTCAGGTCCCAGGCCACGTCCAATACAGTTTCGACCTCTTCTTTCGAGAAATCGAGGTCACCAATTAAATCCCGTCCTCTTAATCCTGTTTGCATGATGCTTCTCCTTAATTTGTAGGACGATTTTCCAAATCGTCCCCGGCGCGATTTTCTAAATCGCGCTACAAAGTTATGTTATAATTTGCCAGAAATGTGATGGTATTGGTTTGTTAGTTTGTTGGTTGTTAGCCAACTAACAAATCAGCCAACCAACAAACCCACCTGCTTACTTACGGAAATAGCCTATGACCACATTACTTATGCCAACGCCTGAAACAAAAATAGTGAATGGTGGGCCGCAACTCTGGCGTATCAGCGTGGCGCGTTACCATGAGATGATTGCCGCCGGGATGCTGACCGAAGATGACCGCCTGGAGCTTTTAGAAGGGTTCATGGTTGAAAAGATGACGGTCAATCCACCACACAGCTTTACTACTGACCAGATTCGCGATGAGTTAACGGCCGTTCTCCCTCCCGCCTACTTTGCCAAATCACAACAACCCATCACAACCACCGACAGCGAGCCCGAACCCGATGTCATGATTGTTGCTGGCACAAAACGAGATTTTGTCGCCAGACACCCTGCCCCGGAAAACGTCGCTCTCGTCGTTGAAGTGGCCGATTCCACGCTCTACCAGGACCAAACCTGGAAAAAGCGCATTTACGCCCGCGCTGGCATTCCTGTCTATTGGATTGTTAATCTGACCGAGCGGCAGATTGAAGTTTATGCTCAGCCCTCCGGGCCAACGTTAAACCCCACGTATCACCAACTCGTCACTTATCATGAAGCCGATGAAATCCCTGTCGTCATCAAGGGCACAGAAATTGCACGGTTGTCTGTGCGCAATCTATTACCATAAAGTTGGTTAGTTGGATGGTTGGTTGGTTGGTTTGTTCTTTCACCAACCCAACCAACTTACCTTTCTTACTCCGTCACGCCCAAGACTAGCGCCAACAACGCCATACGCATGACAACGCCGTTGAACGCTTCTTGCCAGTAACGCGACCAGCGGGTGATGTCCACGTCGGCCGGAATTTCGTCCATGCGCGGCAGCGAGTGCAGCAGGATGGCATCCGATTTGGCCTTGGTGCTGAGCAGTTCACGGGTGATCTTGTAATTGGAGGGGGTCCAACCCACTTCGCCTGTGCGCTCGTCGCGGGATTTGGTGTAGTCGGGCTGCACCACCGGCTCCACCAGGATGACGTCGGCATCGGCGATGGCCTGTTCCACGTGGTCCGCTTCTTTGTAATCCAAGCTGTAGTTTGCCAGGTCGGCCTTGAATTCGTCGGTCAGGGACATGTCGGGCGGGGAGACGAAGGTGATGGGGCAGTCGAATTGGGACAGCCCATAGGCCAGGGAGTGCATGGTGCGCATCCGCATGTCGCCGACAGCCAGCCACTTCAAACCATCAATGCGCCCTTTTTCGCGGTAGATGGTGTAGAGGTCAGTGAGGATTTGGGTGGGATGTTCGCCCCAGCCATCGCCACCATTGATGATCGGCACACTGGCCCATTTGGCCGCTTCGTGTGGCGCGCCTTGCTGGAAATGGCGCATGACGATGACGTCGCCGTAGAACTCCAGCATCTTGACGGTGTCTTTGATGGTCTCCTGGTAGAAATCGCCGGCGCGGGTCATTTTGGCGTCGGAGAAGCCGGTGACGCTGCCGCCCAGGCGGAGCATCGCTGCTTCATGGGCCAGGCGGGTGCGGGTGGAAGGCTGGTAGAAGGCCGTCACCAGGGTCTTGTGCTTCAGCAAATCGCTGTTGCGCCGGTTACGGGCGATGGGTTCTAACTGTTCGGCTATCTCGAAGACGCGGAAAAACTCGTTACGTTCAAAATCTTTGAGGGACAAAATGTCCCGACCTGCAAAACTTCTCATGATCTTTCTCCTTTTTGAAATTCGGGACGGCCGTTCCGCCCCATGTTCAGTGTTAATAATCCTGGGAAAGTCCGGCTGCGCTGTGGCAGCCAGAGCAAATCAGCTTACACCGCCGGTCGCCGGATGAGGCGAAAGCGGAGTAAATCATCCCGAAAGTAGGATGTTGATTTCAGAATAGGGGCGTTGTCGTCGTTGTAGCCGATTTCGTGCAGCGAAATGAGGGGGGTGTGGGGCTGCATGTGCAGCACATGGGCCAAATCGTCGGAGGCCACCAGCGGCACAATCTCGGAGAGATAGTAGCTGAAGTGTTGACGGCCGTTTTCCCACATAAATTCATAAACCGGCGTCACAAAACCTTCATCTGTATAGGGCTTTTCGATGTAGCGCGTGGGGATGTAATTGTAAGCCAGAATCACCGGCTGATTGTCGGCCAGAAACAGCTTGCGTACCACCAGCAGTTCCTCCCCTTCAGCCAGATTCAACTCGGCGGCAATGTCTGCGTCGGCTGGCCGGGTGGAAACTTCCAAAATGCGCGTAGAAGGGAGGTAGCCATGCGCCGCCAACATCGCCTCATAAGACCAGACCTCGTCCAGCCGCGATTTGATCTGCAAGCCCGCTTCATTGATGAAGGTTCCCGCGCCCTGCTTGCGGTAAATGACGCCTTCATTCTCCAGGCGGCTCAGCGCATCGCGGATGGTGGTGCGGCTGACTTTGAGGTCGGCGGCCAGGTCGGTTTCGGAGGGGATACGGCCGTCTACAAACACATCATCCAGTATCATCTGTTTGATGTGGGACCGGGCCAATTCAGTGAGGGAAGGGGTGCGCTTTAGCATTTGGTACTATCATCATATCGTATGGTTGTATGACGAATTTTACTGCTAATACCAAATGGTTGTCAACCTTTTTCCGGGCAATTTTACTCCCAGAAACCCAAGACATGACATTTGTCATGCCCGTGGCGAGCAAACTCATGACAGACTGCCAGGGCGTGTTTCATTCAGTGATGGCTTGTGCAGGGCAGGATGATGTGGGTTGGTGTTCGCCGCAGCGGATGGCATCTTCTCCGCGCCATCTCGCCCGATAAACGCCTGTCTGAAACACTCCCTTATAACTATGTACTCATCTAGCCGCCTGTCGGAGAACTCAGGATAGGTACACGGATTGAACGGATTCGACGGATTTTTACGGATAAATCACCAGAAAATCGGTGTAAACCCGTTAAATCCGTGTCATCCGTGTATCCATTTCTACTTTTCCGACAACCTGCTAGAAATCATAAGGCCCAGATTGGACCAATCTCCAAGACTGGTCCAATCTGAAAAGATTGCCGTGCCCCTCCCCAGCCCTCTCCCGCCAGGAGAGGGCTGGGGAGAGGGGTTTACTGGCTTTCTCAAGCCTTCGCCCCACACTCGCCGCAAAACTTCGCGCCAGGGTTCAGCTTTGCGCCGCATTCCGTGCAATGCGCCTGGGCCTGAATCTTGGCGCCACATTCCGGGCAAAACTTTAGGTTGCCTTCCAATGGGGCGTTGCAGCTGGGGCAGGTGGCGCGCACTCCTTTGCGCCAGCTTTCCTCTTTCAGCATCGCCCGGTCTTCCTCGGCCATTTGTGAATGCGCCCATACCTCTTCGACTGTGCGGCTGGCCTGTGCGGCGGCCATTTCCACGCCCAGGTCGGGGGCGCATTGTTTGCACAAACCTTTGCTGTTGTTCCAACAGCTTTTACGGCACACCCAGCCGGAGCAGCGCGGACATTGGATAAAATCGGGCTTCAACTGCTCCATTGCTTCCGTGAACGCCTCGTCGTGGGCCTTTTCCCAGGCGGCTGTGCGCGCACGCTCGCCCAAATCGGCCGCCCGGCCAAAAATGCCGCCAAATAAGCCATTGGCCGCGTCCAGGGCGCTGCTGACTGTGCCCAACGCCGAAGCGCGGAAACGGGTGCGGTAGCCGGTCCCGCACCGGTCGCAGTAAAACTCAAATTGGAAGCCTTGATTGGTGCTGAGGTCTGAATAGTTGCGGGTAAATTCAATTTTTTGGCTCATGGTTTTTGTCTCCCACCAGATGAATGTGTCTTGCTGTTTGTCAATAAGACCTGCTTCAATTATATGCGTTCTGCGGCGCATTAAAAGGGGGGTGACGGTTGACGAATCATCCGTGATCCGTCATCCGCTGCTTTTAGAGGTTGACGTTGATGGCGCTGCCGGACTCGTAGCGGCGCAGGCCGTAGTAGAACATAGCGATGGCGATGAGCCAGATGATAACGGCTGTACCAATGAGCAGCAGCAGGAGACGGCCGTCTTGAAAGCGCACGATGTCCACCGGCACGGCGGCCACAAAGGCTGCCGGGATGATGGTGTAGAGCATTACCCGCGCCGCGCCGCTGAATAGGCCGTTGGGATAGAGCGCAAAGGTGAGCATGGCGTTGGTCATTTGTTGGCTGGCGTATTGGGCCGCGCCCATGTAAAAGGCCAGCGACCCGCTGATCACCGAATAACCGACGAAGATGATGGCTGAGAGAACGGCCGTGATTAAAAACAACCCTATCTCCACCAGCGTAAAACGGCCGGTAAAACTGTAGGCAATCAACCCAAACACCACATCGCCCACCGTTGAGACCGTCATCCGCGAAAAGATGACGTGCAGCAGCAGGTTGCGTGGAAAGACCAGGTAATAATCCAGCCGCCCCTGAGCGATGAGGTAGGCTAGATACTGCCGCGTATTCCCGGCGAACATAAAGCCCAACCCATACCCCAGCGTGGCGATGGCGAACAACAAAAATATCTCGTCTACGTTGTAGCCGCGCACCGTGCCAAACTGGTTGAAGAAGATGATCCAGAAGACAAAGTAGATGCCGTTGTTGATGAGCATCCCGATGATTTGCGAGATAAAGCTGGCCCGGTATTCCATCGCCGAGGCCAGATTCACGCCCGCCAGGGCGCGCAAGAAGGTAAGTTCTGCTTTTACTTGGTTCATGTTTTAGTTGTTGGTTGGGAGTGGATAGTTGTTAGTTGGGAGGTCGCTGTCAACTAACAACTAACAACTATCCACTATCCACTATTTTAACCGCCATTGACCACCAACTGCCGGATTGCCCAGCGGTACTGCCGCCAGAGGGCCAGGCCGAAGATGCTCAGCCAGATGATTTGCAGCGCGATGATTTGCCAGAACTGCGCCCAGGTGAAGGCCACAAAGAGTTTGGCCGGGGCGTAGGTGGTCAGGTTGAAGGGCAGCACGCGGGCAATGGGCTGCAACCAGTCCGGCAAAAAGTCCAGCGGCAGCATCAACCCACCCAGAATAAAGACGAGCTTCTGGTAAATCAGCCGGAAGGAGGCGGTGTCTTCGGTGACGAAGGCCAGCAGGCCGATCATGCTGAAGGCGAAAAAGTCTAGCAAGACGGCCAGAACGCCCACCAGCAGCACCGGTAGGGCGTGGGCCGGGCTGAGAGTGGGCCAGCCAGCGTAGTAGACCACCAGTGGCAGGCCGAGGAGAAAGATGAAGAACATTTTGACGGCCGTTTCCCCCAGCCCATTAAAAAAATGATAGGCCAGGTAGTTGTACGGCCGTGTCAGCGTGTAGGCCACTGAACCATCCTTCACCTCCTCGCTGATGCGTTCGTCGTGGCGCATTTTGCCCAGTTCCAGCGTCTCGGCAATGAGCAAGTACCAGATGGTCGCCGACAGGCTGAGTCCGGCGATTTCGGTGACGCCCTGAGATTCGTAAACGGCCGTCCACAACTGCACAAAGACAAACATAATCAGCACAATAAATACTGCCCGGTTCAACGCCTCCCAGACGTAAGCCAGTTGGTTCTGCAAGTTCGTCAGCGTGATGGCCGCGTATTTGGTGGTGGTTAAGCGTAGTTGGCTCATTTTCGTATTCCGTATTCCGTGTTCACTGTTTATAGATTTCCCGAATAATCTCCTCCAGCGGTGGGTCGGTGATGGTGATGTCTTGGACGGATTGGGTTGCCATCACTTGCTGGACGACGGTTTCGACGGGGATTTCACGGCCGTCGAACTCCAATTTCACCCCATGCGTCCCCTGCTTCAGCGTCCTCACACAGGGTAGGCTGAAAGGGGCGGTCAGCGGTTCGGCGAAGCGCACGCTGAGGATTTTGCGGCGCAGGTATTGGCGCTTGAGCGCCGATGTGCTGTTGTCGTAGATGATGCCGCCATGATTGATGATGACGACCCGCTTGCACAGGCTCTCGATGTCGCCGGCGTCGTGGCTGGTCAGGAAGATGGTCGTGCCTTCCTGCTCGTTCAGGTAGCGGACGGCGTCGCGGATTTGCTGTTTCGCCACCACGTCCAACCCAATCGTCGGCTCGTCGAGGAAGATGATGCGCGGCCGGTGCAGCAGCGAGGCGGCGATCTCACACTTCATGCGCTGCCCCAGGCTGAGTTTGCGCACCGGCGTTTGCAGCAGATCGGCGATCTGGAACGATTCCACCAGAAAATCGCGCCGCTGCTGGAACTGCTTCATGTCCAATTCATAGATGCGGGCGAACAGGCGGAAGGTGTCTTCGGCCGGCAGGTGATACCAAAGCTGCGGCTTCTGCCCAAAGACGGAGCCGATGTGGTAGGCCAACTGGCGGCGCTCTTTCCAGGGCGTATAACCCAAAACCGACGCCTCGCCACCAGACGGGAACAAGATACCGGTGAGCATCTTGATGGTGGTAGATTTGCCCGCGCCGTTGGGGCCGATGAAGGCCAGCATTTCCCCTTTGGGCAGCGAAAAGGTGATGTCGGACACGGCCGTTATCTCCTTCTCCTCCGCCCGCCACAACGCCTGTACGCTGCCCCGCAGCCCCGGCGCTTTCTGCTTCACTTTAAACGTCTTCGCCAGACCGGATACACTTACAACAATGTCACTCATAGTACACCTACTTGCTTAAGGGAGATTAGAGATTGCGAGAATCTCCAATCTCCATTCCGCTATTACAACAAAAAAGGCGCGGTGGGTAGCACCGCGCCTTTGAAAAAACTCCTTCTCCTCGGAGGGCTGTTATCGCCCGAACCTACATCCTGTTCCCTGTTTTTCCAAACACGCGGCAGCGGCCGTATCACAACCCCAAATCTGAGGGGTGTAACCGGTCATAACAACTAAGGCGGTAACAAAGGAAGCGTGTTTGGCAAACATAGTGAGGGCAGTCTAGCATGGGGGAACGGCCGTTGTCAAGACAGAATTTTCGCCTGACAGTCCCAAAGTCTCCAGGACTTTGGGACTGTCTACGGCTAAACCGACTCCAAGATTGATTGGCCCAATCCTCTTTACTTACCCGTGTATTCCAGCAAACTCACTCCGGTCATCTCGGCCGGTTGATCCAGGCCCATCAGTTCCAGCACCGTGGGGGCCACATCGGCCAGTTTGCCGCGTGGTTTCAGGTTGATGTAGCCATCGTAGCCGATGACGAAGAAGGCCACCGGCTGGGTGGTGTGGAAGGTGTGCGGGTTGCCGGTGAACTCGTCAATCATGCGGTCGCAGTTGCCGTGATCGGCCGTTACCAGAGCCACGCCCCCCTTGGACACAATCGCTTCAGTCAGTTTGTGAACGCATTCGTCCACTGTTTCCACAGCTTTGATGGCCGCTGCCAACACCCCCGTGTGCCCCACCATGTCCGGGTTGGCAAAGTTGACCAGGATAAAATCGTCGTCGTGGGTGGCGATGCGCTTCAGGATGGCCTCGGTGAGCAGGTAGGCGCTCATCTCCGGCTGCAAATCGTAGGTGGGCACTTTGGGCGAAGGCTCCAGATGACGCTCTTCGTTGGCGAAGGGGGTTTCCGCGCCGCCGTTGAAGAAGTAGGTGACGTGGGCATACTTTTCGGTTTCGGCGGCATGGAACTGCTTCAGACCCGCCTTGCTGACCACTTCGGCCAACACATTAACCAGTTCCACTTCCGGGAACAGGACCTGCACCGGGTAATGGGAATCGTAGTTGGTCATGGTGATCAGCGTCAGATCGGGGATGTAGTTGCGGGCGAAGCCGTCGAAATCGGCAAAGGCGAAGGTGGTGACGATCTGGCGCATCCGGTCGGCGCGAAAATTGTAGAAGACAACGACATCGCCGGGCTGGATGGTCACGTCGCGGTCGCTGTTGATGGCCACGGGCAGGATAAATTCGTCGGTGGTTCCCTCGGCGTGGGCTTGTTCGATGGCGGCGCGGGCGGAAACGGCCGTGCGTCCTTCATGCCCCTCATGTTTGGCAATCGCTTTATAGCCCATCTCAATGCGCGGCCAGCGTTTGTCGCGGTCCATGGTGTAATAACGGCCGCTCACCGAAGCTACGCGCACCTGTTTGGTTTGCTGGTACGCCTCCAGCGGCTTGAGGAAATCTGTACTGCTGTGCGGCGGTGTATCACGGCCGTCGGTGATGATGTGCAAAATCGGCTCCACGCCGTGCGCGTTCGCCATGTCCAGAATGGCAAACATGTGTTCGCTAAAGCTGTGGACGCCGCCCGGCCCAAACAGCCCGATGACGTGCAGCTTGCCGCCGGTCTTTACCTTGTCAATCCCGGCCACCAGCGCCGGCAGGTTGTTAAACGAGCCATCGCGGATGGCCAGATTGATGCGCGTCAGGTCCTGGTAAACGATACGCCCGGCTCCCAGGTTCAGATGACCGACCTCGGAATTGCCCATCTGCCCTTCTGGCAGCCCTACCGCCTCGCCGGAAGCGTCTAACACCGAGCGCTCCAACGTCCGGTTCCAGCGGTCATAGTTGGGTGTGTTGCCCAACACCACCGCATTACCATGCGCATTTTCCCGAATACCCCAACCATCCATGATGATGAGGGCGACGGGTTTGTATTGTTTTTTCATGAGATGTCTAGCTCCTGAACTGTGAATTATGAGTGGTGAATTGTGAATGGTGAAGTGGAAGAGGGTCTCTGGACTTCATACTTCACCATTCACAATTCACAATTCAAACTTCACCTGATTGTAGCAGATGAGACGGCCGTCTGAAACAAAAAAAGACGATGGGCTAAAAACCCATCGCCTTCTGTGCTCCTCAGGTTGGACTCGAACCAACAACCCTGCGGTTAACAGCCGTAACTGGGACGGTGGTCCGCTTTACCGCAACTTGCCAGTGTAGCCCGTCAGCTTCGCCGCTACGCCCATTTCACTATCATCGACATAGTCGTAAGCACGGGTGGTCTGTATATTGGCATGGTCCACCAACTTGCTGGCGATTTCTAAGCCTACGATTTTACGGGCGCGAATCACCTTCGCGTGACGCATTGAGTGAGGGCGAAACGGCTGTATCCCGGCCTGTTCGCAGCGGCATGCAACCATTTGAGCCAGGGTAGGCGTGGAAAGTTTGCCAGGCTCACCACCCCGTGCCCAACTATTAAACGCCCAGACCACGTTAAACGGCCGTTTCTTGATCCACAATCTGTACAACTCGGCCGTCGCATCCGTGACATGGTACGTGCGGTCATTGGTTTTGCCATAGGCGGTAAAAGAGTAGGTGGGCGCCGGCTGACTGAACACTATGTTTAGTCGGCGGGTACTCAGATTACATAGCTCGCCGGCGCGGCAACCCGACTCGTACAGCAACATAATGGCCGTCAGGTCGTGAAGTGTCTTGTATTCCTCATAAGCCCATCCGGCATTCTCAGCCTGCAGCGTGCCAAACAAGTCGCGGTAAAGCGACCCTCCTAACGAATCAGCCAGGTGTTTGATTAGCCCTCGCATGTCGGATTCCTCAGCATGATGCTTTTCCTTCACCGGCCGGGGCTTCTTCAGACGGCGACCGTAATCATCACTAATCAAGCCAGATTTGTACAACCACGAAATGAACTGCTTCAGGTCGCCAAAGACGGGCCTGATAGTTCCAGGACTGTAACGGTTGCGCAAATCCTCGGCATAGGCCATTAAATCGGTCGCAGACGTTTCTGCGACCGGCATGTTGCCCAGAGCGTCACCGTAAGCTACCAGGCTGCGATATAGATGCACCATTGTCGCCTGACTAACGTCGGGTTCGCGCTCACGCAAAAATCGTTGAACAGCATCCAATAAACTGTCTGTAGGCTGATTTGCAGACAAAAAGTCTGACATCTTCCGATAAGTCGTTTTCACATAAACCTCCAGTAATGTGTTGTCGCCAGCCTATAGGCGTGTTTGATAAAGCACACATTTTACACGGGCGCTTCATTACCGGTGATCTTTCGGATATTCAATTTATTCGTTTTATTTTTGCGGGAATCCGCATCGCCTAGTCAGAAATTATCCTAGCACAAAAATTCTAAATTGAGGTCGCATGATGAAAATCGAAATAAGTCAATCTGCTCTCATCGCTGCCCTGGTCCTTCTAGCCGTAGATGCGGTGGTCTTCGTCATTATGTTTTACACCCTCGGCCGCATCTGGCGGCGCAACGAAGACGCACGCAAAACGGCCGGTATTACTGCCGTTTTGATTTTGGCTTTCACCGGTATCCCCTTTGGCCTAATGGACTTGAAATCCTGGCTGTTCTTCAGCCTGCTATTTGCCGTCGCCGGCGGCGTGGCTACCGGCCTAAAAATTACTGAGCAGACAAGAGCGCGGCGAGAATGGGAACGGGAGCGAAGAAATGGCGGGAAAGGATGATGAGGTACTGGCCCAACTGGAAAACGAACTCATGTTTTTTGGTGGCCTGTTGCGCGATGTGACCAGGGCCATCACGCAGTTGGACCTTCACAATCTAGACCTGGCGATGATTGATTTATTGGATATGCACGACCTGATTTTAAGCAAGAAGTTAGACGCCAAAGTTGCCTACGACCGGTATCAGGAAAAGAAGCGCGCCGCCGGGAACGGGAATCCCTCGGCGGCGCAAGACTAGGGCGCTGGGACGCGCTGCGGTTTCACAATTATAGCACGGCCGTTCTGTTTTTCGCTACCCTGGACGTGGACGGGGCGGAACTTACCCCCGCCTATGAATACCTCTAGTACGCCGGGGCGGCGGATGCGGCTTTCTTCTACTTGTGGAGTTTACGCCGGGGGTTCTTCCCAAAAACTCCGGTCTTTAACATCGATACCTATTGGGCGTGGCCTCCCCAACGTCAGGGGAATCAAGGCAACGGTGTGGCACTCGCAGGGCCATGAATCTGCGACGTACAACGCCCGACCCAACAATCGTTTTTGCGGCGCTATACAAATGCACCCCCCGCTACCAGCGCCGGGCGGGGTGCACTTTAACAGGGTTCGTATTCACAGGCTGACGGCCGTTTCGGTCCACGCATATCCCCAGGCGTGGTCACTGGCACGGAAGGGCCGTCAGCCTGTGGCGACGAGCCGCCACATTTTTATCAGCAACCGGTCGGGGCAGGCCCGACCACCAGATGAATTGACGATGGCAAACGGATTTGCCGGCGGGCCTGCCCCCGCCGGCGCACAGAAAGGGGAACGATTATGGACATAGCAATAGGCAACACTGTTGAATGGGTGAAGCGCAGCCGCAAAGGCAAAACAGTCGAACTCCAGGTGGTAACAGGCACGGTCGCAGAGGTCCGCGACGATCACGTCGTCATTAAGGGCAGAAACGGCCGTCGGCGTCGCCTGCCGATGGATTGCATCACGGCCGTTAACGGCATCCGCGTCGAGCGCCCGGATGCTGACGAGGAGGCGCAGGATGGCGCAGGAGGTAACTAATGGGTAGCGTTCGAACGGTCGAGTTTAGCGGTCCAGGATTTTCAACTGGCCCAATCACGATGTCCGACCTGGACCGGGCAGTGGCTACGATGACGGAGCCAAAGAAATACAAAAACGGTGGGCCATATGTTTACATCGCAACAGGGCCATACTGCACCTGCGTGAAGGCTATGCACCCGCTGGGGGGCGACCTTAAAGCCGCCGGACGTGTACTGGCCGAGTGGGGCAAGGCGGGGTGGATGGTGCGCACCGTCTCCAAAATGTTTACCAACGTCGTTGTTTGCCCACACGAACCCCCAAAAGAGGCCGAACCGCTGGTCTACGTGGCCGAGAAATACTGCGGCTGCTGCGTTGGCGTTCAGCCGCCAATTCCTGGGGGTGAGGCGGGCGTAGCGAAGGTGCTGCAAGTCTGGGCTGAACAAGGGTATTACATTCAGTCCGTTCCCCTATCCGAAGTGTACATCGAGCCAGTTTGCCCTCACGAACCCCCCAAAGAGAAGCAAGAAATGCTGCCCGGCCTGGCCTCGGCCGATATGGATGGTTACGACGAATGAGCGAGCACGACGAGCAAGCAGCCCTTTTTGGCTGGGTCGAGCTGCAGGCCAATCTTTACCCGCCGCTGCGGCTGCTCCACGCCATCCCCAACGGCGGCCACCGCCACCCGGTAGTAGCCGCCAAGATGAAAGCCGAAGGTGTCAAACGGGGAGTACCAGACCTCTGTTTGCCGGTAGCCCGCGGCGGCTTCCACGGGCTGTACATCGAGATGAAGTTTGGCCGCAACCGACCGAGCGACGAGCAGCTTTGGTGGCTGGAAGCGCTGGCCGGTCAGGGGTACAAGACGGCCGTCTGCTGGAGCTTCGAGGCAGCCCAGCGCATCATCCTGGAATACCTGAGACTAAACCCGTCGGAGCGACTGTATGCGCAAATTGCCAGCACCGAAGCTGCCAGTATTTCGTGAAGCAGCCGACGAGGTAACCGTGAGCAACGCAGAACCAATCATTGACTGCTACAGGCAGCGAATTATGGACGATTACCGACTCTCAATCATGCACACCCGATTGTATGACCACTGGCGGCCGATTGTTGGCGCGCCAACAGCATACCGGCTGGCGATGACCGGCTGGAGTAGCGAGGCGGAGTACCAAGAGCTGAAGCGGGAGACAGGGCAGATATGAGTTGGCAGGCAATGACGGCCGTGCGGCTGCACTCCTCATTCATTAAAGAGCGCGACTTTGGCGCTTACCGTGTCCTGGAGGCCATCGCCGACCGATCCGATGAATTCGGTGTCTGTGGTGTAGTGGGCAACACCAAGCGGTGTTTGAGCTACTCTGGCATTGCCAAAGAGGCCCGTGTCCACCGCAACACCGTCTACAACCTCATGCCCGCGCTGCTGGAATCCGGGGAGTTGGAAATTGTCGAGCAAGGCGGCGACGGTCGGGGAGCCTGGACCGTTTACCGGGTGACGATAGTTGAGAAATTGGCACAAGGCGATGTGACGTTTATTCAAGGAACGTCACAAGGAGCCGCGCTCACCGCAGAACTGGCCCCGGAATCGTCACAACAGCCCGCCGAATTGTCACAACTCATGGCTGTGACAATTCGCCTTGTGACGATAGTTGAGGAATTGTCACAACGGGTAGAAAGATTGTCACAACAGATTGAAAGAACGTCACAACAAAAACCAGAAACGTCACAAGGTATCGTCACAAGTAATGGTTGTGATCGTTCCGTAGAGTTCCAAGAGAGTTCCGTAGAGTTCCTGGGAGAGGGGAGCGCGCCCAGCCCGCGGACGGCCAACACCGTTCACCCGGATTGCCCTTACCCGCAAACGGATCAGGAAACGGCCGTTGCCACCCACCCGGCGATTTGGGCCTGGCTTGAGGCAAGTATGGCCTGGCCTGGCTTTGAAAGCGCGGCGTATATCACCGAGCGCCTGGGCGAAACGCCTGACGCCGAAGCGCTCAAAACGGCCCGGCAGCTTTGGAATTTGAGCAACAACAAGCCGGGCAATGCCATCGGCATTCTGGACTGGTACGACGAGCTTCGCTTAGACCCGGAGTGGACGCCGAAAAAACGTTTTGCAGCCAAAGGCAAACAGGCAGCGCAGCCCGCGCCGTCGGCCGGGATGAAGCCAATTGCCCCCGGCCTTTACTGAGGATTTAGAGGAGTATCATGAATCAGCAACTTGCCAACGCCCAGGCGGACCTGCTGGCCCGCCGCCCAAAACAAAACGGCCGTCTCCCGGCCCCCATAGCTGCTATCCTGAACCAGGCGGCATCCCCCGCTACCCCGCCTGACATTGCCCCTGTGGCAGCAGACGCCGCCCCGGCGCGTTTGGCTGACCTGGACCCGGACTGGCATCCGCTGGTTGAAGTTGCCGTGCAGGCCGCCCGCGCCTGGCAGAACCGCCGCCGGGCGCAAATCGCCGCCGGGCGCAAGCCCAACGCCAGCCTGGTGCTGTTGTCAACGGCCGTTCCCGGCGACATCACCCGCACTGGCTACGGTTGCGGTAAGACCCACATTGCCCGTGCATGCCTCTGGTCGGTCGCCTATGTCATGGATGGTCAGCCCATTGCCCCGGCCGGCAAGTTTTTTGTGGCCGGTGACATTATCAACCGTCTCGATGGCGAAACCCACGCCAGCAACGAGGTGGCCGATGCCTCCATTGTAGTCGTGGACGACGTGGGCGCTGAGGGGTTCATCCCATTCGTTAGCCAGGATGAATACAAACAGGCGCTGGAGCGCCACGCCCGCTACTTCAAGTTGGTGGATTACTGCTACTCATCTGGGGTTAGCCTCATTTTCACCGGCAACCTCAGCCTGGACGCCCTGGCCGCCCACGTAGGCGGCCGTACCTGGAGCAGGCTGCTACAGATGGCCCCGGCCGGTTTCATGGTCAATCTCTCTGGCGTGCCCGACTATCGGCGCAAGGCCGGAGGTCGTTAGCAGTTTTTAAACTTAAGAGGAGTATCTGATGACCACCAGCACCTTGCCCCCCTGGGGCGAGTTAATGGACACGGCGATCAACCCACTTTTCGCCGTTTCACTATATCTGGGCGAGCTTGAGGAAAGCTACCCAGACGAGCCACGAATCCAACGAGCGCGATTCCACCTAAGCCGTGTAGACCAGGCCATCAGAACGTCGGCGAAGCGTTGGGAGACCGAGAGTAAGTCAGTTCAAACCAAACAAGGAGTATCTCATGTTAATTTACGTCCCCCTTTCACAAATTGATGACAATCCCTTCCAGGCGCGCCAGGAATACGGCGACATCGCCGACCTGGCCGGCCGCATCGCCGCCGCCCGCGCCAACTATCCGGACAGTTATGGCTTGATGCAAATCCCGCGTGGCCGGGTCATCTTCCGCAATGCCACCGAGCCAAACGGCAAGGTTTACAGCGTAGCGAAAGCACTCACCCTGACCGACAAAAACCGCGTCCTGTACATTGACCCGGCCGTGCGCGTCCAACTGGCCTTCGGCCACCGCCGTTTGCGCGCCTTCCGCCACCTGTGGGGAGCGCAGGAAATCGGCTATGAACGCGGCTGGTTCCCGGTTCATATCGGCGAACTGAACGACGAGCAAATGCTGGATGCCGTCTGGTCCGAGAACCGCGAGCGGAAAGACATCTCGGCCGTCGAGGAAGCTGAATTGTTGGCGCGCAAACTATCTCAATCCAAGAGCCAGCGCGAAGTGGCCGAAGCCTGGGGCGTGGACCGTTCCACCGTCGCCAATCGCCTGCGCCTCCTGGAACTGCCGGCCGAAGTTCAGCAGGCCAACCGTGACGGCCGTCTGAGCGAGCGCTCCTGCCTGGCCCTGGCTCCGGTCCTGAAGCTGAAGGAGGCCGTGCCAGGGGACAAATGGAAAAAGGACTACTATTCGCCAGAGCCGCCGGCCGCGTACGTCAGCAAGCTGCTGGAAAACCCTAACGGCACAACCAGCGAGGACATCCGCAAATATGCTGAGCGTGCCATCAAACACGCCGGCGTCTCACTCCCCAAGTTTGTCGCCGACTTCGAGACGGGCGTCAGCGGCAAGATTTGTCAAAGCACCTGTCGTGGCTGCGGCTATCGCGTCAACAACCACTGCATGGTTTCCGCGTGCCTTGCCGAAAAGGAGCAGGTCATCGCCGAATGCGTCCTCACCGACGCGGCCGATGAGTTGGGCGTCCACATCAGCGACCGGGCTGAGGACTTCGCCGATTATGAAGAGTACAAAACTCGCGCATTGTTGGCAGCCCTCTGGAAGGGCGGTCAGCAGCCTGGCACAAACTTCGTGATTCGCTGGCAGCCCAGCGGCGCAATGGTACGGCCGTATGGCGAGCGTGAACTGCTGTGGGATGACCACCGATTCGACAATGAAGGGCGCGCCGGCATCGCCCTGGGCCATCGCGGCTTTCTGCCGTTGCATCTTCTTCCAAGCGAGGCAAAGGAAAAGGTCGAGGACATCGCGTCGGCCACCGACCGGGCCGCCTGGCGTAAAGAGGCCGCGAAGTTGGGCAAAGAAGTGGAAAAGCGGGCGAAGGCCGCGATGGTGGACGCGCTTTACCTTCCGGCCGGAGACGCGGCCGGCATCATCGCCGCGTTGATGCTGGAGCCAAAAGACGACGCCGTCGACGGCTTCGATGGCCTGGAATACGAACCGCTGCTGAAGCAGTTCATAGCATTCATGTGGGACAAAGGTCGCGGCATCAAGACGTACTACGACGGCTGGCGGCAGGTTCAACTGGTGCGCCGGCTCCTGAGCCGCGCCGGGCTGAATGCGG
Source organism: Candidatus Leptovillus gracilis (assembly GCA_016716065.1). Taxonomy (NCBI): domain Bacteria; kingdom Bacillati; phylum Chloroflexota; class Ardenticatenia; order Promineifilales (SeqCode); family Promineifilaceae (SeqCode); genus Candidatus Leptovillus; species Candidatus Leptovillus gracilis. The sequence continues at coordinate 120,856 of JADJXA010000005.1, read as the reverse complement.
ACAAAGTCACATCGACCGGCATGCCCCTGGCCGACATGCGCCGCGCCGCCATCCTCGCCTTAGATTTTTGGTACGAACGCCGCAACTATGGCAGCTACGACTGGCCGGACTGCAAGATCGCCCTGGATGCCGCTTTGGCCGCCATCCATCCCATCCACGACTTGCCGGAGGCCGAGGCCACCGAGTTGCTCAACCTTGACTACGAATTGCGCCGCGCCCTGCGCGACATGGAGACCCGGAAAGAGAAGGATGCCCTGGAAGCGGCCGAGGCGGCGCTGCGCAAGGCGGAGCGCGAGACATCCAGGAAATTGACGGCTGCAAACCTCGCCGGAGATGAAGACGGGGATCTGTACAGCGACGAGGACGACTACGACTACGACGCCGAGATTTGCAGAGAGTTGGAGGAGGAAGCGCGAGCGTGACCATCATCCTCCGCAGCCAGCAATTGCTCACCATCGTCGCCACCGGCGGCGTCATCGTCCCCGAACCGTCAGCCGCCCTGGTCGCCGCCTGGCTCACCTGCAGCAACTGCGGGCAGCCATACCCACTGCGGCCAGGGGCCAGTGCCTTCCTGATGAACGATAGCTGCGTTCAAGTGCGTCAGGGATTTGTTGAAGTTTGCCCACACTGCCGGCATGAGCATCTGCCCGGCAGCCACCTGCTCATGACCTAAAAACAAAACGGCCGGTGTTATCAGCACCGGCCTACCGTGACCGCAGGGCATTTGGGGTAACGGCCGTTCCAGTATAGCAAAGTTGGTAAGCCAACTCAAACGGCCGTTACTCCCGCAAAGGAGTATCTCAATGGAATTGCTAGACACCGGCATTCGCTGGATCAGTTGGGCATTGGCCGCCTACATGGTCGGCTCGACCATCGTCTTCGTCATTGGCGTTGGCATCGGAGCAATCAAAACCAAATCGGCGCTGTGGTGGTATCTCATCTACTCGGTCGTCGTCGTGGGTATGATGCTGGCTGGCCTTAAGTATCTCCCCGCACTGGTGCTGCAATTTAGCAATGAAGGCATCGAATCGGCGCAGCCGGAGATGGACCGTTTCGCTGGCAACGTGCGCGGCATTTTCGACACCGCCGCCGGCGCCGGTAACAGCGCGCCAGCGAAGCCCACAGCCACTTTATCACCCCTCGGCGGCCCCACTGATGGCAGCGACCCGGATGCAGGCGGCGGTGGCAGCCAGCCGACAGTGTCGCCCATCCTCGCCACCCCAACCCTCGCGCCAATAGCTACTATGCCTGAGCCTGACTATCGCGCAACTGCCGACGCCCGCCTGGCGACCGTTACGGCCGCAGCTGCTCAATACCAGGCAACGCCCGGACCTACCGCCACCTATGACATCCTGAAGCCGCCAACGCCCATCATTCAGCCGTAACGCAAAGAGGAGTATCAGATGAACCGTAAATACCGACGTATTCAAACGAGTGTGACCGTCGGGCACGCCGAATGGCGGCGCGTTCGACGACGCGGCATTGAGCCGGTGCAGCCCCTTCAACCGTCGCTCGCCGAGCGGCTGGCGGGTCAATGGCGGCGCATGGTGGCCCTGGCAACGGCTGCCTGGTCGCGATTGACCAAGCAGCAGCTTGCTGTCGTGTCCCTGGCCCTCGGCCTCTTCGTCGGCCTGGTCGTCCTGGGCTGGTGGCTCTGGCCGGTGCAGTGGGACGCCTCCACCTGGACTGGGGCTAACTTTAACAACCTGCCGGCCGCCAAACGCGAGTTGGTCATTGATAACAGCGCCGACCTGTTCAGCTACACGCTCGACCAAGGGCGCGTCCAGGCGCTGCTGGCCGACTGGCCCGGCGCGGCCGACGACATCTGCCAAATGGCCGACAGCGTGACCGACGATGCGCAGCGGATGCGCTACGAGGCGCTGCTCTACATCACCACCGGACAAATGTGCGCTGACCAACCCGGTCAGGAGTAACAGATCATGTTTGACGATAAGCAGCCCAAAACAAGCAAAACGCGGTTAGAAACTCGCGCCGATCCGGTTTACGTTGCCATCGGCCGCGAGGCCATGAGCCGGATGATTGCCCTCACCGTGCTGGTCTTTGCCGGCGTGTGGTTGTGGATGGGCAGCGTGACGACGGCCGTCATCGTCGCCGGCCTGGTTCTGCTGCTGCTTTCCGGCTACCTGCAATTGTTCACCACCGACGTGATTGGCCCGGTTGCCGACAACCTCTCCGTCTGGTTCGCAACCAGGCGGACAATGAAGATGGGGGAAACGGCCGTTACCAACAAATCAACCCCGATGTGGATCGGCTATTACGGAAAGGGCGAGCCGGTCATCACCAACCTGGATGAGATGACCTCAACAGCCATCTGGGGCGTCAACGGTGCAGGCAAAACCACCCTGCTGCACACCACCATCTACGAGATGACGGCCGCTTACACGCCGGAGGAGCTGCACATCGTCATCTTCGATCACGGTAAGGACGGTAACGACTTCAGCGTGTTTGCCCACATGCCCTACCTACATGGCGTGCCCATTGCCACCAGCGACGACGAGGCCATCCGACTGCTCAAGTGGCTGGATGGGGAAATGACCCGGCGCGGCGACCTGTTCCGTAAAATTCCCGACCGCTTCCTGTGCAACGACCTGCACCGCTACCACAAGCTGCGCGTTGAGCTAGGCATGGCCGCAGAATTGCCCCGGCTGCCTTACCTGGTCGTCGTCATAGACGAATGTCAGGACTTGACAGGCAAAGCGGTGGACGGCCTGTCGCTGCTTGTCAGCCTGGCGAAAAAAGGCCGCTACGCCGGTATTAAGCTCCTGGTGGCAACCCAGTACCCAAACGTGGACGCCATTCCTGCCGGGCTGCGCAGCCAGCTTTGGACGCGCTTCTGCGGCTCTTTGTCCTCTCCCCGCGAATATCACAACGTGGCCGAAATCGGGAAGGAATTCACCGATGAGGTAAGCCTGGGACGTGGGCAGTTTTTCACCCGGTTGGCCGGTTATCCGACTTGGATGGTGATGAACGCCATCAAAATCCCAACGGCGGAGTTAGAGAGCTATGCGGCCGAGATTAGCCAGGGTTGCCCGCTGCCCACTTGGGGCGGCGTCGGCGCAGCCTACACGCAGCACGTCGGTCGCACCGAGGCGGCTATCCAGGCCATCAACGATGACGAGGAAGATATGGGTGATGGTTCAGACGGCCGTATTGTCTGGGCGACCCTTGTGGGGCGGGCAGCTAAAGAGACCGCGTTTATGGAGTTCCTGCGCCAGTATGACACAAAACCTTCCGGTGACGAGGTACGAAAATACTTTGTTATGTCCAAGAAAACTATCTACGCAAACCTCAATAGGTACTGGCTTTTGAGAGAAAGGGAACTGCAAAAGTAGCCCTGTTTCTCCCCCAGGAGTAGCAAATGTGTACCATTTCTACTCCTGGGGGAGTAGTTTACGGGGTATTCCCAAAACTACCTTTTTACCTTTTCGCCATGATTCTAGCCTGCCTAAAGCCCTTAACCGTCTTGCTGCTGCCTTTCCTGGCGGCCTGGCTCATCACCAGCTACGCCCCCATCCGCTCGCGGGCGCTGTGGTTGGCGGCGTTCGGGTCGGCGCTCACCGTCGCGTTCGTCTCTTGCCTGCCTGCCCTCGTCATCACGGCCGTTGCCATTGGCGAGGTGGTGGGCGCAGACTACACGGGTGGGGTGGACGGCTTGACGCTCATGACGGTGGACGGCCGTCAAGAGAGCGCCTTCATCAGCCACACGGCCGGGCTGCTGCCCTACGCGCCCAGCGGCGCGCCGGCCGCACTGAATGAGATGCACAGCCGGGGCGGCGAGTGGGCCGGCCGGGATTACGTCCGCGATTGTGGCGCGCCCATCTACGCGCCGTTCGCTGGCACAGTCAGCTGGGGCGGCGCTGGGGTCAAGGATAGCTGGGGGAACCCCTACATCTACCTGAAGAGCGACGACGGCCGTTACCAGATGCTCCTCATGCACGGCGATTATGCGCTGGCCGCCGGCGACAGCTTCCGCGCCGGCCAGCAGGTCGGCAGCACCAACCTCACCGGCTATTTCATCGGCAGCGCCCCCATCTGCCACGACCACGTCAGCCTGCTGGTGGATGGGGTGGAAGTGGACCCGGAGCAATACCGCAGCCAGGCGGAAACGGCCGTTGCCGATGTTGGCGCGCCGGAGCGCGGTGTTGGCGCGCCAACACCTTACCGCGACCTGGCCGGATTGGTGCAGGCTTTACGCAGCCTCGGCTACTCGCCAAGCAGCGACGTGGGCCTGCGGATCAGCCACTACGAACCGGCTGCCGGCGGCATTAACTGTGACAGCGACTGCGGCCACATGGCGAGTGGCGACGTGACCTGGGATTGGACGGGCGGTAAGGGCGGCGTCTACGCAGCTGCCTGTCCACCGGCCTGGCCCTTCGGCACACGCTTCAGCTACGCCGGCGCGACTTACGAATGCCGCGACCGGGGCGGCTGGATTCAGTGCTACGAGCCGGGAGCATACGACAAAGCGCTTAAGCGCGACGCAGAAACCAGCTACTGCTGGGTGGATTTGTACAACACGCCGCCAGTGGGCTACGGCACGCTGGCTTACGATTGGCAATTTATCAAATAGGAGTAACGCATGAACAAAACTATCGGTTCCATTCTGCCCCTTGTCGGCCGCGTCTTCACCCCGGCCGCGATGGTTGTCTTTTTGACCTACGAAATCACCCGCTCGCAGCCCATTGGCGGCTGGTGGCAGACGGCCGTCATCATCGGCGCGGCCGCAACGGCCGTTGGCGTGGAGGTCGTTGGCATCCTTTCTGGGCACGCGCTGGAGGTCTCCTGGCGCATCAACGACAAGGCGCGAGCGGCCGTCGCCTTTATCTTGCTGCTGATTTATACCGGCGCCGGCATCTGGATTCTTCATCGCAACGCCACCCTCTTGCCCATCCCCATCATCGCCGCCGTCGTCTACCTGGTCGCGGCGCTGGTAGATGGCCTGGAAGTGGTGCGGGCAAAACAGGCCAGTGACGAAGCGCAGCGGCAGGCGTTCGAGTTGGACCAGCAGGCCACAGCCCAGGCCCAGGCGCAGGAGTTGGCGCTGCTGGCCCAGGCCGCCGCCGAGCGGCAGGCCGAGGAGGATGCCCGGCGTTTGACCTTCCAGCGCGAGCAGGAAGCCCGCGACCGGGAACTGGAACGCGAACTGAAGCGGCAGGCCCAGGCCGACAAAACGTCATTATCCCTGGCGCAAATTGAAGCAAAAAAGGCGGCATCTTTCCGGCAGGATGGGCGGCAGGATGGGCGACAAGATGCCAGCAAGATGCCACCGGAAAACGGCGCATTGCCCGGCGATTGGCGGCAAGTGACACGCCAACAGCGTCGTGACCTGGCGCACATGACCAGAGAGGAACGCGCCCGGATCATGCCGGAATTATCGGAACGTGCCCAGCGCGATTGGCACAATCGGCTGGATGAAATCGCTAAACAAAACGGAGGATACAAATCATGAGAGACAGTTGGGCAGACATAATGCAACGAATTACAAACGAAAACAGCACGCTGTTTTCCAGGCTTGAGCGCGGTTCGGATGGGCATTCTGGACCACCGGCGCGCCACACTGGAACCGTGAAATGGTTCAACCGCCTCAAGGGGCACGGCTTCATCACCGCCGACGACCCGGAAATCTGCGACGGTGGCCTGGACGTTTTTGTCCACTACAAACACATAGACGGCGAAGGCCACCGCAACCTCTACGACGGTGACCGGGTGAGCTTTACCATTCACGATTTCGGCAAGGGTCCGCAGGCCCGCGACGTCCGGAGGTTAAGAACGTGAAAAACGACAAAGAACGCGGCCTACTGGTCTACACGCTCCAGAACCTGCCCGCTGCCGGCCGTCGCCTGACCGGCGGCCTGGCGCTGCGCCTGACCAAAGGCAACGGCATGAACGTCCTGGGGTGCAGCCGGGTTGGCGTGCAGCCATCGGAAACGGAAATGGACACCATCGTCGAGGCGGTGGTGGAGGCGTTTGGCCCGGCCGTCGTGTGGATGGCGACCGGGCCAGAACGGAAGGAAGTGGCTTACCTGCCGGATGGGGAGGAAACGGCCGTTGCCGAAGTCCACTACATCTGGCGGGTCTACTGGCCGCAGGAAGCGCTGCGGCCGGCGTGGCAGATGGGGCCGGTGCAGCCGGCGCTGCTGTAGGTGTTGGCGCGCCAACACTGGCGCGCCAACATATTTTAGGGGTAGGCGGCTGGTGCGGCATTTGGCGCGCCTCGACCAGAGTAAACCTCTCCGGCGGCCGTCAGACGGCCGTCATCTGAAAGCAGGTTGATGCACGCATCCGGCCAGCCCCGGCCGGTGAACCAAAAGTATTTCTCAACTCGGTCGCTGCGCTCGTAGTAAGCGATCATCCGCGCCGCCTGCGATGGATTGCATGACGCAAATTCCGTTATCCAGGCGGTTGTCGGCGCGCCGGGGTAGGCTGCCAGCAGGTCAAAGAGCGAATTGATAATAAGATGCGGCGGCTCATTAAGATAAGTGTGGATTGCGGCTGTGTCGGGAGGGCGAAGTTTCAGTTTGTAAATTTCGTCGTACCAGGCGCGCATCCAGGGCCAGTCGGCTAAGTAATCCTCATGCGATACGGCCGGGCCGATAAGACGGCAGCCGGGGCATAATTCCAAGATGCCTTTGTAGATGTAGGCCGCCTGGCGCGGCGTGCGGTCGCATTGCCCCATGTCCACGTCACGCCCGGCGAGGTCCGGCTCATTAAGAAAAAGCAAGGGGCCGGTGTAGCCTGGCGGCAAGTTGTGACGCAGCAATTGGAAATAGTCTACCTGCGTCGGGTACTTGAGAGCCGGGTATTTGTCGCACCAAAACATAGGCACATAAATTGCGCCATTATCCAGCGTGCGGCCGGGGGTGTTGAGGCCATAGTTGTACCAGATTTCTATGCCCAACCGGGCCGCCTCGCCTGGCCGGAGCGCACCGCAGCAATAGGCCAGACCGCGCACCGGCTCCGGCAGCACCACCACCGGCAGCCACGCCACATACTCCGGCACGTCTTCTTGCACCGCTTCCACCGTTGGCAGCGGTGCGGGTGGCAGCGGCTCCGGGCGCGGGGAGCAGGCGGCGAGGGCTAGAAGACAAAAGGTAATTATGGCGCAGATCGTGCAATTATTCATACAATTATTCATATATTCTGATAGTGACGAACGGCAATCGGCCGCTAGTTGATATGACCAGGTCCTCGTATGTAGCAGTTTTCACGTTGTAGGGAAAGAGAGCAATTGACGAGGCTTGGATTGCACCAACAAGTAGTGTCTTTGCGTATGTACCACTATCATTCGCAACGACATTAGAGGTCACCTGTGTTCGTGTTACGTTGAACGCCCCGCCTGTAATGCCCAATATATACTGCACCGGATTTGTCGGTATTCGAAGTGCTGTAAATGATAGGCCGGTATTATTTTTTAATACCCCTAATATCGGATTGTTTGTCCCCGTCTGCTCAATGCTTATTATTGCTTCGGTATATCCGAGGCTAGGACCGCCTGCCGCCCCAAACTCAACGCCCCCAGCCGTTTTCAGCAACGCCTCCCCCGTTTCCGCCGCCGCTACCGCTACCTGGTACGCCGCCAACGCCAACGCCTGGTCGCTGGTAATCCCCGCGCCGGGCAGTGCAGGTAGTGCGCCATCTTTAATCAGTAGGCCATCAATGGTCACGCCTGCGTCGGCCGTTCGCTCTGAAATCGTGTTTGTTTTTACGCTCATGTTTTACCTCAATCCAAAATCACCAAGTCACCAACAGCGATCAACTCGCCATCCACAATAAAATCACCCACGATTACCATCTGGTGATCAGCCGGTATGGTTACGGTTTCGCCGGCAGGCACGGCCGTGCGCTGCATCCAGTAGCCGCCTGGCGCATTCACCAACGCCAGGTCGCCGTCGGCCGTCTCCAGCAGCAGGCCGTCATCAGCGCCAGCAACGGCCGTATACAGCCGCAGCAGCATCTCATTCTGCGGCGTCCCATCGCCCGCCTCTAGCCCCGCCAGTGCCATCAGCTCCGCCACCGTGATGGCCGCGCCTGCGCCCAGGGCCAACGAACAGATGAGGACGTTGTCAATCCACAGCGAAAATGCCCACGACCCCGCCGACGGCACCGCGACGGCTGTGCCTACGGGAACAGCCCCGGCCGCATCCGTGTAGAATGCCACCGCCGACGGAGGAAAGGCATCGCCATCGGCGACGGCCGTTTCTCTCACAATCCGCACGTTGGCCCCGGCGCGAACCGTGCCGTCGGCCGAACGCACTGTGCCAGTAAGGGTTCGCAGTTCGTACATCAGCGCACCCACACCCGGCAGGTAATCTCTGCCTCCAGGCCGACCGGCGCGATGATCAGTTCATCGCCGCCCACGCAGCGGATCATGATGCTCTGCTGCGGCTTCAGAATAATCGTGTTGGCTCGCGCCGGGCTTATCGGCGCGGCCAGCGCCGCCCCGGCCAGCGCCAGCAGCAGCGCAACCAACAATACAATCGTTACGTTTCTTTTCATTTTTACCTCGCTCTTGCTGCAATGCTCATTTGAATTGCCGCCGCGCGCTCCTGCACGCCCCACGCCCCGCCGCGCAGCATGGCCCCGTTCTGGTCATAGACCACCGAGGCGTCCCACTGGCGGCGTGGCGACCACTCGTTGCCCACGTCGCCTGCCGGCGCGCTCAGATCGGCAATTTCGGAATAACCGCCCGGCCGCACCAACGGCGCAGGCACATAATTCTCGTCGGCGTCATAATGGGCCACAGTCGGCCGCTTCACCCAAATCCGGTAGCGCGCCGTTCCCACCACCGGCTGGTAATCGAATAATTTAGAGCCGACGCAGCCGAAGGTGTAGCGCCGCCCCTGGGCATCGCGCCGGCCAGCAATCCATTCCAGACGCTTTAGCTTGCTCTGCCAGTCGGCCTGGATGCTCACCTGCCGCGCGTTTCCTTCGATGCGGCCCTGGCTGATGAATGTCGCGCCGACCAGGGCCAGCTTAATCTCGTCGCTGGCATCGTCCTCGCCCTCACTTTCCTCACGGTACAACTCTGCGTCCAATGTCTGACTATAGCCCTGCACCGCCACCTGCAGGCTGCCCCGTTCCAATTTGCGCTGCACCTCGCCCCGACTGATACGCGGCCGGGCAAAGTCGGCCAGGAAATCGGCGGCAACCTCCTCCGCCTCATCCAAGCCAATGGTCACGTCGGACGGCCGTATAATGTGCTGCCGCTTGCCCCATCGGGCGATGCTGCCCGAATCCTCGGTGAAGTCGCTGTAGAGGGTGCTGCCATCCAGGGCGCTGGTGTAGGCGCAGGCCACGCTGTTGAAGAGCCAGTCCAGCGATACGGTCAGTACCAAACGATTGTAGGCCAGGCGCATGGTGTGGATGCGCCCCAGGAACGCCGTCTGGCCGTTGTAATGCTCACGGAATTCGCGCCCCAGGTAGTCATAGAACCACTGTTCCAGCAGCGCATCATGGTCGGCGAACTGAAACTCTGCCGACACGTCGCCACCCTGGGCCGCCGTTACCCGCTTATAGCTCGGCCACATACGCGCCGTTACGTCCCCGACGCCGCTGAGTTGGCCGAATGCCCGCTCGGTCATATGTCCACACCCCCTCCGGTCTCTCCTCCTGTCAGATTCAGGTACTGCCAGCGGGGAACGTAGCGGACGCCGACTCGCCATCCTGTCGCGGTCATCAAGGGCGCGGCAATGGGCGTATCTGGCGCGTCTGGCGAGGTGACTGGGATCAGCCACACAAAATTTGTCAATCCGGGAGTTGGGTTGAGCGACTGGAACGGCCCAAATGAAACGGCCGCTGGAACCAGCGCCGGAATGCCGGTGGAACCCGTCCAGTAAACCTGACCCACACCCGCGTCCACACGGGTGATGGGGTTGCTATAGCCGCTGCCATAGCCGCGTATCACCTGCGGCGGCCTGCCCGAATCAGGAACCAGGAACATGCCACCCAGGTACAGGCTGCCCGACTCTTTGACGTAGTTAATGCCTGCGACATATGTGGTAGATGGTAGGACGCCGCGCACCGCGTTGCCCGATTTGGGAATGCGAAACGCGCCCAGTCGGTGAATGCCCCAATGGACCGTGCTGGCCGACGGCGCGACCAGGCTGCCGTACTGATAGCTGCCACTCCAACCGTGTTGGAAGCGCACCACCGCCCCATCTGCGTTGGAGAGAAACAGCGCGTAGGCCGTGTAATAGCCATAGTAGCTGGCTAATGGCAGCGTCCAGAATATCTGGCCCGACGAACCCAGCGCCACGCATTTGCCGCCTGGCAGTTGGGCGGCGCTGTTAAATGGCGCTGGTAGAGAGCTGATATTGATGGCCCCGGCCAACGCATCCCCCCACAAATAGGGTGTAAATCCGGCGTCTGACACGCCAGCGTGGACGGCTATCCAGGCGTCAACATACGGCCGTATATCCAGGTTCAGCAGTGGTGGCGCGTCGCCGTCCACCGGCGTCGAGCCAAGATAGCCGTCGTTGACGATGGTCAGCTTGGTGGCGACTGCGTGTGTACTGTACGGTACTAGTTCAATCGGTGACAAGGCTGGATCATCGCCGCGCCACAACCCCTCGCGGACAAATTTCACCTCCAGCGCCAGACGGCCGTTGGCGCGATAATGCGCCGGGTCCAGCTTTTCGACCCGGATTTGCTTCACCAGCGCCCATCGCGCCATTAACTCGCCCGGCGTTTGCGCCTGGGCAATCACCCAATTGGCCGGGTTCAGGTGGTCCCGATGCTCCGGGCTTTGCACGTCTTCGGCGCGCTGCGCCAGGTGCATGAGTTTGCTGTAAACGGTGTCGTCGTCTTCGTCCAGCAGTGACACGACGGCCGTTTCCTCCACATCCTCCCACACATCACCAGCCGTGCGTGTTGGCCCGCGCTGCGACCAGCCGCCGCGCCGGATGGCCGTTGCCGTGCCATCGTCCAGGCCGACGCTGATGTCCAATGGGGTGCAGTAAAAAGTCAGCATATTTACCTGTATACCATCGCCGCGCCGCCCAGGGCGTCGGCGTCATTCAGGCCGCTCAGATACGCCAAGAAAGCATCCACGGCCGATTTGTCATTGAATACCATGTCACCGGTGAACTGGACCATCATCGCCCCGGCTGCTGGTGGCGGGGGTGGTGTTGGCGCGCCAACAACTCCCCCACCCGCCAGTCCGCCCATTTCTGCCAGATCCACACGCGGCCGAATCACCATCCGGTTCATCTCGTCGGCGAAGTCCTTCCACGCCGTGTGCAGCGGGATGGGGCTGCCGGGGATGGCCCAATCGGGCAGGCTGGGTAGTTCGATTTTGAAATTAAAGACCTTGTCCTTCAGCCATTCCCAAAAGCCCTGGATGGCGTCCCACAGACCAGACACAAAATCCTTCGCCCGGCCGGTGGCCGTTTCGATGGTATCGGCCATGCCGGTCGCCTTATCGCCGATGCTTTTCCACCAGTCCTGTATGGCCTGCGCCTTCTCGGCGATGGACTCTTGCAGCTCACGGAAGCGCGCCTTTATCTGCAACCATAGCAGTGTCAGCACCGCATACAGCAGCTGCGCCCCTGCCTTCATGTCGGCCCAGGCAATTGCCAAATTCGCCGCCAGCCATTTTAGCCACGCGCCGATCTTCTGAATCGCCTGACCAATGGCCCATTCGATGATGAATACCAACTGCTCCGACGTGGTCCGGATGCCCAGGAAGTCGGTGGCAACGGCCAGAGCCAGCGCCGCCACCAGGCCGATAACAATGGCGACCGGCAGCGCCAGGCCGGTCAGGATGGCTCCCAACCCGCCAGCCAGCCCGGTGGCCGACAGAAATGCGCCGCCCAGGGTGAGCAGTTCAAATATCATGCCGCCAACCTTTATGCCCAGCCAGGCCGCGCCAATGCCTTTAATGGCTTCAATCAGGGGATTTGACTTCCCGGTTAGCTCGTCCCACTTCTCGCCGATGGTGGCAAAGTTCTTGCCTAGTTTCTCGGTCTCCTCGGTGAGCGGCGCGAACTCGGCCGTAATCTCGGCGACCAGCCCCTCGATGTCCATCTCCTCAAACAGGGATGTCAGGTCCAGCCCATCGCCCAGGTCAATCTCGTCGCCCAGCCCGTCCAGCGCAGCGCCCAAAGCGCCGCCCAGTCCATCGCCCAGCCCGCTTACAGCGTCGGCCAGCCCCGCGCCTACGGCCGTCATCGTCTCGGCCAGTCGGTCCAGCAGCGAGATTTGCTGGCTGATAAGACCGTTGGATTCCACCTGCGCGTCAATGAGCGCCTGCTGCAGCGCCACCGCTTCCTCGGCCGCGTCCTGCTCCGCTTCAGCGGCGTCAAGCTGCGCCTGTGCCGAGTCTACAGCCGTCTCCTTCTGCGCCTCTAACTGCCGGATTTGCATCGCCAGTTCACGGGCGCGAATCTCGCGCAGCGCCTGGGCTTTCTGCTCGTCGTTGAGGCCGCCACGGGCGATGGCCCGGCGCAGCGCGGCAATGCGTTTCTCGTCGGCCGTGTCGGCCTCGGCATCGCGCAGGGCATCCAGCTCGCCACGCAGCGGTTTTAGTTTGTCGTCGTACTCCTGCGTGACGCGGTTCAGTTCTTCTTGCGCGTCGGTCACGGCCTGGTTCGCCTGGTAGAGCCGGATCATCGCCTGCACGTAACCATTGGCGACGGGCGGCAGGTTGACCAGGCTTTGTTGGATGGCGGCAAGGGTGGAATCCGTGACACGGCCGTACTGCTGGATGTCGGCGATGGCCTGGCCGATGACCGCCCGGCTGCCGATGATGCGCCCGATGAGGCCGGTGTCGTCATCGCTGGCCGTAGACTGCATGAGCCGCTGCACAGTGCCAGAGATGGTGGAGAAAAGGCCCACCAGCCCGGCGTCGGTCACCCCTGACAGCGCCTCCATGATTCGGCCGCCCATGCTGCGCAGCGCGCCCACCGAAGCCGCGCCCATGCCATCGAGAAACTCCTGCATCGCCGCCGTGCCCCAATCGTCAATGTCGGGCAGCAGGCGCGGCGGGCTGCCAGGCGAAAGCCAATGGGCGATAATGTCCCCTATTTGGTTCAAGACGCGGACGACGGCCGTTGCCGCCGCCGCCATGCCCCGCGCCAGTTGCAGGACGATGTTGCGCCCCCATCCCCCGGCTTCGTTGGCCGTTGCCCCCATCTCGTCGTTGGATTCTTTGCGGAATCCCCGGAAGAAAGATTTCGCCAGGCCAGCCAGCGCCTTGAAGATGGTGGCGATGCCGACAGCAAAGGGCACGGCGTTGGCCTCCAGGCTTTGGAAGCCCGCCTCCAACTCCGGCATGGCGTCGTGGGCGATGTCCAGCAGCGCCCCGGCCGCTGGTTCCAATGCGGCCGTGAGTTTGCGCCCCATCCCCCGGAAGAAGTCGCCCAGGTTGTCGTAGCGCACATTGACGGCGTCGGCCGCGCCGGCCAGGTCATCGAGCGAGGTGGCTGCCAGGTCCACGCCCAGCGCCGCCTGCACACCCATGTCCTCAAACTGCGTGCCCAGCAGGGCCACGCCCGCCTGCATCTGCACCGCCTGGTTATCTGTTCCACGCAGTTTGTCTTGGATGAGGGTGAAAGCATCCGCCCAGGTGAGCGAGCCGCTGTTGATGCGGCTGGTGATGTCGTCCATCGACAGGCCGATTAGTTTCAGGCCATCGGCCGTCGTGGTCGAGCCATCCAGCAGCCGAACCCGAAACTCCTTAAACATGTCGGCCGCCCGGTCCGTGCCCAGCATACCGCCTTGCAGCCCCGTCTCCAGAGCGCTGAAGAATTGCCCGGCGTCTGCTTCAGCCGAGCGAAACTGCGGCGCATACTCGGTGATGGAGTCGAGGAAGTCGCCGCTGCGGTCGAGTCCCTTTTGATAACCGGCGGCGATGAAGTCGAACGCCTGCTGGTAGGTGAGGTTAAAGTCCTCCATCAGCGTTCGGGCGGCGTCTATGCTTTCCTGGGTCTGTGGGCCGTAAGCGTCGCGCAGGGCGAAGGCCAGTTCGGACGCACCTTGAATACCCTCAGCGTTGAGACTGCGCATCTGCTGGCGTACCAGGCGCACGGTTTGGGCAGCTTCCAGGACGTTGTCGCTGAAGTTGTTCTTCCAGACGGCCTGGGCCACCTGACCCAACGCCTCCGCCTCTTCGGCTGTGCTGCCCAATTCGGATTGCAGGTAGCCGACAGCGCGCTGGCTGTCGGCGGCGAAGTCAAAGACGCTTTTGCCCAGGTTGCCAACAGCCTGGATGCCCTTACCGACGGCCGTTACCAGCGCATTGCCCAGGGCGATGTTGATGCCCATGCCCAACTGAGAGAGCCATCCCTCGGTGTGCTTTTTAGCCCCGTCGAGGTCTTTCTTTAATTGGGCATTCTCGGCCGCCAAATAGACAATGGCGTCGCCTAATTCTGCGCTCATAGGGTCACTCCGCACTCGCGCAACATCTGATCGGCGGGAATGCGTTCATGGCGGTTGGGGGGGCGACGGCCGTTACTGGCGGTTGGTTGGGCCGCGCCGGTGGCGGCCGTCGCGCCCATCATGATTTCGGCCAGCTCCCGCGCCAGAATCCGCGCCTCAAATTGGGAGCGTCGCACGTAGGCCAGGAAGAGGTCGGCCGCTTCCATTTCGTCAACGGCCGCATCGTCCAGGTCGTACTGGCTTAAGAGGAACTCGGCAATGTCGGCTTGGCCTTCTGGCCAAGGGCGACCAAACCATTCATCGTCTCCAACACCGAGCCAAAAGGGTACGCCAGCTTCAGCACGGCCGTAAACGCGGCCATGATCTCGCTGTCGTATGCCTCCTCTTCGATGGTCTCCCGGTCGGCGGCCAGCTCCGGCGAATAGTCAAAGACCAACTCCGCCAGGATGTCCACCGAGCCGCCCACCTTGCCGATAATCTGGTGCAGCAGGCCGCCGAGCGCTTCGGGTGTCATCTCAGTGCGCGGCAGTCCCTCGATGAGGGCGGCCACGTCGCTGAATTCCGCCTGGAATCGTTGCCGCCATTTGGCGTTGGCCTTCCGCTTTGGCTCACGGATGGTGTATGGTTTCTCGGCGATGGCGACGACGGCTGTTTTCATTGGGACCCGTCCTTTTTCAGTTGGTCTTTAAGCCGGCGGTATTCTGCCTGGCTCGCCACCAGTACGGCCATGAACAGGCTGCCAACATACTCAACCGTCAGCGGCTCCGGGGCGATTGCCCCGCTGACAATCAGCGTCAGCACGGCGATGACGGCCGCGACGACGGCCGTTACCACCTGCGCCAGACGGCCGTCAATCCCAGACAGCGTCTTCAACCAATTAATAAGCGGTACACTCAACACACCGCCAACAAGAGCCAGGAACACCCCGGCGATTTGTATGACCAGATTCCAGTCAAGCATTTGTCTGCTCCTTACTCGTAGGCGAGCGGCCAGGAAACATCTGGCCGCTCATTTCGGCACATCTCCAATAAAAAGTTGACCATGCCGCGCCGCTCACAGTGCAGCACCAATTCCTGTACCCGCGATGCCAGCGTCTCCCCGCGCAGGTCATCGGACGTAACGCCGATCTTGAAGGCCAGCAGATTGACCTCTTCCAGGCTAAAACACTGGTGCAATAGATGCTGGAGTTGGGCGCGCACGGCCGTACGCGCCGACATGCCGGTGAAGGGGCAGGTGAAGGCGTGGCCCATTTGCCACCCTTTCAGCCCCTCTACCTCCACCCGCAGCCGGGCAAATTCAGCATTGAGGCGGCGAATATCGGCCGCATTGACGCGCACCTCAGACTGCTGATGCTCGTATTCGCGCACCAATTCCTCGCGCACTGCCTGCAACTCCTGGCCTTGATTGGTGATTTGCTGGCTGAGTGTGGCGACCAGTTGGTATAGGTCGCGCATCGTCGGCCGGGCCGGAATGTCCAATGCCATGGGGTTGCCTCGGTTAGCTCGTCGCCGCAGCTAATACTTTCACGAATTTGAACAGCTGCGCTCCGACCGCTTTGGTCAGGTCGCCCAGCGCGTCAATGCGCAGCGGAATGCCGGTGGCATCGGCTTTGCCGAATTGCAGTTCGCCGTTGAGGACGACCGTCGCCCGGTAAATTTGCAAGCGGATGGGGAATTTCACGCCCGCGGCCGTCTCGTACAGCCCTTCGATGGCCCAGGTATACTCAGGCAAGATGGCCGCGCCTCCGGCCACCAGCTCCTCTTTACCAACCTGCGACGCGCCCGCGGCCGTGTCTGTCACGGTGCCACCCATCGCCAGTTGCAGCAAGTCGGCCGTGATTTCCGCCAGGGTGGTCTCGAAGGCCACCTTCTCTTCCGTCGCCACCCGTTTCACCGGCAGCGTGGACTGCTCGACCATCACGTCCACTGTGGTGAGGTCGCGGTTCATGGTGATCGGCGTCTTGGTCAGCCCAATCTCCGTCCAACCGGTCGGCGAAGTCCACGCCGCGCCATAGGCCAGCGAATCGGCCGGTAACACTGTGCCAACGGCCGCATGAAAGACTCGCGCCGGACCGATAATAATGTCTGCTGTACTCATGGAATAATCCTCCAGTCT
This sequence comes from Candidatus Leptovillus gracilis, assembly GCA_016716065.1. Taxonomy (NCBI): domain Bacteria; kingdom Bacillati; phylum Chloroflexota; class Ardenticatenia; order Promineifilales (SeqCode); family Promineifilaceae (SeqCode); genus Candidatus Leptovillus; species Candidatus Leptovillus gracilis. Next base: position 104,344 of record JADJXA010000005.1, on the reverse strand, counting down.
TCGCGGCCTACGGCCGTATCACCATACGGAAATAGGCCAGAATAAACACGCGCCCCGTGCCCGGCTCGGTAAGCTGCTGCCCGGTCACTTCGGACTGGCTAAATGCCACCCGGCCGTTGTGGGCTTCATGGAGCGCGTCGTAGGTAAGTTGATAAACCTGCCAGGCGGCCGGGGGCGTCGCCCCGTAACACTTCACCTGAAAGGAACTGTCAATCAGCGGGTCATAGCGCGTCTGGCCGCCCCGCGATTTGATGCACACCGCGCCATTGGCTGGGTCGTAGCCAGCCGGGGGCGCGTCGCCGCCATAGATGCGATTAGACACGGCCGTTGCCAACACCGCGTTGCCCAGGGCGAGAGCCACCGCCGCCGCGTCTAAATCAACCATCCTTCGCCACCGTTTCGATGATGCCCTTCATCTCACCACGCACTGTGAGCAGCGCCGGGTAGAGGAACGGATTGTCCATCTCCTGGAAGATGGCATAGTTCGCGCCTACGCAAACCAGCGCGGCCGCGCCGTCCTTCAAAGTGGCTTCGGGAGCCATCTGCCGTTCGACCTGGTTGCCGTGTTTGTCGGTAAACACACCGCCAGAATCCATGTAGCTGCTGTTACCATCGGTAGCGAAGTAGACGCTGTTGACCATGAACCCGGTGTCCACCTGGTCATTGGCGACGATGTTGATTTTGGTCAGCGCATCTACCCGCGCCGCCGCAGCCTCCAACGCTCGCTCGCTGAGTTTGGTGAACTTGACCACCACGTCCTCAGCGTACCAGTTGACCTTGCCTCGCCTAACGGCCATGCTTCACCTCGTTGGCGTTGATGGTCACGGCCGTGCGCCCACGCTGCACCGCGCCAACAATGTCGCAGTCAACGGCCGTATAGCCCGGCCAGCCATGCCGATTGGTGATGCGGAAGCGGTCTTGGTCAGACACGGCCGTGCCGTGTGGCAGCCGGATCACGTAATCCACCAAGACCACGTTGCCTTCGGTGTCGGCGGCCTCGCGGTTGACGGCCGTGCGCACGCCACAGGAGATTTCTGGTTGGGCGACGTAGCTGAAGACCGGCCGGTTGTGGGCGTCGGTCCCAGTTTGTTGGCGCGCCAACACCTGGCCTTTGTCGAACATCACGTCGCTGGCCTGGGTCTGGTGGCGGTGGAGGGTGGGCAAGGGTCTCATAGTTCGATAGGGCTGTACGGGTCTTTGCGGCTCACGCCGTAGATGTCCACCGAATAGCCGTCGTCGTCCACGTAGGGGATGGCGTCATAGCGCGCCTGGCCCAACATCGCCTCGATGTGTTTGAAGATGGCCTCGCGGTTGAACGTTGTGCCGTCGGCGGAGTAATCCACCTCCAGCACGGCCGCTTCCTTCGCCGCCTGCCACAGCGCCAGGTTGCCCAGGACGCGCAGCTTCTTCAGGTCGGCAGCCTCGGCGACGCCGACCGCACCGTAGGCCAGCAGCACGTCGTTGACAATTTCGTCATAACTGCCGCTGGCTACGGTCCAGCCAAACGCATCGGCCACGCCGCCCCGATTGAGACGGCCGTGCAGGTAGGCTTTGAAGCCGTCCTCGTCGTAGCTAGTCGGCAGAGGCATCGCGCTCCAGGTCGGCGAAGTAGGCGTTGATCGCGTCTTTGCTGGTCTTGGTCAGGCCAGGAATGGCGAGGATTTCGGCCCGGCTCAGATAGCCTTCGGCCTGCTCCAGCGTCGCCGGTGCGGGCAATGCGGTACGGACCTGGGCCAGGAAACCGCCCAGATACTCGTCGCGCTTCAGTTGGCGCACGGCCGGCTGACGCTCCTGCGGCTCCAGGCCCACCGGGTCCGGCAGGCCCAGCACGGCCGCCAGGCGCTGCGCTTCGCTAACCAGACGGTCGTGGGCTTCCTGCCGGCGGGCAGCCATGATGGTTTGCTTCATGGTCAGCCTCCTATTGGGCCAGCGGCGCGGTGTAGTCAGTCGGGTTCTGGTAGGCGGCGTTGCCGACGTAGTGGACCAGGCCGGAGACACGGTTGGACACGCCAAAACCCGCGTAGCGGATGACGCGATTCTCCATGCGCGCCCCGTCCGGGCTGTGCAGTTCGGTGAACAGCCCCTGCAGCTCGCTGGCCGGGTACTCGCGCATCTTGAGGATGGTGCGCCCGCGGGCATGGGCGAAGATGTAGTTGTCGGGCAGCCGTTTCCACAGCACGATCCAGACCTTGCCCACCTTGCCCAGCAGTTCGTCACCCAGGCCGACTGGGATGGAAGCGGTCAACTCGTCGCGGTTGGCCCCGGCGCGCACGTCGGGGTCTTCGACTTCGCGGAAGTCAGTCAGCGCCTCAACGGTCGCCTGCAAGTTCTCCGGAATGTAGGCGACGATGGTGGCGTTCTGGTTGCCAGGGTAACGGGTGAGGGTGGCGTAGATGGTGGGGAACGGATTGGCCGCGTCACCAATGGCTGCCGCCTGGGCGGTGTAGTGGTTGGCCGTCTGCGGCTGTTTGCCGATGACCGGATACTCGGTGCTGTCACCATTCGCCAGGGGCATGATGGAGATGTCACCGAGGCCCCTGTTACCGCCGCCGCCTACTTTGTCGTGGAACGTCCACGAATCTTTAGTCAGGGTAGCGGCGATGATGTGGCGCGCCAGCCAGTCGGCGTCTTTGTTCTGCGCTTCGATGGTGTGGCGGTTGGCTTCCTGCACCGTCATCAGAGCGCTGGTGACACGGTTTTTGCCCCAGGCGTCGCCACCGCCCTGGATGGGGTAGGCGACCTTGTAGAAGCCGTAGGTATCGGTCGGCCGGGGAATGCCCACCTCGTCCAACGGCTGGAGCGTACCCGCGCCGGGTAACTCGAACTCTTCCTGCACGATGGTCGTCCGCTCCACCAGGATGCTCATCATGGTGTTGATCATGTCGGTGTGGTAGGCGGCCGACTGCGTGATGGCGTCGAAGACGCGACGCACGCCCACTTCCTGGACGCGCTTGTTGAATAAGCTCTGCATGCCTACGAACCCGTAGGCGATTTCGATGGTCATGAATCAGTCTCCTATCAGGTTGGCAATTACAGATTGACCCGCAGCGCCTTCTTGAAGGTGCTGTGGCCGTAGAGAGGCACGACAGTTCCTACCACCTTGCTGACGGTGCCGGCCGCGTCGGCCAGCGTGCCATCGGTGTTGGACAGGTAGATGGTCGCGCCGAAGTTCAGGGCATCGAGGACCCCTTCACCCAGCCAAAGGATGCCTTTCTTAAGAACGGTGACGGTGTTCACCTGGCGGGTGATGCACAGCCCCTCGCCGCTGCCGACTTCGGCGGCGGTGGTGGCGTTGCCCTTGGTGAGTTTGCCGGTGGATGGGGCCAGACGAGCGTACTGGCCGGGATTGACGGTTTCGTCGGCCGGGCCGGTGAACTGCTCGATGACCTCAATTTCACGGACTTTGGTGTAATCAATAACCAGGTCGGTCATAAACGATTCTCCTTAGATGCGGGCGGTATACGCTTGTTTGCGCCGCTGTTCGTCGGTAAATCTTGCTTCGCCGCTAGATGCTGGTGTGGGTGGCACACCGTTGCCGGTCGGCGGTACGGCCGTTTCCGGCGTGTCTGCCTTGATGAACTGCGCCCGGTTGGCCGTCAGCCATTCCAGGCGGGCGGCCTGGTCCATCGGCTCCATCAGCGCCAGGATGGGGGCCGGTAGGCCCTCAGAGAGTTGCTTGACGTAAACGGCCAGCGCCTTTTCGTATTTGACGGCCGTTTCCGTCTGCTGCTCCAGTTCGCCCACGCGCTGCTCCAGGGTGGCGATTTGCTTCTGCCGTTTCTCGGCCAGGGTTTGCCACTCGGCGGCGTCGGCCAGTTCTTTTTCCTTCGTTTTGTCGGCCTGATCCTCTAATTCGCGGCGCAGTTTCTTTTCCTGCCGCCCCAGGCGGTCCGCCAGGATGCGGTCGAGGTCGGCCTGGGTGAAGGTGGGTTTCTGGCTGCCATCGCTCTCCGCTGTTTCGGCCGCTGGCGAATCCGCTGCGGCCCCGGCCGCGTTGGCCGTGGGTGTCCCGTTGCCTGTTTGGGCATCGGGGTCATATTTGAAGTGGCGGTTCATGAAAAGCATTCTGTTTCCTCCGCAGTTTTTGCCGGCTTGCGTCGCCGTGAGTTGGTGAAATAAAAAGAGCGCCCAGCTTGCTTGATGCAAGTTGGGCGCTCTGGGCGCTCTGATATTTGGTTGACAGCGAATAGAACTAGTTTATCACAGGCGTTCTGTTAAGTTCAAGTCGGCTGAATGATTAGTTTATTGTAACTATACAGGTCCAAAACCTGTGGTATAAATGATAAGCATGGACGAAGTGCAACAACTGCGAGCAGAAAACAAGCAACTTAAGCGAGAAGTCCAAGAACTCCGCGAAAAGTTGACCGTTGCTGAGACTCAAATCAAGCATTTAGTCGAGTTGCTTGGTCAAAATAGCCACAACTCCAGTTGGCCGTCCAGCCGCGATAAAGGCCGACAGAAGCCTAAGCCCAAAAGTCTACGGCCACAAACAGAGCGCAAAGCTGGTGGTCAGGAAGGACATGAAGGGCATACGCTTGAGTTCAATCCCAAACCAGATTTCATTGAACCGCATCGTCCAGCCCGCTGTGACCATTGCCAAGCCCCATTGTCCGAAGAAATTGTAGCCAGTAAAGTTGCTAAACGACAGGTCTTTGAATTACCGCCATTGCGTTATGTGACCATCGAACACCAAGCCGAAACCATCATCTGTCCCTGTTGTGGTGAAGCAACAACCGGTGAATTTCCAGCGGATGTGACCAACCCGGTGCAATATGGTTCGCAAGTCAAGCGGTTGTCAGTTTATCTGCGCAATGAGCAGTTCATTCCGTATGAACGGGCGACAGATGTTGGCCGACCTGTTTGAATTACCCATTTCCACTGGTTCATTGCAAAACTTTTTAGAGACGGCCGCAGAAAATGTGAAGCCAGCCACACAAGCCATTAAAGAAGCCGTCAAAAAGGCCGAAGTCGGTCATGCTGATGAGACAGGCTTCTATATCAGTGGAAAAAGAGCTTGGCTCCATACCGTCAGCACCCCAGAATTGACTTATTATGAACCGCATCAAAGTCGGGGCAAAAAGGCGACTGACGCCATTGGCATTCTGCCTGAATTCACCGGCGCCCTTGTTCACGATAACTGGGCGACCTATTTCAAGTATCAATTGTTGCTTCATGCCTTGTGCAATGCCCATCATTTGCGCGAGTTGACGGCTCTGGTTGAGAACGATCAACAGCAATGGGCAGCACTGATGATTGTCTATTTGTTATCGGCCAAACAATTGGTTGCCGAAGCTTATCAGGCAGGGGAAACCGAATTGTCAATCGAGCAGTTGCAACGAATCCACCAAATGTATGACACCATTGTTGCCTTCGGTTTAGAGGAAAACCTGTTACCTGATGAACATCCGCCCCTTGTCAAACGAGGGCGGCGCAAAAAAACAAAGGCGCGTAATCTGGTAGAACGATTTGACAAGCAGCAGGAGGCTATCTTGCGTTTTGTCCATGATTTTAAGGTGCCGTTTGATAACAACTTGGCTGAACGAGACATCAGAATGATGAAGGTTCAGCAGAAAATCTCAGGCTCTTTTTCGCAGTTGGGAAGGCGCTGAACCATTCTGTTCGCTGCGCACCTATATTTCCACGATTCGTAAACAGGGTCTCAATGTGTGGGAAGCATTAGGGTCTCTGTTTGACGATAATGTTCTCATGCCTCAACTCACACCTGTATAGTTACAGTTTATTTTTGGTTAGGAATATCAATTGGCAATCCTATCCGCATAAAGAAGCGAGCAAACGCTTGGCCTAAGTGTTCTCGGTAAGGCGGCATTAAGCGGATTCGCGGTGACTGTCTTTCAGCTAACCTAACCAACAAACTCTTGGGAACGCTGAAGATGTTATAGAAATCCACAAGCTTGATACCGGAAATAAAATTCGGTATCTCACATTCTGCAATGAGATGATACCCTGGGCGATTTCCTCTTCTAACATCTTCCCTAAATTGTTTTTGCTCCTTATCGTTCCAATCTGGAAAATTATGATTCAGAAATATCTCGACTGATGTAAACGGGCAGACTAAAACTGTATCAATCTTCTCGTTTATCAAATCACAGGACTGAGTCAACACTACAACATCAAATATAAATTGGTCAGCAAAAAGACTGAATTCCGAAGATTCCTGGTCTTGATTGTTCAAATGAGCCGCAGTCCAAGTTGGCTTAATTACAGGGCAATGGAGTAACAAATCTCCCTGTTCTAAATCTTTAGTGTTAATAAGGTTGTACCAGGGGTAATTAGCAGACATCTGTAATAGAGGTTAATCCAGAACTGATTCTCTTAAATCATCGGAAGAGAAACTCGCTGGCGGCACGCGACGTCCACGATTGATTACTTTAATTGTAATTTGACTAGGTTGGCCCATAGGAAAATCGAATACTTCATAGTAATCCGGATTTACCAAATCAATCTTGACTCTTGATGACCGTTCAAGAAATACAGTTATTTCTTGCCTTAAGGCTCGTACTGTTGCCTCCACAACACCAACCGAACCTGTTTGAGTGAAAAAAGGGAACAGATATTCACCACCCTTGATTGAGCCTTCGGAAATTGTATCTATTGGAATCGAGACGGAATTGTCGATTCTATTAGATGCAAAACTAGAGTAAGAAGGTGTTGTTGTAATAGCGGTCATAAGTAGGTTACTCCTCAAAAGTGACCCTTAGAGAATCCATAATACTGGCCTCAAAGGCTGTTTCAATATTATGATGCGCGCTTTCAACCCAACTCTCAATTGTCTCAAATGTTAGACGGTCTGCGTGCAAAGATACAAAATCAAGATCCAAAATCAAGGATTTTACATCATCTTTTTCAGGAGGAACTATTGCTAAAGTTAAAACTAACACCCCATTTGATTGCTCAAAGTCCAGTTCTGTTCTAAGTAGAAAATTTTTGGGTTCGTTGGCTGGTAGTGCAGGTAAATGAGGATAATAGTTGAACTGTGTTTTCGTTTCTTTATCTAACGGAAGATCGATCTTGTTTATAAATCTAAGACCAATACGCTCAAGTTCTACTGTTGATGTTATTTCTTTGTACTGTGCAAGTGTTTGAAAAATTAACTCTTTGAAATTAGGCCAACTTGGATAAGGGCGTAAACAATTAACAATTAGTATACCAGGCCCTAACTGAAGCAAGGCTGACTCGTTATGGTTAATGAACTGTATTCTGGGCGTCATTACACCATGAACTTCTTGTCCAGGTTGTTGCTGGTTCACAAGCATTTCGACGACATTTTTCTCTCTAATGGTAGGGAAATCATCTTTTACTTTCTGATAAAACAAACCAGGCATAGTCATATCCCAGTGTTTATTTATGAAACGGAACTCGCATAACGCTTCAATCAAAGGAGGGGATTTGTAATTTCTGCCCATGTATAGGTTTCTCTCAAAGGAAGAAAGTTAAAAAGACTTTTGGCGCATTCCAAAAGTCTTTCAAATTACTTGGATTTTTAACAGGGAATAATGGACTAGTTTTTACTGATTTTTAGCAAGAACTAATATCAGCATAACACATTAGAGCGAATATCGTCAACTCAAGTTTTCCTTTGCTTTTATGCAATTAATCTTGTGATGCGTATCAAACCTCCTTTTTAATTCTCTATATGTGGTCAAATCCACCACAAACGGCCGTTGCCTTTTCACCACGCGCACCAACTCCCGCTCCGGATGGTATTCAAACAGCAACTTCCCCGCCTGGCGCACGGCCACCCAGCCGTCGGCGGGCACGTCGGCAACGGCCGTTTCCTTCGGCCGTAGTGTTGGCGCGCCAACATCCATCATTTGGGAATCTCCACCGGTCCTTCGACAAATGGAACATCGGGATTATCGACGGCCTCCACAAACTTCCACACCAGGGCCACGTAGCGCCGGTCGCTGGTATAACCCTCCAGCTTCATATGCCGATGAATACCATGCTCTTCGCTGGGCGGGATAATGACGAAGAAGTCCAGGAAGTCGTCATAGGGGCCAAGCGCGGCAATCTCGCCGTCCAACCGTAGCGCCTTCTCGCGGTAGACCTTGCACTGGCGGCCATTCACTTCCACCGTCATGTATGGGTAGCCTTGATTTATGCCGAAGCGTGCATTTTCCAACGTTTCAATTTCTGTTGTCATTGCCAATAAGCCTCCACGCCTTTACTTCCATGTATAGAGTCCACGTAATCGAAAGGAATGCCCTCCGGAATAAATACAAATTCATTCTCCTCATTTCCCAGAAATCCACCATACCCATTTTTTGCTCCCGGTCTATCACTCCAATAGTAGCCCAAGATGCGGTGTAGGGGGACGCGCTGCCGGGTCACCTCGCCGCCGGCGACGATACGTTTGGCCCGGTAGATGCTGCCGGATTCGGCCGCGCCGCGCAGCATCAAGGCATCTTGCGTGCCCATCTTTACACCATACTGCTTCATGGTCTTTTCGCCCTCAGTGCGCACTAATTCCACCACGCCACCCTGCTTACGGGCAAACTCCATGTGCCGCAGCGACTCGTATACCCAGGCATGCCACATGGCCCAGGTTTTTTTGTAGTTTTCCTCGCCGACTGTTTTTATGGCTGCCTTGTATTCATTTTCAGCATGAGCCAGACCTTCCAGCCAAAAATAATCGTTAAAATCACCACCCCGTTCCAGCGCGATTTTGTACTTTAGCGCCTGACTTGCGCTGCTCCAGGATGAGCCAGCCTGTTTACCCATCCAGTGGCTAATTATCGCAGGGTCGCCGCCATTTGCCTTGCAATAGACCGCCCACGCCTCGACGTGGCTACCCTTGCCGCGCATGACGTCGAACTCACGGCCGTGTTCATCATACACCGTCGTGCTGCCGGCCTTCCCCTGCTTCATCTGCTGTGGCAGCGCGTCAATTAGCCCCTGGCGGCGGATGTGGGTAGACTGCTCCAGGAAGCCGTCCGTGTAGCCCGCCTGCCACTGGTCGCCTTTGAACGTGTCACTGGTTCCCACCAGGTCGCGCATGACTTCCAAACGGCCGTGAACCAACGGACGCAGCTCATCGGGCACGGCCGCCAGCAGCGCCTCGCCTTTGTCCACCACGCCGCGCGCCTGGTCCATGATTTCGTAGATGTCCAGGTCGCCGAAGAGTTGGGCATTCTCCGGGCCAACGCTCTTGTCGCGCATGGTCCACAGTTCCACCGGGTAGTCGGAGATGAACTCTTTCTCCTTCTTCTTGCCCTGCGCCCGGTAACGGAAGCCGCCGCCGTTGTCAACGCGCCACACCTTGCCGTCATCGCCGACCAGGATGTTGTCTTTGCTGGCTCCTAACACGTCCCAATTACCCATCAGGGCGTCGGCCGCGAAGCCCTTACGCACCTCGGCCACAATCGCCTTACGCTCGGCCGGGGTTGCATCGTTCATTGCCTCGCCCAGCGGCTTCATGCCGCTCTTGAACTCGGCCAGCTTCACCGGGCCGTCAGGCGTGTCGTAGACCTTGAACGTGGGCACGTTCAGGCCAAGCGCCTGGTACGCCATGTCTGCATAGGCTTCCTCGCGCAGGTGGCCGGCTGAGTTGCCCTTCTTCATCACGTAGCGTTTGCCGGTGGCCGGGTCTTCCACCAGCTTCGCGCCAGTGGAGCCTCCCAGGCTGCTAACCGTTTTCAGGCTGCCCACGCCGGCCGGGAAGCCAGGCGGATCAGGCATTTGGAACGGTGGCAGGTTGGTGGGCAACGGCCGTTTCTCGACCATGGGCACAGCTTTGGGCGGGGTGGGCGGCGGTGCTGGTGGCGGGGGAGCAGCGCCCTTCAGCAGCAGCGCGGTAGCCTGATCCTTGGGCATCTCCATAAACTGAACCAGCATCTCTTTGGTGTACTTGGTCAGCTTGCTTTCAGAGATGCCCGCCGCCTGTGCCAGGTGGCCCACCAGGGCAGGCTTTTGCAGCTTCAGCGCCGTATGTTTGCCCACGCCGGCCGGGAAACCCAACGTGGTGGCGACGGCCGTTGCTTCGGCCTGCGCCTGTTTCTCTGCCGGCTTCGGTGCAGGCTTTGGCTTCTTCCCAACGGCCGTTACCAGCGCCGGGATGCTGCCTGGTGCGATCTCCATATACTGGCCGTTGGCTCCGGCATCACCCGCGTAGGCGAAGCCCCACTTCTTGTACTCCCCCACCAGCGCCGTTGGCACGTAGGTTTTCACCGCCTTGCCCTGTCCCAAAGCGAAGTTGGCGACGTCGGCGACGGCCTCCTTATTCACATCCAGGCTGGTGAAGGCCGCGCCGCTGATCTTGATCTTGCCTTCCATGTCGTGGAAGGTGATCACCCCGGTGGCCCAGCCGTTTGCGCCCTGGTAGGCGAAGCCGCTGTGCGACGAGGTCGCTATATTTTGCTGCGCCTTTGTCGTGCCCTTGCTGGCGGGAGAGCCAGGCTGGAACGCCTTATTTAGGTCTGCGAAGAAGTCCAGGGCAGCACCCTCGCTCATAGTCTGGAGGCTCAATGGCTCCGGCTGTGGCGGCTCGGCCTTACCCTTTACAAGGTCGTCTATCGCGCTGAGGGGTTCGCCGAGCAGCCGTGCGGCGACCGATTCGGGCGTGTAGCCGGTCTTGTTGATGGCCTTGAGGATGTCTATCGGCTGGTATTTCCCCCCCGACAGAGAGGCCAGATGCTTCGCCACATGCATCGTCACGGTATCGGCCGCGCCTTTGGGTGGCAGGGGCGTGACGGTGGATGCGGCAGCCGCTTCGCCCGCCTTGACCGGCGTGACCAAGTCGGCCACCGGCGCGGTGGGCGTGTAAGGCTTGCCAACGGCCGCGTATGCGGCGCTCATCGGCTGACCAGCGAGCGCCGCGAGTTCACCCTTCTTTAGCTGGTTGAGCAGCGCGGCCGACAACCCGGTCATCTGCTCCAACTGCTCCACCAGGTACGATTTTGTCACCACCTTGAGGCCAGTGATAAGCGGGTCGCCGATCTGCTTCTGGTATTGTTCCTTCAGCTGTCCAATCACAACCTTCGAGTAGCCCTCCGCCTGCGCATACTCCAGCGCCCGCTGCGCTTCTGCGGCCGTGAGGCTGGAGGCATCCGCCTGATACTTCTGGAAGGCCGCCACGCCAGGCGGAACGGCCGGGGTCGCGGGTGGCTCCTTCGGCGTGCTTGCCCCCGTCTTGGCGTATTTCGCCGCGTGTGCCGCGCCAAACGCATCTATGGCGGCCATCGCCTCGGCCTCCGGCATGTCGAATAGGGCCGCGACTTGGTCTTTGGTGGCGACCGTCAGCTTCCATTTGGCGATGCCCCGGATTTGCGCCAGATGCTCGACCAGCGCTTTTTTACTCAGGGTCGCGGGGTCTTCGGGCGGTGGGGGGAGTTTGGTAACGGCCGGTGGCTCGACGGCCACGCTCGCCCCCTTCTGGCTGTATTTGGCGGTGTGGGCCGCCCCATACGCATCAATGGCCGCCAATGCCTCCGCTTCAGGTAAGTCGAACAGGGCCGCGACCTGCTCTTTGCTGGCGACCGTTAGTTTCCATTTGGCAATGCCGCGCATCTTCGCCAGGTGGTCTACCAGCGCCTTCTTGGTCATGTCGGCCGGCAGCGCATCGCCGGGCGGCGGTGGCAGCTTGCCAGCGGCGGACGCATACTTGTCCAGACCGGCTTCTAATGCTTCCGGAGTGAATGGCTTCCCCTCCAGCGCCTGGTCCTTCAGCTTCAGCAAATCCTGGAAGATGCCCTTATCCGCACCGACGTTGAGCAGCGCATCCACCTGGTCCAACGGCACAATGCGCACGGCCTCGCTTTCGTAGTGGGCGGCCCAGGGCGCGCCATCCTCAACAACACCGATGTAGAATCGCGTGACGCTGGTAGACTTTTCATAGTCACCCAGGTGGCCCAGGATACGCGCCTTGAAGCCGGTTTCTTCCCACACCTCCTTCACGGCCGTTGCCTGCAAACTCATCCCCTCTTCCTGTGTGCCCTTGGGGAACGTCGTCTTGTACCCGCCGTACTGTCCGGCCGGGTCCACGATCACCAACTTCCCGTCTGGGGTGAAGAGCAATAGGCCGGCTGCTGCGTGTTTGTCCGGGTCGTCAATTTGCAACGGCGGGTCGTGGGGCAGCGCTTTGGTTTGGTTGAGGAAGTCGGCGTCAGTCATGTGGACTGGCTTAAATGGCAGGCCGGCAATCTCCTGGCCGCTGCGGAAGGTGAACGCTTTGTTAGGGTCGGCCAGCGCGTCTTTGGCAGCCGCTGCCAGCTTCGCTGCCTTAACCTGGCCGTAGCCGTCCGGGTCTTTGATGAAGCCGCTCACGTCGTCGGCCGACAGGCGCACCCGCGCACCGCCTTTGAGCGGCTGGTGGACGGTGAAGCCCCAACCCTGGTAGAGCGCCAGGTGGCTGTTGGGTACGTACAGTTCCAGCCCTTGCCCCTTCTGTTGGGCGATGGCCGCCGCGTCCAGAATGGCCTTCTTGTTGGCGTCCACGTTGGCAAAGCCGGCGGCCGTGACGTGCAAGTAGTTGAGGTTGCCCACGCCCACCTGGTAGGCGAGCGCGCCTTCCAAACGGCCGTTGGCATCGGTGTAGGCCAATCCCTGCTGCCCGGCCAGCACCTTGCTCAGGACGCCCTCAATAGCCTTGTAGGTTCCCGCGTCAATGGGCGATTGGGCCAGGTCTTCGATGAGCTGCTCCAACATCGGCTTGTCGCCCTTGTCAATCTCCAACGTCTGCGGTTTCCTGGACTTGGCCGGTTTAGCTGCCTGGTGGCTTTTTAGCAGCGCTGCCGGGTCAATGGGCGCGCCGCCCAATCCCCCTTTGCCACCCAGCAAGTCGGTGAGTGAGGTCACGTGCGACGACGGCCCCCAAACCGGATGGTTGCTCACGCTCGCCAGTTGGCGAAACTCGAACAGCCCATCGCGCCAGGCTTCATAACGGCCGTCGCCCATCATGCGCCGCTGCTCATCCTCATCGAGGCTTTTGAACCATTCGCTGGCTGGCTTGATGTTGGGCAGAGGAAAGCCCTCCACCAACGGAACCATGCTGCACCGGTCCTGGGGATGAAGCGCCATGACCTGGCCGGTCTCGTAAATCGTGCCGTCCAGGGCGATGCAGGCCATGCAGGTGCGCGTATTGCGCGCCGCCAGGCGCATGTAGCCGTAGACCACGCTGCTATCCTTGTACTTCTGCCGCACCATCTCGCGGTAATTGCGAATCTGCTGGTCGCGGGCCACCAGCAGGATGTGGTTCAGCCCACCGGCCAGACCTTTGCGCACGGCGATGCGCGCCGTTTCGCGGGGATTGCGACCAACGGCCGTGCCATAGAGCAGTTCTTTCGTCAGGCCAGCGACGGCCGTTGGGTAGGCATTCTCCAGCAGCTTGTTGAGCGGCTGCCCGGCCTGCGCCAGAGCGGTGATATTCTCCACCGCGCCAGTAGGCAGTTTGTCGAAGGCCGTGCCCAACGAACGCTGCCCGGCCAGCGCCGCCGTCAGCAGTTCTTTGGCATGTTTTGCGCCCATCTGCTGCGCCTTGATTTGCTGATCCTGGATGTCGGCGATGGCTCCCTGGCTGTATTTGTTCATCTCACCGGCAATCTGGGCCAGGAGCGACTGGTACTGGCTCATCTGCCACAGCTTCCACTGGGGGACTTCCTCGCCCTTCGCTTTGAGGTCGGCGATTTGTTGGGCCAGGTCGCCGACGGCCGTTTGCAGGGCAGCCTCCACCCCTGTCCAGGCGCGGCTCATCGCCATAATCGCCTGGGCGTCGGCGTGGATCAGTTGGGCGCGAAAGCCCTCGGCGAGGGAGATGACGTTGTCCATGAACAGGTCTGTTTAAATACCGATTTGTAAGCCTTATCGGTATCTATTTATCTGCCGCCTGCGTCTCGAAACAGGCCGGGCAACGGCCGTCCTCCACGGCCGTGCCACAATACGGCAGCGTCAGGCTTTGGCGCTGGCTTTGGGCTGGGCTTTCGTTTTACTGTCGGCTTGGGGGATTTCATCGGCCGCTTCTCCATTGGCAGGCGGCACGGCCGCGCCATTCTGCCCCGGCTGGCCGGCGTTGAACTGGCTCTGCGCTTCCAGCAGCGCGGCGGCCATGCCCGCCTGAGTCATCGCCTGTTCGCGGGCATAGTCCTTCTCCACCTGGGCCATTTCCTTCTCTGTCGCGCCGCTCTTACGCAGGCTGGTGAACAGCGGTATGCCCGCTTCCTTTTCGGCCTTGATGATTTCGGCATCCTCGTAGCGGTCGGCCGGGATGATGGCCCGCTCCTGGAAGCCGTGTTCCAGGTCGCCGTCGTCGTAGCTGCCCAGGCCGCTCCAAATGCCGGTGTTCTGGCCGATGGTCAGGGCCATCTTCTGGGCGCGCACCAGGGCATCCTCCAGGTTGCCGCGTACCTCCTGGGCGGAGGTGATGGCCGGTCCCATCAGCAGGCGGATGGCCCGGCCAGACATTTCGCCCAGGTCGGGCAGGTCGTAGTAGCGCAGCTCCGGTAGGTCATTTTTCAGTTCGCCCAGGTGCGCGTTGAGCGCCGCCAGCGCCGCGTCATAATTGAGGTTAGGGACCAGGCTGGTCAGCTTTGCCATACCTGGCAGGCGGATGAACTTCTCCCCGGCCAGGTCCATCACCTCGTTGCCTTCGGCGTCCACGTTGGTGGCGATGCGCGGCGGGGGCAACGGCCGTCCGGTGGCCGCGTCCATCATGTTGCTCTCCAGCGCCCAGGTCACGTCGTTGTGGCGGAAGAGCATCGTGTGGAGGCGCGTTGCCAGGCGGCTGGCCTCGTCAATCTTGTCGAGTTGAAGCAGGTACGCACCAACGCCCCGGTCCTCACCGATGTCCAGATGCACCGCCCGCACCCAGGGGATGAAGTCAATGCCCCAGGTGGCCTTCAGGTCGTAGCTCTTGGTTGGCGTGCCCAGCTGCTCGATGGGCGTTTCGGCCGTCTTGTCATGCTCCCAGATGCGGCAACGGCCGTCGGCTTTGTCCCACACCTCGGTGTGCAGAAAGAACTTCACCTCATCGCCGTCGCGCCGGCTGCGGGGCACATCCACGCGCAGGTAGATGATGTTGCCCTGCTCGTCATCCTCGCGGTCGGTGACCACCTCCGGCCGGTTGAGTTGCATGTAGACGCGCTTCTTGCCTTCGGGCTGCGCCACCTTGATGTAGGTTTCGCCCAGCGTAGACGCCCAGCGCACCAACACCTGCTTCCTGGCCTGCCAGTTGGACCACTTCCACAGTTCCTCCAACGGCTCGCGCAGTTGCTTGTTGGCCGTCGCCTCCAAGTCGAGGGGCAGGGCGTCGGGCAGACGGCCGGGCCAGATGACGTCGGCGTAGAATTTGACCACGCGGCCGGCCGGGTTGCGGATGGCCTTCAGGTTGGGTTCATCCAGGAAATACCCGGCCAGGCGCAGTTCGTCATAGAGGCCGTTGTTGAGGTAGTAGTTCCAGAGCAGCTTCGCCACCTCGCGGTAAGGCAGTTCGTTCTTCGCGCCCTCTTTGGTGATGGACAGGGTCAGGTTTCGGGCCGTTCCGCCGCCAAATAGACTGGTTAGAATCTTCATATCTCTTCTTCCTTATTCCACCTCGCCCCGCGCCTTCCGCCCGGCGGCCAGGATATGTTCCAGGTACAAAATCAACTGCGTAAACGAGTCCACGCGGTCGTCGTGGGCCGCCTGGGGGAAGTTGAACAGTTCCTCTTCAAAGTCCATGAGCCAGTACAGGTCGGCGGCCGGGTAGGGCAGCAGCACGCAGCCATTCCTGCACCAGACGGCCGCCTGGCTCGCTCTGGTAATCTTGTCGGTGGTGGGGTTGAAGGGGATGAGCATCGGCCGCAGCCAGGCCGGGCCGGAGGCGGCCAGCGTTTGCAGGGCGCTGGTCCCACTGGACTTGTCCTCGATGAGGATGCCGTGCAGTTTCTCGTCATAGTTCCACTGCACGGCCGTTTGCTCGATGACGTCGGGCAGGTAGGGGAATTCCAGCCGTTCCTGGCGCACGTGGCGAATGCCCAGGCGATAGTCGGGCCAGAGTTCAGCGACGGTGTAGCCGGTGTAATCGGTGTCCGTTTCTTCCTTATCTTTGAGGCCGGTGTCCCAGGAGATGTAACGGGCGTAGGTGAGGTTTTTGACAGCCTGGCTGTGGATGTCGTAGCGGCGCTCCCTGGTCCACCATTGGCGCTTGAAGGTGTAGCCGCCGGGTGGGGTGGGCACGCCCTGGTACGTGCCCGACCAGGTAAGCTCTGGCGTCGTGGCGCGCAGTTCCAGGACTTCGGCGAGGGGTTTGTGTTGGGGCCAGAGAGCGGGTCCGTCATGATGAAGGATAACCTGGTGGGCGGGCAACGGCCGTTACTCCTCGTTTAACTGCCAGCGTTCAACGATGGCCGTTTGGGGGATGACCAGCACGTCACCGAAGCGGTGCGGAGAGCAGGATTGGGCGACGGCCAGGTGCGTTTCACTCTCGGCCGCCAGCCAGCCCACCGACTCGACGATGTAAGCCTCGCTCACGAACGCGGCGATGTCGTCGGCCGTGTGCCAGGCGGAATGGGCGCGGGTGTCGCGCCAGTGGACGCGGACGAGGGGGATAGGCGAAACGTCGCTCACGGCCGTGCCTCCTCAAGTGTTGGCGCGCCAACACTTGCCGCTGCCCATGCCTCATCGCGCCGTTTCTGCCAGTCCAGTTCACCCTGGCGCTGTCGGATCATCTCGTTGAGTCGGGCCGTCAGGCGCGGCCAGGTGTAGGCTTTGGATTCCGTGCCCTGGGCGATGGTGCGCAGTTCCACCAGGTCGCTCAGGTGGGGGTCGGTGGGCAGATACGGCCGTAAGTCGGCGGGTAGGCCAGGGGTGTCGTAGGTGGGGGCCGGTTCGCTCATCGCCGCACCCGGCCGGTGAGCAAATACTCGTACACGGCCGTTTCGTCGTCGCCTTCGGCCGCCACGTCCACGCCAATCCTGCCCCGGCGATGTTTACGGCCGTGTTCCAGGCCGGCCGCGTCCACGGCCGCCAACGCTTCATCACGAGGCAAGGCAAACAGCGCGACGATGGCGTCGCGGGTCATGACGTTCAGTTTCCATTGAGGGATGGCTTCGACGGCCACCAGGTGGGCGACCAGTTCTTTCTTGGTTAAGTCGGCTGGGGAACGGCCGTCGGGGATGGCCGGCAGCCGGGATTCGTTGGGTTCCATGCGGTATCTCCTAGAATGTCTGTTCTAGCAGCTTGTCGGAGAAGATACGTTTCTCCGAACAAAAATGATTTCGGTGTAAACTTTGGGTATGGCAAGAAAATTCAGAACTGCTGATTACGAAAAGACCCTGGACCTGCAAATCACCTTGCGCGATGTCCTGCCACCCGACCATTTGGCTCGCTTCATTGTCGCTGTCGTCGCCCAACTTGATTTGGGGATCATGTATAGAAAGTATAGTGAGCAGGGTGCGCCACCATACGCCCCGGAAGTGATGTTGGGATTGCTGTTCTACAGCTATGCCAGCGGCGTATTCAGTTCGCGCAAGATTGAACGCGCCACCCATGAGGTGATTCCCTTTCGTTTCATTACCGGTGACATGCACCCCGACCATGACACGATTGCGGCTTTCCGCCAACAATTTCTGGCTGAACTGAAAGAGTTGTTTGTCCAGATACTGCTGATTGCCCAGGCGATGGGCTATTTGCAATTGGGTAACGTCAGTCTGGATGGCAGCAAAATCCATGCCGATGCGTCCAAGAGCAAAGCGGTCAGTTACCAGCGGCTGTTGGCTATCGAAGCCTATCTGCAAGCCGAAGTCGAGGAGTTGTTCACTTTGGCTGAAGTTGCCGATGGAGGACAACTGCCCGAAGAGATGAACATTCCTGATGAGATTGCCCGACGCCAGCAGCAATTGGCGCGGCTGGCCGAAGCCAAGAAGGTGCTGGAGGAACGCGCCCAGGCCCGGTATGAAGCCGAGCAAGCCGAATACGAGGCCAAGATGCAAGCCCGGGCCGAAAAGACCGACCCACAGGAAAAAAGCCGCCGGGCAAACCACCGCAGCCACCCACTCCAGGACCCAGAGATAAAGACCAGTACAACTTCACCGACCCCGAATCGCGCATCATGAAAAACGCCACCAACAGCGGCTTTGACCAACATTATAACGTCCAGGTAGTGGTTGACCATGACAGTCGTCTGGTAGTGGGCAATTGGTTGTGTGACCATACCAACGATAAACAGGCCGCCCTGCCAACTCTCGACACCGTACCACCAGTCGTGGGTCAGCCGAAAAAGGTCAATTTGGACACCGGCTATTTCAGCGAAAACAACATCGCCAGCTTGGAAGCGCGCGGCATTGACCCCTACATCGCCACCGGTCGCAGCCCACACCATCAGGGTTGGCGTGCCTTTTCCTGGACAATCCCAACCCGCCACCCAATGATGCTTCCGTCAAAGAGCAAATGGCTTACAAACTGTAGACCACCCTCGGCAAAGCCACCTACCGTTTGCGCAAATCGACGGTTGAACCGGTTATCGGTATCATCGAGGAAACCTTGGGTTTCCGTCAGTTTTCTCTGCGAGGCCTGGTTGCTGCCGGTGGCGAATGGACATTGGTTTGTCTGGCTTACAACTTGAAACGATTGCATACCTTGCAGGTTGGTTGATGGGGGCGTTATTGCCCCCTGCCTGATGCCCGAAAACGGGCTGTAAAACCGTGCAAAATTCATGGTAATGAGGCCAATATGAGTTGCAAACTGCTTGTCTTGATGCTTTGAAATCGTTATTTGTCTATCATCGGGCCTTCAGAAGATATTTTTCCGACAGCCTGCTAGGAGATATGGTAGCAAATTGGCGAAGTTGGGGTAAAGGGGGGATAACGGGCATTGCCTGCGCGCAAGGCGCAGTTCACTCAAAGCCGATTAGCTCATGCAAAAGAAGTCATTGAACAGGCGTCACCGCGTCTGCTGAAACGACTGTTTCAGCCTGTACTTTCTCAATAACAGTGGTGACATACTTGATAAAGTCTAAATCGTACTCCACGCCTTGCGTCTGCCATAATCTGCGAAATGTTTCACGCCTTGCATAGTCATGCATGTAATCATCCCATCCAGACCACTGGCTCTTTTTTATGTCGGTTGACTGATCTTGATACATCAGATAAGCCCGTTCCAACAAGGACACAAGAATCTCAAACATGGCGTATTGGCGAATCTTCTGCTCGGCCGATAGCTCGCTCTCTATTTCAAGAGGAATGTCGTATAAGTCAAGTTCGGGATTTTCCATGCACAGGCGTAAGTAATCCACGTATTCTTTGCCCAAAGCGTCATACGTACCATATTCCCTATCGCGTCTCTCTTTTCTTTTTTCATTAACAAAAAGAAGAATTGCAATAGGAATACCCAGAACCGTTGCAATGTATGCCAGCATTTCCAATACTTCCATCAAGGACATTGTACCTCCGCATCGCGTATATCGGTGTTTAATTTTGTTTCCAACACTGTGAAGGAATCTGTCGGAGTATAGCATAACTACGGCTGTTGGGCGGCGTGGGCAGTCGGGGTTCGTTGGGTTCCATGCGGTATCTCCTAGAGTGTCTGTTCTAGGAGATGAGGTAGCAAATTGGCGAAGTTGGGGTAAAGGGGGAGGAAGAGCAGATGGAGAAACGGCCGCTTCCGATAGGGAACGGCCGTGCGTTTACGAGCTAGTCCAGGATGAAAGATGCTAGAGTCTTCTGGAGACCAATAATATCGAAACCCTTTTTGATTTCTTTCACAACTGCGGGGCCTTCACCACCACCAACCCAAATTTTGAATTCCGAATCCCGATCAAAATTACCAGCTGTCTCGACCGAGAAATACCTGATGGACTTGTATGGGATGCTTAGGTATTCGACTTTCTTTCCGGTCATGCCTTGCACATCTACCAGTATGAAGCGTTTGTTTGTGAACATGAAAACATCACGCACTAAAAGAAAAGCCGCTTTTACTTCCTCTCCATCAATGAAGATTTCGTTATATTCTTTCTGGGCTTCCTCTGGTGTAATTTCTGAGGCGTTACCAAAGATACCGCTAAAGTTGCCAACCATATTTAACCTCCTAGCACGAAAATTTAGCACAGAGTACCACGACCGTTTTAGCTTGTCATCT
Organism: Candidatus Leptovillus gracilis; assembly: GCA_016716065.1. Classification (NCBI taxonomy): domain Bacteria; kingdom Bacillati; phylum Chloroflexota; class Ardenticatenia; order Promineifilales (SeqCode); family Promineifilaceae (SeqCode); genus Candidatus Leptovillus; species Candidatus Leptovillus gracilis. The sequence goes on along the minus strand of JADJXA010000005.1, from coordinate 84,280 downwards.
GAGGAATGTCATTATTCAATTGTGACAGTGGTGTCTGCCACCGGCTCCCCCAACCGCTCCCCCTGATACCCCTCCGGATACCACACATCGGCCGCCACCAAATCACCCTCACTCAACAAAGGCACATGGCACACCACCCAGTCGCCACCAGTCCGCATCCTGGCATACGTGTCGTCATGATGCCAGGCCGTGCCGATGACGATGCTGCGGCCGACGCGACTCATGCGGCGGCTGAGGAAGCTCTTGTGAAACCAGTCGTGGACAATCTCGCGCTGGTGGGCTGTGCGCGTATTCTCGTGGTCGAGGATGTCGTCGCCCACCGCCAGGCGCGCCCGGCTCCCGATAACGCCACCCTGAACGCCGACGGCGAAGAAGGAGGGATGAATACGCCCCGGCCGGGGCAGCCCACCATGCGGCGCGATGCTCCACTCCTCCTGCGTCCACTTGAGGCCGTAGGCGCGCTTCAGGTCGGCAAACGTCGCCTGGAACTCCGGCGATTCCACCATCAGCCGCAGCGCCTGGCTGCGCTTGGCGGCCACCTCGCCGGACACGGCCGCCATGATGCGCGGCCACTCCGGGAAAAAGGCGACGTGCGTTCCCAGGTAAGCCAGCAGCCACGTCGTCTTGGCGCTTTCCGGCGGCGCGATGATCAGCAGCTTCTTGATGTCCTCGTTGCACATCAGGTGCAGCCACAGCCAATGATGCGGCGCCGGCCGAATGGGACGGCCGTTGTCATCGGTCATGAGCAGCCGGGCGAAATCGGCGACGACGTCAGGCGTCAGCCGGCCGACTTGCCTGGCCGCCAGCAACCGGGTCCGTATCTGTTCCCGTTCCCGGCGTTCCTGTTCCATCAGCAAAGCCAGGTACTGTTCTAATTCGACGCGATTCATGCTCGCGGATGCGGTCGAGGAGTTCTTCATCATTCAGGTCCGAGAAATCGTAGCCAGCAACGTAGCCGGGCATGGGGAGAGGACGGCCGTCCGGTCCGGCCACCTGGATTTGCTGGACGGGCACGTCGTCGTATTCGGTGCGCAGTTCGGTGAGGATGGTTTTGATTGCGGCCGTCGCGTCGCGGAAAGAGGGCAATTCGGGCTGGACTAAACGGCCGTCGGGTCCGAGTTTCGGCCGGTAATCCAGTTGGCTCCAAACTAGGGTGAGTTGGGCGAGCGCCCCTTCCAGGACGCGCATGCGCTGCTGTTTATTCCGGGCTTTGGCGGCCGCGAGGGCCTTCAATTCCTGTTGGGCGACGTGGGCGTCGAAGGCGGCGGCGCGCTCGGCCCAGGTGGCCGCATCGGGGAGGGGTTCACCAGAGGTAGGATGGCGGCCGCGTGCCCAGGCGGACCAGTTTCCGGGCACTTTTGGTGCCGCCTGTTTGCCGCCTATTTGACGCCTATATTCACGGTAGGCATTGGCAAGCCGGCCAGGCTCTTCGGCCGGCAGATAGTATTCTTTGAACGCCTTGTAACTGGCGTTGGTGTCCCAAGGTTGGCGCTCCCAAAGGGGTGAACGGCCGTCAGTGCTAGTCATGGGTTCATGGTAGCACAGCCGTTCTGATCAATTCAATGTCGGACTAGAAAAGTTCACGAGAGTGATTAGATAAAGTCTACTTAGGGGGAAGACTGTTGATATCGATGGTTTCAAGGAGCAAGTACAAGAGCTGTTGAGATCTGTAAAATTGACTTTTCAAATAATCTATATCTGTGTCTGAGGTACCTTTTACTCTCGATAATTTATTGGTGATATCAAGATAGTCTGGTGCTTGCTGAATCAGCAATTCTTTTGCGGATGCATTTTTTGCAATGTGATCAGCAATTACCACCAAACATTGGGCCTTTGTTACTGGAGTAGACAATGATAATCGACCTATCAGCGTATCCCTAATGGTTAAATCGAGAGCGGAACGCATACTTATAGCCGCCCCTGATAAAGGGTCTGTAGATGGAATTTGTGAGTCTAGTCCTTCCCAAGCTGCTTTATACTTGCCTGCTGCTTCTTCATTAAGCCATCCCAATCGTCTGATTATCTCCTCGTTCCGATCATCACGCTGCCTTAAGTCTTCGTACATGTTTATTAGCCCCTGTGCTTCTTCGATAGTCTCAGGCATTTCGTAACGACTAATGTTGTCGCTAATCATCCCATAAACTGTACTTCCCGCTGTGGAGCTTAACAGTAAATTACCGCGCGCTGCTTCAACAGAGTCGTCTCCGGGTGGAAAATCTCTATCGAACTGTCTGTATAAGATGCCAGGCCAATGATCAGCATCTAAAAATATTCCGTTTTGTGAAGCAAAAGAATAGCTTTTTTCTAAGAAATCAATGTCGCTTTCGTACTTACCCAAGAAAAACAGCTTGTGTTCTTCTTTTTCTCGCTCCTGACTTACTCTCTCCTTAAGATGTCTCAAGATTTGTTCTGGATTGCTTTCTGAATTAGGTTCTAAAGGATGAAAAACTTTCATATATGTAAAACCCCTTGTCGAATCATTAATTTGATTAAGCCTGTGCTACTCGTACCTGCTCTATCAGACTCCTCATCCATATACAGTTTTCTTTATAAAAAATATACTTTGTCGCCGAAGCAATTACTATTCGGTTAATCACATCATTATCCTCTGGCTTTCCAAAAAGTACATTATAGATTGCAAAGTCATCCACCGGAATTGGGGCCCAAGCTCCTACGAGAACAATGTCACTAGCCAGAGGAAAAATAAAGCGACTTTCTTCATCTATTAGTCCAAGATGCTCTGAATAACAAAACGGATTGTCACTTGTAGCAAACCCCAATCCGGGATACGCTCTGAAGGTTGCCCAATTCATTTTGTAAAGTAGATTTTCCAACGTTTTATTGAAGTGGGGGAAAGAGAGTTCTTGGATTAGCTCCTCCTTGACAGTATCCAAAGCATTCAATGCATCAGTCAAGCGTACATACTTTGAATCACCACCTTTCCTAGCGAAAGTATCCTGTGTTCTCTTTTTAGCGTCAGCCACAAGTCTTGGAATGTCATCTTGTACTTTAATGCGATTAGCAGGCACGCGTGTCAACATATATGCCAAGTACTTTGTTAATTTCCTTTTTTCTAACGCGGAAATACGGACTCGCTTATGACTCCTAAGTTTTGCGATAACCGGATTAGCTGGTGTCTCAATTTCCTGATCAAGATATTTCTCGACAGAGTCAACGTCGATATTATCTGGATCATGCATCAAAGAGTAAAAATACTTCTCAACAGCCGCATTAGAAACATTTGTATCAAATGGAGTACTTCCATCTTTGGGATATACCCAAACTCTATCTCGTTTATCAGGTGCAGTAAATCCTGTTAGGTAAAATGCCGGAACATAATGATGACGTTTTCTTTTCATTTCGGCCTCGCTACAATAGAGAGATTTTAGCAGTAGCTAGAGCTTAAGCACGTTACTGTAACCTTTTCCCTCGTTTATTTGCGCGCCAACACTATGCCACCAACTCCGGCCGTTTCCCCGTCGCATCCAGATACCGCTGCAAGGCCACCGCCACGTACTCCGGCGCAAGCTCCATCGCAAACACCCGCCGCCCCAACCGCTCGCCGGCGACAATCTGGCTGCCGCTGCCACTAAACGGCTCATAGCAGACGTCGCCCGCCCGCGTGTGCTGCCGCATGGGGATTTCAAAGACCTGCAGCGGCTTCGGCGTCGGATGGTCCGGCCGCTCGCTGTTGGGGATGCCGGGGATGACCCAGACGGTGGCCGGGTAGTCGTCGGCCGTGCGCGGTGGTTTGTTGCCCCGCAGCCAGCCAAACAGACAGGGTTCATGCTGCCACATGTACCAGGCGCGGGTCAGCACCGGCCGTTCCTTCACCCAGATGATTTGTTGGTGCAGGAATGCGCCATTTTGCAGCCACTTCTCCTCGACCATCTTCTGGCGCTGCGCCGCGTGCCAGCAGTACCAGGCCGCGTGTGGGTCAATCGCCACGTCAATTGCCGTCTTGATAAAGCCGTCATACAGGCCGTCGCCGTTGACCGCCTTGTCCCAATCCTTGTAGGTATCGCTCCAATCCCTGTTCTTGGTCTCGATTTCCCCCTCGCTGGCGTTCCACTTGTGGGGGTGGTTTGTGCCGTCGTAATCCACCAGGTAAGGCGGATCGGTGGCGAAGAGGGTGGCGCGGTTCCCGTCCATCAGCCGGGCCACCTGCTCCGGGTCGGTGCTGTCACCGCAGAGCAGCCGGTGGTCGCCGAGCAGCCAAAGTTGGCCTGGCTCTGTGCCCCATTCGGCGCGTAGCTCCTGGGCGCGTTCCAACTGCGGTTCGGCGTCCACTTCTTTGGCCGGCGGCTCCACGTAGAGCTGGTCCAGCGCCGTCTGCGCCTCGGCCGCCAGGTCATTGAGCGCCGCGATGATGGCCGGGTCATCGGCCAGGCGCGCCGCTTCTTGCAGGAGTTGCAGCTGCTTTTCGGGCACAGGTTGGGCCATCATCGCCAGGGGGTTGATGAGGGCGATGAGCTGCTTCTCTTCGGCCGGGGTCCAGTGGCCGATGAGGGCGGGGATTTCAGCCGCGCCGGCTTGTTGGGCGACCTCGTCGCGGGCGTGGCCGTCAATGAAGAAGGGGCCGCATTCGTCATCGCGCCAGCCCTGCTCTGTGGTGCGCTGGTTGATGATGACCGCGCCGGCCCAGCCGGGGGCGTTACGGCCGTACAAGATGCCGCGCAGTGCGTCTAGCTGATGCTCAGGGTGTTCGACATATTGGTCGGGATTAACGGCGGCCGAGCCGGGGGGAATCCAGGCGAGTTCAAAGGGGCGTTGTTGGGTTTGGGTCATGGGTATCTCCGTAGAATGAATGTTCTATGGAGATAGGGTAGCAAAGCAGTAAAGTTGTTGGCAAGGGGAAGTAACTGGCGTCTCTGGTGTAGGAAACGGCAGTTACATATTATTTGTCTTCTTCAGGCCGGAAATTTACATCCAGTGGGATTTTGGCAACAAGTTGCCAGGATTCACCTTCATGTAATCTATACTCTACATGGAAAAGATAGCGACCCGGTTCGGGAACTGGGACCACAGCAATATTTACGCGAACCCTAGCTTTCGGAGAATCCTCCAAATCAAGTGGATAGGCGAGTAATTCTGCTTCTTTCCCAGACGGTTGAAGGAATAAAATCCGCGCCTCCCCCCTTATACCAATACCGGGATCTGCACGCGCCCAAAAAGATACCAGTTCCATTGGGATTGCTATTTTCCCTTCAGGACTTGGATTAGCAGCTATTTCCACCTGTTCTATGACATTCTGAATGCTAATGTTCTTAGAGTCTATATCGATTACTGACCGCGAACAAAGCACTGTCCACACGTGAAGTATCATACAATCACCTCCATGTTTTGGGTGATTGTTTGTGTTTTGTCATTGACTTTATCATAGCCGCTAAGTTGCTCAGACTTACCAACAAAAAGGTTGTTAAGTGCAGCAATATCATCTCGTGAAGAAATGTTTATTTCCAGTTTGCCACTGAGAGCGTTTACTACTTTCCGCAAAAAGGAAATACGTGGAGCCACTCTCCCACTTTCTAACCGGGCAATACTTGATTGATGAGTACCTACCATCTGAGCTAACTGTTCTTGAGTCAAGCCCATTTGAATTCGCAATCTAGTTACCTGATAACCGGGTTCGAGTTCTTCTGCAACTCTGCGAAACTCTGGATCTTGCAGTTGTTCAGCTTCCCAATCTTCAAAACGCACGTTTGACATCTTTCACCCCTCTCTTTCCTTTACTATTTGATACCGTTTCTCAGCAACTTTTAGGTCTTTCTTAGGCGTTTTGTTCTTTTCCTTTTTGAAGGCATGGAGTACAACAAACTTCCTCCCAGACACTGCTACATAAATCAAACGATGAGGCATTGGTCTCAATTCCCACAAGGGCTTGTGACCCGATAGGGGCTTGGCATGCGGTAGGCCAAGTCCCACTCCAAATTCTTTCAACAACTTTAGATGGTCTCGGATTTTACCTCGCTCTTTTACTGTGAGTGTATTAATGAACTCAAGGACAGGGCTATCACCTGAGGAGTTAGCGAAAAACTCAATTTGCCAGTCCGACGGAGGTTGACTCATGACTAACCTATTGTATTATAACTTTAAAGAGATAAAGCACAAGACAGAACTTATATTCTACTAAATAACCAGACCATAGCCAAACAATTGGGTTTTCCAACGGCCGTTCCCCACCCCACCACCTGTCCCAACGACACCCACATCTCCATGACTACTCGGAGCAATTGATGTATGCTTTGCCCACATGTTTTTCGGGTTGACGGTCAAGAATCAAAAACCTGCCTATTTCCTGTCCACCGGCAGTGACATCAACGAAGTACATATCCGGTCCCACATCCTCAGCTTTTCCGCTCGTCATCGTCACACTGTCCAGGTCGAAATCACAGGCAGCCAATCTTCCCCATGGTGCGTCAGCATCGAACGACAGGTAAAAGTATCTCTTAAAGAGAGTCTGATCGTTTTCTTGCCAGGCTTCAAGCGCTGCCATGACAATATCTTCGGGTGTATCAAAATCGGAGTAAGATTCAGGTGTTTTGGTGTCGTCTGTAGCCACGCTCGACGACGATTCGTTTGTGGGAGCGTTGCTCGGTGTGCAAGCAAAAAGCTGTGAGCCGATAATAATCGTGACCAGGATGGCGACCAGTTTTAATATTCGCATTATTTATTCTCCCATATAATTTAGCAAGTTATCTTGCGTTTCATTGCTTGGTGTTACCATGAGTTTAATCACGCGGCCGCATAACGGCCGTTCCCCACTCCCACCACCTGCCCCAACGACACCAACCATCGCCCCTGTCACCCTTGCAGCGTCTTAATAAACTCCCACTTCCCCGTCTCCGGATGCTGGTAGCGCCAGAACTTCCACCCATTCACGGCCGTTACCCCCTTCACCGCTTTTGCTGCCCCCGATGGCGAACCAAACACCTGCCCGTTCCACTCCACCTGGCCTTCTGGGTTGAGCAGAACGGCCTCGATGCTCAAGTCATTATCGGCCCGCAGCGGAATGGGATAACCAGGAAGAGGCGTGGCGGGTGGAACAACCACGGCCGTTTCCTTCTCAACCACCGGCTCCTGCGTGCCCAACATTTCACCCCACCACTCCTCATCAATAGACCACACCTTGAGCGAAGTCTCGTTGATGCCAATGCGGTGTTCGATGAGCAGCCGGATGAGCTGCTCCCCATTCACCAGGCTGATAGGCGTTGTGCCCGCCAGCGTCGCTTCCTTGATGGCCCCGGCCGAGAAGCCACTGGTGGTGATGATGATGCCGTGTTCGTGGGTTTTGAGAGCGCCCTTAATTTGCTGCACAATGGGCTTCCCAACGTTGTGTTTCCAGCGTTTCACCTGTACGGCCACGTTCAGGCGGGTGATGCCGCTCACCTGAAGAACGCCGCGCACGTCAATACCGCCGTCTTTGCTGTACGGCTCGACGATGACAGAATCCTCCTCGAAGCCGAGGGCATACAGCAGTTCGCCGATGAGCGTCTCTGAAACGGTTGGCCGGCATGGTGTGCAGGCGCTTGCGCAGGTTGTCAACGACATGCTTGTTTAGCTGGTCAACCTGGCTGGTGATTTGTTCAGCGCGAGTTTTGGGGACGAGGGTGAAGAAGCCTTTCCCGGTGCGACGAAAGAGGGAATCATCCTTTTTGGTGTCTACGTATAGGCGCGACCCCATCGTGGCATGGGGCGTTGCGCCTTTGGGGGTGATGAGGCCGGTATCCAGGGCTTGTTGGGCAATGGCGTTGTAGCGCAGCGGTTTCCCGGCTTCTTTAAGAATTTGGTAGGCGGCGTCGAGAAAGTTCATGGCATACTACTCGCTGTTGGTTTGAACACCCTCCACGATGGCGATTTCTTCGGGGGTGAGACCATAGAGTTGGTAAACGATCTGGTCAATGAGGCGGTCAGTGACGGCCAGGCGCTGCGAGAGGGCAGCGACGCCGGCGGCGTGGTCGCGGTAGACTTGCACCAGCTTGCTCAGATTGCTGATGCTGCTCACCAGTTCTTTGACGAAGCCCTTGAAGGCGTCTTCGTTCCAGTTGAGGCTGGCGTCCAGGCTGACAGAACCCCGACTGTTCTCATCCAGGTAAGGGCGGGCGGCGGGAACGGTTTTGTGTAGGGATGCTTGCTGTTTGCCTTTGTGGTGTAGGGTGGTAAAGGTCTTGGTCTCGGTGACGCCTTCTAGATCAAGCCAGAATGCTTCCAGAGCGGTTTGTTTGTTTTTGTTTAGGGTGATCATTTGCTCTGCCAGGAAAGCCAGCAGATCGTGGATGGTGTCGTTGCGGTTGGCAGCGAGTTCGCCGATAGTTAGGGCGAGGATGGCGGGGATTATTTTGTTGGTAGTGGGATTTGAAGGTGGCGAGAACGTCCGTGCGTTCTTCCTCAGATGTGCCAAAGTTGATTTCAGAAATGGGCAACTTCTCAAAATATTGTTTGGTACAAGTAATGTAACCTCCACGAAAGACATTACTTATTGCACGTAAATAGAAGAACAGCAAGCAAGAATTGATTAGAGCAAGTAAATAGAAAGATGAATATATCGACTCAACATTGAAGGATATTCCAAATCCTCCACTTGCCATTAAAACGTAATTTGATTGAGGTTTTGGATAACGAGAAAAAGCTGGTCCATACGCTAATAATGGAATTAGTAGGTCAGCTTTGTCATTCGTGTTTAGGTTTCTCGGAGCACTGTAACTATACCATTTTGAGTATTGTGCTCGTTCAGACAAGACTGCCTTATAACGTGTCAAATAATCCCAAATCAAAGGGTAGGAATTTTGAAGCACTTCTTCTGAGAGTAGTTCGTTTGAAGACAAACTGTATGGATAGATCACTTTTTGATTGTGTGAAGGTTGAAAACGATATTTTTGAAAATCAGTGGCGTAGATTGGTGTCCGTAGTAAATCATTTTCAAGTTTTAGGGTGGTTTGCTCAAATTGAGTTTTCACTTCTGTTTGAACAAATCCCTCCTCAATTACATTTACAACAAAAACTGAGTCATTGCCGGTACTTGATCCACGAGCTATTGCTAAAGCCAGAGATCCAAGTGGTACTGATGCATTCTCAATTTTTTCCATAACAGTTTTGCTTTCGTTTGCGTGGAAGTTCCAAGTTTCTGTTCCTGAATCTCCGTTTTGGAAAATAGCTTTAGTCCAATCGTTAGATTCCGCCAAATGGGAAACCGTTTTGGGATCATGGCTTTGTAAAGACCAGTATTCGATTACTTTTTCTTGTTTTGCTTTTTTTAAGAATAATAAGGTTGTATACGTAGTAGCAGTTTCACCGAAAACTTGAACAGTGTTGAAGTCAATTATCGTTTTTACGTGATGTCCTGCACTCAAGACTTTACGAATACCCAATCCGTAGTCAACCCGAAAAAATTTATTTGGAACAATATAGCCAAATAGGCTTCGATCATTTAAAAGGTTGAGACCTCTTTCAATGAAAAGTACATATAAGTCATAATTTCCTGTCCCTGCCGTGTAAACACTAGAAAAGTAATTAGTTGCTTGCTTAGAGAGAATCTGGATGCGAGCGTAAGGCGGATTCCCAACCACCGCATCAAACCCGGCCGCCTCGCCCAGAGAACGGCCGTATTCATCAAAAAACACCTCCGGGAAAGCCAGCTCCCAATGGAAATAATCATTGTCCGTCACCGCCGGATGGCTGAGAAATTGCGCCGCCTGCTCCGCGCTCATCAGGCTTTCCTGCCCTTGCAGGCGGGCCGCCAGGGCGCGGTACTCCGCGGCGCTCAGGGTGTTGCCAAAGTAGGCGCTCACCCACAGATCGGCCAGCCGCCGCCAGCGCATGATGTGGCTTTCCTGGATGCTGCGCCACGCCTCTTCTTTGGCGTGTACGTCGTCAATGTCCAGGGTGGGCAGGTTTTCAATGACCGCCACGCCTTTCACCGCCAATCCCGCGTCCAGGGTGAAGGCGCTTTCGTTGAAGAGCGGGGTTTGGTCGCCGGCGGCGGTTGGCGCGTGGCGGGCGGCGGGAGCACCCTGCAAATCTTTCAGCCACGCCCCAATCAGGCTGTCGCCATGACGCAGGTGATGGTCCAAAAAGCTGAGGGGCTTGTCGGCCGAGGCCGTCTTCAGCCAGAGCGAGAGCTTCGCCAGTTCCACCGCCATCGGGTTCTTGTCCACGCCGTAGATGCACGCTTCCACCACGCGCCGTTTCCAGTAGAGCAGGTCGCTTTCGCCCCCTCCCCGGCCCTCCCCCGCGGCGGGAGAGGGAGCGGCCTGCACGTAGTCGTCGGTCGCCAGGGCGCGGGCCAGGTAGCTGGTGGCTTCCACCAAAAAATGGCCGGAACCCATCGCCGGGTCCAGCACGTTGAGTCTAATAATTTCGGCCTCAAAGCGGGCGGCGCTCTGGCGGTCGCGTTCGGCGCGGTCCAGGGAGCCGGTCTGGCGCACCTGCGCCTTCACCCGTTCACGCGCCTGCGCCACCAGCGGGCCAAGCGTGTTTTCCACGATGTATTCCACAATATAGTCCGGTGTGTAGTAGGAACCGGTGGCTTTGCGCTCGCCCTTGTCGGTGGTCAGGTACAGGTCGCCGGGCTGGCGGCGGTCGGCAAAGGTTTTGGCCTTGCCTTTTGCGCCAGCGGTACCCAGGTTTCGACCCCCCTTCTGGCTGATGGTGACCATCTCCTCCTCAGCCACCACCACTTTGTACTCCAGCAGCCCTTCGTAGATGGAACCCAACTGGCGCACGTCGAGCGTGCTGTAATCGACGGCCTGGAACTCCGGCAGGCCGCCCGCCTTGAGGATGCGGCGCACGGCCAGGTAATCAATGGCTTTCGCCAGGCGCGGTCGCCCACAAAATGCTGCTCCAGGAAGGGGTGCTGCGCCGGGTCGAACAGGCCGCCATTGTAACGCGGCACGGCCAGGTCGGCGTTCAACTGCGGATCGATGCCGCTGATCAGGCGAAACAGTTCGCCCAGGCGATTCCAATTTTTACGCCCCGTCACCGGTTTTGTTTCCAGGCTGCTGCGCTCTTTGTCAATCGTTCTGGCTAACTGCTGCAAGCTGTAATCATCTTTGTAGGTGGAATTGTGCATGGGCAGCAGGCCCCGGCTCTCGCCGTAAAAGAGGAAAAGCAGGCGATACAGCAAATAGAGGCTGTTCTGGTAGACCAGGTCGCGGTCGGCCGCCTTGTCCTTATCCAATGCCGGGTCGCCGCTAAAGAAGCCGATGATGAGCTGTTCCAGGGAACGGTAGGCGTTGTCGCGCAAATCGGCTTCCAGGGCGACGGCGTAGGCGCGGCTCTGGCTGATGGCCTCGTCCAGAAAAAGCTGGCCCTGCGCGTTCCGGCAGAACGAAGCCTGGTTGAAGAACAGCCAGAAGTAAGCGGCAGCGGCGATGGCTTTTTTGTCGTCGGGCGCTTCCAGGGCGGCCAGCAGGTCAATTTCGAAGTAAGTTTCCAGAGTGCGGGAACTGCCGCGATGGACCAGACGCCAGGAACGGCCGTTGCTGAGAATGCCCCAATCCAGACCGGTGAGGGTGAGGTAGGTGTCTATCTGGAACATGGGGTTCTGGTCATCAAAGGTGGGCTGCTTGCCGGTCTTTTTGCTGAGATTAACGCCCCACTGCTTCACTTCGCCCACGGCAATGGCGGCCTGAGCATAGTCGGCGGTGTTTTGCTGGGAAACGGCCGTTTTGCGAGCCTCATCATCCAAAAAGAAGGCGTAATCCGGTTTTTTGGTGCTGCCTTTGATGCCGGGGATAGCCGCCTGCACTTCCCACACGTGGCCCAGGCGGGGAAATATGGGTTGGAACCAGTTGGCTTCCAACTGCGCTTCTTTGTAATCGGGAAGCTGCGCTTTTTCCTGCGTGTACAAGTCGCGCAGCCATGCCAGGAATTGAGCGCCCTGGGCAACGGTCGGCTTCCACACCGCATCGTTCCGCTGCAAGATTTCGTCCAGGTAGTGGTCGGAAAAGAGGGACTGATTATCGTAGGATTTGAAAATCAACGGCAGTTGGTCGGCGCTTTCTGGCATAAATGCCGCTCCTAGAACAAAAAAAGCCACCCGAAAAGATTACCTGAAGTGTGTGGGTTCGGTAACGGCCGTTCGGGTGGCTTAATACGATTTAATTTTATAAGAAATAAGTGCTTAGGCGACTAACCCGGCAACCTGCCGCATCCCTCTCAGCTAAACTCACACGCCCTTAAAGATAACATAAATAATTTTGGCTGCCTACCAGAACTAACGTGCTGATTGTTGGCGCGCCAACAACGCAAAACGGCCGTTCCCCCACCAGGGAACGGCCGTTTTTGCTATCCACTACCAGCAGCCATCAACGGCCGTTCATTCCTCCGCCAACCCGTGGCGGCTGGCGTATGTCTGCATCCACCGCGCCAGCCACTCGGCAGCTTCCTTCTTCTCAAAGCCGAACGTCTCTTCCAGATACGGCCGTGCGCCAAACATGTTGGTCACGCCGCTGTCGCGCAGCGTGTCCAGGAAGTTGAACACGTCCGCCTCGTCCGGCTCGCCGTCGTATAGCTCCACCAGGTCTTCTGCCATTAGATACGGACGGTCAGCGAACATGCCGGGCTGGAAGTAATCCCATCCCGGTTCCGTCCACGCCGGCCGTACCGGCGCATATGCCTCTGGGTCTTTCTGCTCCTGGAAGCGGCGCATCGTGGACCACATCTGCATGTAGGCGGCGTCGCGCAGCGGGTCGCCATGCACCTGCTGCTTGAAATTGTCGTAGTCAATCTCCACCGTCAGCGCCGCGCCCAACCGCTCCCAATCCTGGCGCGGCATGAACAGCCGGCAGCAGTAATCCGAACCGTCCGTCGTCACAATCTCCGGCATGCGGATGCCGCGCCCCTGGCCGAAGCCACGCAGCGTTTCCAGGTCATCGCAGCAGCGGCCGCGCACCAACATCACGTCCGGGTCATCCCGATGGGCGACCACACTATAAAAACCATACTTCGTTACGAGCCACATACAATCAATACCTCCGCGTCGTTGTGGGCCTGCAGGGCCGCTTCCAACCCATCCAATCGCCGTGCGGTGCGCCGGCAAGCCTTACGCCAAACTCTCTCAATGCGCTCGATGCGCGGGTCATCGTTGGGCAACTCTTCCAGGTCGCCTTCGGTTGTCAGCGCCTGGTTTGCAAGGCTGAACAGCTTCTGGATATGTTCGGGCACGTCCACGGCCGTGCCACTAATCAGGTCATTCAACTCAATCACGCCGCTTCCTCCACCGGCCGCAGGAAGCCGACGACTTCCTTCAACCGCTCCTCGACGTGGGCCAGGTCGCCCACGTAGCCCCAGTCATTCGGATCGGCCTGCTGCTTCAGGCGATGGGCCTCTACCGATAGCACCATATTCGCTATCAGGTGGCGCACGGCCGTGTGCTTTTCCTGGTACACCTCATCCGCCGCGCTCATCGTCCACCTCCACCGGCGCTTCGATGACCATCAAGTAGGATGCGCCCAGGATGTGCTGCGCCTCGCCGTCGCTCAGGCGCAGCGCCTGGCATACATCAAAGAGCAGGCAGGCGTCGGCCGCCAACACCCCCTCCTCGCCCGCTTCCAGCTGCACGCGCAGCTGCCGCAGTTCGGCGATGTCCACCGCCCGCTGCGCCACCTTGCCGCCGGCGTAGGCGTCCGCCAATTCATGGTCTTGCATTTCATGCTGCCCGGCCATCGCCAGCAGCCAGCCCGCCAAAAACAGCAGCGCCGCCACCGCCAGAATTCCCACAAATGCAATCGTTAGTGTCATCGTTCCCTCTTGAAAAATTGGGTGTTGGCGCGCCGTTTGTTGGCGCGCCAACACTTGAATTACTCGCCAAAACTGCGCAGCCCGGCCGTCGCCCACTCGGCGATAAACTCCAGCGCCGCCGCCACCGAGTCACCCGCGTTCCGGGTCTCCAGCCATTGGTGATAGATAGGGTCGTCGCGCCGCTGCGCCGCGTTGCGGATGCTGGTCAGGCGCCCCTTCACCGTCTGGTCGCTGGCCTCGCCGGGCACGCCCTTCTCGGTCAGTGCCGCCAGCGCTGCCATCGCCGTCGCTTTGGGCAGCGTTTCTGCCTGACCCGCCCAGGCGTTCGTCTGCGTGGAAAAGGTCGCGTGCGCCGGCCGGTCAGGCGCGGCGAAGTTGGTCCCCTTCCACCAGAAACCCCGCAGTCGCATCTGCTCGATGCAGGTAGACATTGCCCGCCAGTCAGAGGTGAAGCGTGGCACACCCATGCGGTTGGGACCATCGCTGCTCAGGAAGCCGCCCACGTTCCAGGAGGGCATCAGCTTGTGGCTGCCTGGCCCATCCAACGGCTCGGCCTGGTCGGGAAAGTTGTAACGCACCCACTCCGGACTGTCGGGCGGCCACAGGCCCACCCAGTCCCACTGGGGGTCGCGGAACCACTGCCAGCCCAACAGCCGTTCGGCCAGGGCCGCGTCAAATACAAATCGGTCGTCGTGCTGCTCGCTCATGCCGCCTCCCGTTCTAACGCCAGGTGGTAAACCGACAGGGCCGCTTCCTTCGCCTGCTTGTGGGCGCTCAACGTCGGTTGGCCGCTGGCCTCCAGGCTGCCCCGTAGGAGGGTGTACTTCTTCAGCCCGGCCAGGTATGCGCCGGCCCGTTCCGGTTCCCACTCGCCAAACAACCCGCCGCGCGCCGTTTCCACCCGGTCAATCGAATCGGCGAAAAAGGGCAGCCCGCGGCTGACGCATACGTCAAAGTCCAGTGAATCGGTGGCTGTGGCCGCCCGCTGCAGCCATTGGTCAGGGGTAATTGTCAGGTCCATCATTCCTCCTCAAACTCGCCCTCGACGACCTCATCTTCGCTGCCGAAGAAGGCCGCCTGCGCCGCGTACCAGGCGGCTGCCTGTTCCGCCGCCTCCTTCGCTTTCCCGCCGTCGGCCACTGTGTCCGCGTACCGCTTGAACGCATCGAAGGCCAGCTTCAGGTTCACCGGCGGCCACTCACCGATGATGATCGGGTAGCCGCGCTTGACGTGGTTGGCGTCTTTGAACGCACCGCTAATCTCCAGCAATTGGTACGTAGCCGCGCACCAGGCGTCCAGCGTCTGCGCGGTTTCCATCTGGGCCGGCCAATCGTATGGCTCAACCGGAGTCTTCAGTGCGCTCACCTCTTCGGCCTCGGCCACAATCTCTGTCACCACGTCCATCCAGGACGGTCCAGGCGCTGCTTTGGCAGGCGGCCGGGCCGGTGGCGCTTCATCGCCAAATAGCCACCCGTTCACGTCGTCGGCGCTTCCGGCCGTTAGTTGTTTGGCCGGGGCCGCCGCCTGGAGCAACGGCCGTTGGGCCACCGCCGCCAGCGTCAGTTGGGTGCGCTGGTCCAATGCCGCCTGCATCGCCGCGCTAAATTGCGGGTTGAGCTGCCAGTGCAGCAGCCAGCGTGTGGAATTCAGCCGGTTGCCTGGGTCTTTGTTCTGCCAATCGGGAGTCGTCACCTTATCTTCGCTGCGGTAGAGGCGCAGGGGGAAGTTGCGCAGTGGCAGCCAGCGGCGCGCCTGTTCCCGGTCGTTGGGGTCCATCGGGTTCGCCAGCAGGCTCACCAGTTCGTTGACGATGCCGAAGTATTCATCAATCAGGTTGGGGATGTCGTTGCTGGCGTGGGTGAGCAGCGTCACCACCCCATGCCCGGCCACGCCCCGCTCGGCCAGCGCCCGGTTAAAGTCGGGCAGGATCAGGTCCACGCTCATCTCCTGCTGCCAGGGGTAGAGCTTGTCGCGGTAGACAAAGCAGGGCGCGCCTTTGGCATCGGGCCGGGTGTGGTCGGCGTGCAGCTTTTCGCCATCGTACCAATACTCGATTTTGCCAGTCTTCTCGTTGCGGGCGCGCTTGATGTTCACCCCATCGCTGACGGCCATCAGCACGCTGCCCTTTTCGCTGTGGCGACGGGCGTAGAGCCAGGCGCAGTATTCAATGTCGAAGTTGGCGGCAATGTCGGCGGCGATGCGCACGTCGTTGATGGCGCGCGGTCGGCTCCCGTATACCTCGGCGAAGACGGCCGCCATCTCGTCGCCCAGGGCGCCTCCTTCGGCGGGCTTGAAAACGAGGTAATCCTCATCGTACAGTTTGATGTTGCGGCCGAAGCCCTCGCGCCGCCCCTTTTGCAGATAGCCGATGCGCACCGGCTTGCCGCGTGCATCCCGTTCCATTTTTGTTTTGTTGGTTAATCCCTGAATAGGCATTGTGTTACTCCTGGGAGTTGCCTCCCTGACGGCCGTTCTGCCATCAGAACGGCCGTTCTAAAACATTCTACTAAAGTGCGAGTTTTGCCGTCCACGTCCACTGACATGGCTCCGGGCTAAAGGTCACATTACCGGTCGCATACTGCTCGACGTCGTCGTTGGCTTCGACGATGCCCTGGGCGCGCTCCGGGCTGATGCGCTGCGCAATGACAACGCCTCGGCCGTTTTCGCGCCGGTTGTAGAAGTAGAAGGCCTCGTGGCGCACGATGTCTATCTCCACGGCCGTCGCCGTCACTGGTTGAGCCAGGGTGCTATCCACAGTGTCACCTCCTCGGTGTTTACAATCTCGGCCGCTCCACCGGCATCCAGCCAGATGGTGCGGTTGCCGTGCAGCATCCCGCCATAACGCAGGTGGCCGCGCTCTTGCTTCGCCAGGTAAGCGGCGGCTGCCGAAATGTGGCAGTGCGTCCGGTCGCGCCGCAGTTCGGTGGCGGCAATGGCCTCGGCCGTCTGGTCAGCCAGGTCGTTGATGTGGAACGGCTCAGGCTCCGGCAGTTCCATCATTTCTACGGGGATAATGTTTCCGTACAGCATGGTTACTCCTCCTCGTCCTCGGTGTCCGCGCCAAACTCGTCGTCGTAGGCGTAGATTTCCATCGCTGCCAGGCGTGCCTGCAAATCTTTGTTTTGCTCTTCCAGCGCAGCAACCCGCGCTTCCAAACATGTGTTGGCCTCAGCGACCGCTCGCTTGATGATGTCAGCAACTGCCTCGGCCGCCTCCGCCTGGGTATCGCTGTCACCGAAACGGCCAACAGCGTGCGAAAAATAATGTCCAAGAATCTGTTCTGCGTAATTTCTCATCGTGTAACCTTTTGGATTACCGGCCGGGGGCGGGTTATACCCGTCGGCTCCTCCGGACGGGTGATAAATGCTAAATGCCTGCTTCCTCAGCTGTGCGGCGCACGTTGGCTATCGCCGCTGCTTTCACCGTTGCCAATGCCTCAGGGTCGCCATGGGCGCGCTGCCACACGTCGGCCGGGATGGTTTGACGGCCGTTGGCCGCCGCCGCCAACATCCACTGCTGCGCCCCCAGGCCATCGCGCCGCGCTTGTTGGCGCGCCAACACTTGTCGTTCGTTGGCCCGCTGCACCCGCTGCGCCCGCCATTGGGCCTCTAGCCGATTCGCCTCGATGATGCAAGGGTCCTGGTCCAGGCACATGTCGTAGGCGCTGATCACCTCGTTGGCCGCAAACGGCCGTTGGCAGCGGCCGCAGGTCTGGCCCGGTTCAGCAAAGCGACGGCCGTTGCGGTCAGCCAGGCCAAAGCCGAAGACCACAGCGTCGCCGGCGCGTTCGCGCACCCGGATGCCCACCACCGGCCAGCCGCCGATGATTTCCAGGCGGACGGCCTCGGCCGTGTGGTTGTTCCAGGCGACCAGGTGGGCGGCTGGCTGGCTCTTGCGCGTACCGGCCGGAGCCTCCACCACCATGTCCAGGACGTGGACACGGCCGTTGTATTGGGCTGATTGGAGAAGGGATTCAAACTGCTCAGGGGTGATGGGGGTATTCATTGGGGGGCCTCCACCAAAAACCGGCCAAAATCATTATCTGTAAATTCGTAGCCCCACCAGCGCCGCCCGCCGTCGCCAGGGATGCCAATGCGCCAGGCGCTGCGAGCCAGGCCAGCATACTTGTAATCCGTAACGTCGCGGGCCAGGTCTATGACCAGGCGGGCGCTGGCGGGGGTGATGGGGATGTAACGGCCGTCTACCTTTGCCCGCCACTGCTCCGGATGGCGCTTGCCGGCCGGCCGGTAGGCGATGCACTCCACGCTGGCGGGGAATTCTGCGGAAGTCGTCACAAGGTCATCGTTCTGTGCTACAATTGATTCTTGCATTTGAGGTACATCCTCCTTTGTTGGCCGTCCGACTGGTTCAGAGTCGGGCGGCCGTTTTGTTTCTGGGCTAGATTACAACAAAATTCATATAGAGATTATATAATTTTTATATATCCATGTCAACGAATTGCTTGACGAGTTTATATAATATCTATATAATGCCTGCATGATAGATTATGGATTGATGAAGGAGGTTGCGACGGTGAGACCAACGAACACGCCGCAATCTCTCACGATTCTAAAGGACGCCTACACGGGGCCGAACGGTGCGACTGTTTCACGCAATTTTTATTTGCGCAGGGAACAGGATGATCTACTGGCTAGACTGGCAGAGTATCATGGCGAGTCGAAGGTCACTGTGCTACGTGCGATTATTGACGAATGGCGTGAATTAAAATTGAGAGAGGCGGCATAAAAAAAAGGCCACCTTTCTCAAGATGACCTTCAAGACCGCCCCATTGCTGAGACGACTTCTCAATCAACCCCCGCGAACTTTGGCGAGCTACCGGGGGTTTATGTTACCGGCCAAACGGCCGTTAGCATTTTTATTTTAAAACAAACGAGGCCGCCGCCATGTGCTTTCCCGGCCAGCGGCGGCCTCAAATCTGAACCTTAACAACCCCAATATATGGGGGTCATAGCTCCTCAGGTTGGACTCGAACCAACAACCCTGCGGTTAACAGCCGCATGCTCTGCCGTTGAGCTACTGAGGAATGCAGCGACGGGTATTTTAGCAAAACTCCTGTCAGTGTCAACTCGACTTTCGGCAAACCAGCAATTCTCAATTTGCCCTGGTGTTATCGTAGGGACGGGACGGGGCGGACAGGTAACAGCCGCAGCGGACGCCATTTTCCCGCGCCGTCTCGCCCCTACGCCAGGTTTATCATTGGAATTGCTGCCCTCGCCTCCTCGCCTCCACCTGATTGACAGGCGTTAGAAAAAACAATACACTAAAAAAATTGTAGCGTTTCTGTTCCATCCGGGCGCATAAAGAACTTAGGGGAGGAAACTAACACGACATTATTTTTAGGTTAAACTTTCGAAGAATCATCACAAACCCGAAAGGATCGCCTAGAACAATGTCGTGTTTAATGGAAACTATACGTGAAGCGAAACCAGAATGCCAAAAAATAGTTGATGAGATGGGCGATGCAGCCACGCTCTCCTTAATGATCCTGCTCGCCTGGCAATTATCGCGCATTCTGGCAGTGAGTCTGGTGGAAGAAACCTTGAATAGCAGAGCCCAAGCCCCAACAGAGTGGGGTCATTGTCAAATATGTGGCGGAAGTTGCAGAGCAAAGGCTTTGCCCCTCGGGAAGTCAAGAGCATCATTGGTCTCATTCGCTGGCAGCGCCGACTGGGACGCTGTCCTAAGCGATGTGCCATTAGTCAGGTAGCGCCATTGGATGAGGCGCTGGGATTAAAGCCCAATCAAAAAGCGATGATGGTTTGCGGCGGATAGCTTGCTTGACAGCCATTTTGTGCCCTTTGAAACCGCAGCCATGTTGTTAAAAGAATTGAGCCAGGTCATCGTCACGCCGCAAAGTATCTGGGAGTGGGTTCAGGTGACTGGAGAAGAGATGATGAACCATTTGGTGGCCGAGTTAGCGGCGTTGAAACTGGGGAATGAGCCAGAGGCGGAAGCGTTGAGCGCGACCCTTGCCGCGGAAACTCTCCTGATGGGCGCTGACGGGGTGATGGTTCCCTTTCGCCCCAAGCCAAGACAGCGGCGGGCAAAACAGTATGGCGCGAAATCAAGGTCGCCATCTTTGCCCGTTTAGGCAAGCATATCACCCGCGCGGGCCAGACGATGAGCCGCTTGCATCACCACCGCGTGACGGCTGTTTTGGGTGATGTGGACGACTTATCCGAGCGGATGTGGCTGGAAGCGCGCAAACAAGACATCAAGGAGCGCCCCGCGTTGTCTGGTTAAGCGATGGCGGGCGGGGCTTTTGGCGTTTGTTTGCCGAACGCTTTAGCGCCTCGGCCACTGGGGTTTTAGATTTCTACCACGCAACCCAAAATCTTTGGTCCGGGGTCAAGTGTGGCTGGATGGCCGCACAAGTCAGGCCAAAACGTGGTTCCATCAGGCCCGCCACCGCTTGCGACATGGTCAGCAAGACGCGGTTTTGGCCGATATTCAGGCAGCTCTCGCCGTACCCGGTTTGCCAGAATCCGCGCAACAAGCCTTGACCAAACTGTACAATTATCTCGATAAACACCGGGAGCACATCCAGTACGACAAATTAAAGCAGGCTGGATTACCCATTGGCAGCGGCCTGGTTGAAAGTACCTGCAAAGTGGTTGATTCAGCAACGATTCAAGGGTGTCGGCATGCGCTGGAGCGAAGACGGCTTCAACCATTTGCTTCATTTGCGTTTGTATTGGGTTAACGGCCGTTTTGATGCTTTTTTCCCTTCTGCTTTGGCCTCCCCCAAGTCGTAGATGCGCCCGTTCCATCCTGTTTGTTGTTTAACAAGGGAGGCATAGTTTGATAATGAGGAGCCAAACCATTCACGCTGCCAAAACTGTTCTAGCCCAATGTTTGGCGCTGCCACCGGGAGCCGAATTAGTTGTTTTTGCCGATGAAACCACCATAAACACGGCCAGCATCATCGCCGAAGCGGCTGTCAACCTGGAATTGAAACCGGTTGTCGCCTACTTCACGCAGCAGATGCAGATAGAGTTGGGTGATAAGGGTCTGTTTCCCGGCGTCGAATCCTTATTGGATGATGCCGTTGCCGCGCTGGTTTGTTTGAATAGTACCCCACACTGTTTG
Source organism: Candidatus Leptovillus gracilis (assembly GCA_016716065.1). Taxonomy (NCBI): domain Bacteria; kingdom Bacillati; phylum Chloroflexota; class Ardenticatenia; order Promineifilales (SeqCode); family Promineifilaceae (SeqCode); genus Candidatus Leptovillus; species Candidatus Leptovillus gracilis. The sequence continues at coordinate 63,430 of JADJXA010000005.1, read as the reverse complement.
CCCTTCCGCGACCGCGCCCGGCAGTCGGCGCTCAATGCCGGCTGCAAGGTGGCGCATATGCCCGGCATCAATCAGGCCACGCTGCTGCTCGCGGACATAGATTATGAGACTCTGACTGCCCAATGTGAACTGTTGGCTCTGGCCCTGGCCAAGGGACAGCACATGGAAATCGTCACCCAGGACCACAAGGGGGAGAAGCATCATTTGCATCTCCCCTTGCACGCCTGGCGGCGACTGCCCATTATTAGCGATGGCATCATCCAGAAAGATTCGTGGGGCAACGTGCCTTCCGGCGAAACCTACATCGCCCCGCCCGAAGGTTTAGCCGAAGGGAGCATCGTCATTAATGGCTCCATTCCCGGCTATACCATCCCTCCAGGCGAAGAAATTATCTTGCGTTTCCACCAGGGTCGCCTGGTCAGATGGACGCCGGCCGGAAGCCCGGCCGTGCAGCATCTCCTGAACACCCAAATCGAATGGGCGCGCTTACAGGGCGATGAGAACTGGGACAATCTGGCTGAAGTGGGTCTGGGCGCCAATCCCCGTGTGCAGACGTTAACCGGAATTCCTCTGCTGGATGAGAAAAAATACGGCTCAATTCACATTGCGTTGGGCGACAATGTGGATATGGGCGGACAGGTTGCCTCGCGTATTCACTGTGATATGGTGGCCCTGTCGCCTGAGGTGGTGGTGGACGGCCGTGTGATCATCAAAGACGGCGCTATTGTGATTCGGGAAGAGGAATGGCGCGAAGATCATCGGGCGGTGCAGCCGACGGCCATGTGGCAGCCCGATCTCAGCGTTGCCTGCATGGCGACCAACGTGCATATAGACGAGCAAGGGCAGCTGCATCGTTTGTGGGATACCAGCTCTGGGCGCGTTTGTATGGTGAAGGTGGGCAGCGGCGAAACATCACGTCAGGCGGCGGCCGTTTACCAGGTGTTAAAACGCCGCGCCCAGCCAATGATGATCGCCGACCTGGCCATGCTCAAGCCTAACCTCGATTTGACCCAGTTGTTACAACTGACTTACCTGCTGCAACAATACGAGTTGATCAAGATTCAGAATCACGATACCTGATCAGCGCATGAGGAGAGAGGGCAAAGATGGTAACAACGTCGGATTTTCCATTGGCTCTGCGGGCGATCAGCGAACGGCTGAATTTCAGTTGTTCTGGCCCGCGGCAGGTCGGCCGTTTTCAGACTTATGAGGTGGATTTGTCCGACTGGAGCCTGAGTCTGACCGACGCCAATCCGTGCGTCTGGATCAAGGCGGCTGACCTGAAGGGGCTGACTCCGCCGCAGTTGGCCGACAATGTGCGCGACGTGGTGCGCGAGCGGGGCTGGCAAAACAGCACGGTGTTATTGTTTGTAGACGGCCGTTCTGCTGCCCTGCGCACCTATTTACCACCAGCCCTTCCCACGTTTGTGCTGATTGGGCAGGAGCAGCAGGCGCAAATTCAGGTGGCCGATTCACCAACGGCCGTTACCCTGGATATTCTCCTCAGCCAGATGCCCCGCTCCCAACTTGCCCCCTACGAAATCAACAAACCGGTCGTCGGCAGCCGCTTTTTCGGCCGACGCATGGAAATCAACAAAATCTTGCAGCATCCCGACGCCAACTACCTCTTCCTGGGCATCCGGCGCGTGGGCAAAACCTCCCTGCTCAAAGAACTGAAACAGCGCATGGACCGCCTGGACCCACCCGGCGCCGGCCAGATCCGCCGCCTGTACGTAGACTGCACCGTCATCAACTCCGAAGAGGAGTTTTTGCGCACCCTGGCTTATCACCTGGACCCCAGCGAAATGAAGCTGTTGTTAGGCCGGGCGGCCGAATCTACCCGCTACCAAAACCTGATGTTCGACCGCTTCGCTTCGCTGCATGGCGCGCCCATCACCTTTCTCATTGACGAGTTAGACCGCCTTCTGACCCACGTTGGCAATCAGTGGGGTTTGTTCGATGTGCTGCGCGCCGCTTCCAACGCCGGCAAAGCGCGGTTTATTATGGCCGGCTATCGCCGGGCTATGCGCGCCTCTACCAACCAACAATCTCCCTTTTTTAATCTGGCCGAAACCATCAACCTGGGCCGCCTGAAGCGTTCCGAAGTGCGGCAGATGATTGTGGCGCCGATGGAGCGGCTGCGCATCGCCATTCAGAACCGCGAGAATGTCATCAACCGCATCAATCGGGAGACGGCCGGATTGCCCAACTACGTCCAGTTTTATTGCAAAACGCTCTTGGAGCAGCTCGACGAAGAAGGGCGCGACGCCATCACCGAAGATGATTTGCAGGTGGTCTATGAAAACCGTGAATTCCGCAATTTTGTCCTGGATACCTTCATGTCCAATACAGAACCGGTGGAACGCGCCCTGGTTTATGCCCTGGTAGTGGCCGATGACCACCCGACCGGCCAGTCAGTTTTCTCGCAGCGCAGTATGGATGACGTGCTAAAAAAGCGAAACCTGAAACTGACCTATGAACAGTTGGACCAGGCCTGCCGCAACCTGGCGGTGGCCGGTGTTTTTAATGAGGTGGGGCGTGATTTTGAATTTGCCGCGCCGCTTTTTCAACATATGCTGCGCCAGACGCGGGATGTGGAGTTTCTGTTTGATAAGACGCGGGAAGAGATTTTGGGGGCCAAGCTCTTGACATGAACAATGACGCCACCATGATATTTCGTCGTCGGGCGGAAGCTGCCAAAGCGAAGCAGATGTTATCGCGCCAGGAGCGAAATCTGCAAAAGATTTTGGACAGCATTTACACCGGCAACTGCTGCCGGGTATTGGGGCCACGCCATCACAGCAAAAGCAAGCTGATGCGCCGGGCTGTGGGCAGGTTAAATGAGGCGGGGGGTCATTATGCCGTTTACCTGCGGTTGGCCGATATCCAACGTGAAAATGAGGCCCAGTTTTTTACCCATTTATATGAGGTGATCCGGGAAAACCTGCCACCATTTTTGGCGGCTGTGAGGCTGGAGGGGTGTGAAACGGCCGTTGCCTTCCAATACGCCCTGGTCGAATGGAGCCGCCAGAGTGACCGCAACCTGACCTTGTTTATGGATTCGCTGGAGATGGCCCCGCCTAACCTGGTGGCCTCTTTGTTGGGCGCGCTGCGGGCGGCGTTTACCATGGTGGTCAACCAGCCGGGGGCGCATTTTCAGGCGGTGGTCTGCGGTTCGCTTAGTCTTAGCCAGGTGGCCCTGGACAATGCGTCTCGCTTTGAGAGTATTTCTGACCTGGTGTTGGTGACCGAACTGGATGCGCAGGAACGGTTGGCGCAGGCGCGCCTGCTTTGCCAGATGGCCGGACCTGACGCCAACGGTAGACGGGCTGCAAGCGCTGTTGGCGCAAACGGGCGGAGACCCATTTTTGATTGAGCAGGTGATCGCCATCTGTTCGGCACAGATGAAGCAGGCGGGCTGGGCCAGAGTTACCCGGAGACGCATCACCGCCGCGGTGGCCTCCTTTTTGCAAGACAGCACCCATTGGGCTGTGGCTGAATCGCTGCGGCAGATTGAAATTAACCCCAGCCTGCTCTCTTGCGCCCTGCTTTTGCTAGAACGAAATGAAGCGCCGGCTGGTGAACTGCCTATAGACAGCAGCGAATCGCCGACGGCATTGGACTTGTGCGGTGCGTTTGGTCGCACGGCCGATGGCTATAAGCTCAAAAGCCCGTTGTGGGCTACGCTGGTGGGCCGCCACCTGACCCCAGCGCGGGTGGGTGGGCTGTATGCCATCGCCGGCGATTGGGCCAGGGCGATTCAATACCTGGGTCTGGCGGTGCGGGCGGGGGAAACGGCCGTTAAACCGGAACTATTCGCCGCCACCATCAACGCCATCCACGCCAGCGAAGATACGCTGCCCGCCTTCCTGGACCTGGGGCGCGGCTTGCAAGCCGCTTACCCCGAAAGTGATACCTATCTCTATTTTCAGACAGACGACGCCTTACGCCTGGTGTATCCGACCAGTGAAGAGGCGCAGCGGCGTTCCATTTTGCTGGAAGAAGCCAACCGGCCAGAGATAGAAGCCTTGCGCGGACCGGAATACTCCATCTTGCTGGTAGGCGAAGAGACCCGACTGTTATTCCCACTGCGTATCGGGCCGATTGGGGCGCATACGGTGGGGTTGGCTTCTTTCAGCCGTCTGACCACTTCAGACTCGCCTTATGAGCAGCGCGAGGAACGAATGCAGTTGTCGGCGTTTTTACGCCAGGCGGCGCGGGCATTGGAGGCCAAGGGGCAGTTTGTCCACTTGTTGGATACCACCACCCGCCACGCTGATAAGCTGAAGACGTTTAATAAAATCCTGACGCGCATCTTAGATCACCGCGATCAGCCGGAAACGGTGCTGCTGCGCAGCGTGCTGGAAGGCATTACCCACGGCTGGGGGCTGGAATTTAACCGGGCGCTGTTGTTTGTGCCCGATGACAAACAGCAGCAGTTGGTCGGGCTTTTGAGCATCGGCCACCTGACGCGGGAAGAAACGGAGGCGGAGTGGGAAGCGGAGCCATATGACCGGGAGGCGGTGGACGAGTGGCTGGCCGGTTTGTTCACCACGCAGGCGGCAAAGGCGCGGCGGCAGCAGCGGCTGCAAACGCGGGTGGAGACGATTGTGGTTCCGCTAACGGCCGTTCACGACCCCCTGGTTCAATGTTTCCGCAGCCAAAAGCCCAAACTCAGCTCCCAGCACCAATCTCTGGCCGGGTTTACACGCTCTTTTTACGAGATCGTCCAGCCGCCCATTGATTTTGCCCTGGCGCCGCTGCGGGCTGGTGAACAAGTGTCCGGCGTTATTTACGTGGACAATAGATTTACCGGACGGCCGATAGCCGCCGAGTCGTTTGAACTGCTGCAAACCTTTGTCAGCCAGGCGGCGCTAATCATTGAAAATGCCCGTACCTTCGCCGCCGAAAAGCGGCACACCGACGCCCTGACCCATTTGCTGCGTGTCGAAGAGGCGGTCAACAATCAGATTACGCTGTCGGTTCAGGCGGTGCTGGCGGAGATTGTGACCTCGGCGCAGCAGTTGTTTGGCGCGGAGTGCGTGGTGCTTTATCCCTTGCGCTCCACCGACCTGGGGCCGGGTTTGCTCGATTATGATATGGACCACATCACGCATATTGGCGTCCGCGATGAGGCGTCTATCGGCCAGCCGCGCCCGTCGGGCGGCATGGCAACCTGGGTGATTGAGGCGGGCGTGCTGCCAGTGTTGGCTACGGCAACGGCCGTTTTGCCCACCGACAACACCCTGGTGATAGACAGTGAATTTATTCGCCAGGAAGGCATCCGCTCCTTTGCCGGGGTGCGCCTGGGCAGCGCCGAAAGTCCGGTTGGTGTCATGTATCTCAATTGGCGCTCGCCGCACACCTTCTCCCATGAAACGCTCCGGCTGATTCGTGTTTTTGCCAATTTTGCCGCCGTCGCCATCCCCAGCGCCCGCCGTTACCAGCGCGTGCGCACTGAACTAGACCGCCGCACCCTGGAACTGACTGACCTGGGACAGGTGCTTAAAGTCAGCCTGGAAGCCCGCTCTGAGGGAGGGATTGAGGAGACGATTCGCTGGGCTTTAAAAACAGCCCAAGAGCATACGGGCGCGCCACACGCTTACCTGGTTCGCAACGAACCCTACGATAAATGGCGCGTGTTCCATTTGACGGCCGCTAATCAATTGCGGGCCGAAGAAAAGGAGCTGACGGCCGGCGCGATGCCCTACACGACGTTCACCGATGCCCAAAGCCGACTGGTGAATTTATGCAGCGACGCGACCACCTTGCCGCAACCGCTGTTGTACCAGCAAGATACTTGCTGCCTGTTGGAGATGCCAGTCATGGTGACGGGCAATTGTCTGGCCGTTTTTCGTTTGGAAACGCCAACCGCCGGTGGGCTGACTGTTGAACACAAAGATTATTTGCAGCACGTTGTCAGCCGGTTGGCGGTGACCATGGAGCAGATTGAACGGACGCAGGCTTTACGCCGTTTGTTGGATATTTCCTGGCAGTTAACCCATGAAAAAGAGCTGCCCGGCATTCTGCATTTTTTGGTGCGGCAGGCGATGGCCGCCATGCGCACGGTCAGCGCCATTACCTTGTACCATAAAGACCTGATGGGGCAGTTGGTGTTGGGTGAGATGGCCGGGGTGCAGCGGGACACGGCCGTGACCCAACAACCACCGTATACGCGCACCGTCATCAACCAGATATGGCAGCTCGACGAGCCGCTGTTTGCCGAGAATGTTCGCCAGGACCCACTCCTCAGCGGTCCATTTGTTCACCGCGAAGGCATTCAATCTACGGCCGTGTTCCCTCTGCAAGTCAAAGAAGAACGGGTGGGCTGCATGTTCTTCAACTACCGTATCCCCCATGTCTTTGACGAGAGCGAGCGCAGCCTGCTCTCGTTGTTCGCTCATCTGACAGCCATGGCCATCCATCAGGCCAGATTGAACGCCGAATTGCAGCACGCCCGCGACCGAGAACTGTGGCAGCGCATCAGCCAACTGTCCACCGGCATGATCCACGACATCAACAGCGCCGTCGCCAGTATCCCCGACCTGACGGCCGAAATCGCAACCAAACTTCAGGCGGGCAAAGACGTGTCTGCTCCCCTGGCCGATTTGCGCCGCAATGCGGAAAAAACAGGGCAGTTGAGCGCGCGCCTGCGCGACCTGGTTATCCACCAGCAGTTCCGGCCGGAAATCATCCCGTTAAACAGCCTGATTCAGGCGGCCGTAGCCGAAATTCAGGAACAAAAGCCGCCCCACGTCGCTGTTTATTTTCAGGACAACGACCAGGCGCCGGAGATTTGGGCCGACCGGCTGCTGATTGCTCGCCTGCTGCACAACCTCATCACCAATGCCTGGGACGCCATTCCTCCGCAACGCCAGGGCAAGGTAGAGATTAGCCTGACGGTGCAGCGCGGGCAGGCACAGATTGCCATCCGTGACAACGGCCAGGGCATTGAAGCGGAAAATATGGCGCGCGTTTTTGAACCAGATTACACAACCAAAGAAAATCAGTTGGGCATTCATGGCATTGGCCTCTATTACTGCCGGCAAATTGCCAGAGAACACAGCGGCAATTTAGAAGTAGACAGCAGATTGGGATCGGGAACAACCTTTACCATCTTCTTGCCGTGCCTTTACGATCCGCTTGGCCAAGAAATAGAATCGTAAACACGGCCGTTTTATAGGTTTAATCTCCGTGCCCTCTGTGCCTCTGTGGTGAATAGTTACTAAGAATCTAAGACATGGACGAAGTATCTCATCCCCAAAGTTTACTTCTGGTAGAGGACCAGGAGGCGTTTTATGCGCCCATTACCCGCTGGCTGGAAGAAGAGGGCTACCAGGTAACATTGGCCTCTTCGCTGGCCGCCGCGCTGACTTGCCTGGAAACAGGCCACTATCACCTGACCATCGTAGATATTCGCCTTGAGGACGACAATCCGCAGAATCAGGAGGGTATGAAGCTGCTGGAAGAAATCGAAAGGCAGGGAATCAATGGGGTGATGCCGTGTATTGTTCTGACAGCTTATGCCAATGTGGAAAATATCCTCACGGCGACGCAAGTGCGGCATGTGGCGCGTTTCATAGAGAAAACACCAGTCGGCTTTCGTTCGGAGTTGTTAACGGCCGTTCACACCCAGTTCGACGAAACAATCGGCATCAACTTTGGCCTGGTCTATGATGTAGGCACTGAACGATTGATCCCCCAGATTGCCGCCGACATTAACTGGGAAACACCCCCCAAACCGGCCGCGGCTGTTTTAATTCCCCAGGTCTACGACTTGTTTGGGCGGCTGTTTGCCAGGGCCAGGCGGCTGTATGTCGCCAAACTGACGCCGGGTCTCACCGGAGCGGCCGTCGTATTGGCGCGCCCTACCTTGAATTTTGGCATGGGACCTTCTTACGTCGTTAAAATTGGGCGGCGCGACAAGGTGAAACTGGAGGCGCAGCGCTGCGAAGACTTTGTAAAGCCTTATCTCCCACCCAATACGACGACGCAGGTGGATGTGGCCTTCACGCGGCATCTGGGCGCTCTGCAATACCGTTTTGCCGAAAGCGACTTTAGTCCGCTCAAGGAATTTGACGAATTTTACAAACACCACGCGCCAGAGGCGATTATCACCAGCCTGCAAAACTTATTTCAAAATACCGGCCGTTATTGGTACGACAATCCTGATCGCCGCTTTGCCGATTTGACACAGTTGTATTTTGCTGCCTTTCAGCTAGACGAGGCGAAACTGCACGGCCGTATCCAGGAAATCCTGCCCGACTTCACCCCTGAGCAGCCATTTCTGCACCTGCCGCCGGACAATACTCAGATACTCAACCCTATCTTCTGGTTAACGGCGCACCGAGAAGAATGCGTCATGGCTGTGTACCACTGCATCACGCACGGCGACCTGACCGGCCGCAATATCATGGTCAGCGAGCAAGGGCGCTGTTGGCTGATTGATTTTTATCGCACCCATGAAAGCCATATTTTGCGCGATTTTGTCATCCTGGAGACCGACATCAAATACCGGCTGCTGCCCGCCCCCGACGATGAGACATTTGCCCGGTTGGAACATACCCTGCTGGCAGCCAATCCGGCCGAGATAGACGTGCCAACGGCCGTCACCCTGCCCCCCACCACCTACAAAGCCGCCCAGGTGTTGTTAGCCCTGCACCGCATCGCCTACGAATTTCTCCGTGATCGTAACGGCGCGCGCCAGGATACGCGCCGCGAATATCTGATCAGCTTGCTCATGGCAACATTAAACGTCGCCCGCTTGCGCCACATCCCCGCAGCGCGTAAATTACAGGCCATACTTTCCGCTTCCTTTATCTGCGCCGAACTGGATAAACTGGCCGGTCGGGAACAACCCGCAGCACCCACTAACCACTAACAACTAACCACTACAACAAGCGAGGACCCCTATGCCCATCGTTAGTACCACACAATCATCAGGCTTCCGTTTGGCAGAAACGCAGCGGTTGTTTGCCTGCATCCGCGCCGGTGAATCGGCTTCGGTTGTTGGCGTCAGCGGCGCGGGTAAATCTAACCTGTTTAACCACCTTTGCGACGCCCAAACCCAGGCAGCCTACCTGGGCGAAGACGCCGCCCGTATGATCATCGTGCGCGTCAATTTCCACTACGCGCCCGATTTTACCGACCGCACCATTTACAGCCTGATCCTGGAACAACTGGAGTTGTTAGACGGCGAGGCGGACCGGTGGGGTCTGACGCCCGAAGTGTTTGGCGCGGTCGGCGAGCAGCACGAGCGTTTGTTGTCGGCTGGCGCCGACTCCTTGCAAGTGCAACGTCATTTTAAATTGGCTTTGCGGCCGTTTCTCTCTTCACCCGCCCAACGCCACCTCATCCTCCTGCTGGACCAGTTCGACGATGTTTGCCGCGAGGCAGAGCCGCGCATTTTTATGAATTTGCGCGGTCTGCGCGAAGCCTACAAGAACCGGCTCTCTTACGTCACCTTCACCCGCGATTTGCTGCCAGACCTGGCCGGTATGGACCTGGCCCGTGAAGAGTTTTATGAGCTGATGGCGCTGAATGTGATCGGCTTACGGCCGTATACCCCCACCGATGCCCATTCCTTGCTGCAACGCATTGCCAGTCGTTATGATCTGCCGGTGGATGGTGTTTTAGCCAATCGCCTAATCCGGCTGTCTGGCGGCCATGCCGGGCTGCTGCGCGCCGCCTACCTGGCTGTGGCCCGCCACGAGGCGAACTGCCCAGAGGCTGATGAGGCTGCTGTAACCACCCTGATGCAGCTCCCTGGGGTGCAAATGGAATGCGAAAAAGTGTGGCGCGGCCTGAGCCGCACGGAACAGCAGATGTTGTCCACTTGCGCCCATGGGCTGCCTATGGATGTGGCGAGCGGGGTGGCGAAACGGCCGTTACAAATCAAAGGTATCCTAACGTTAGACGAGCCGCCCACCATTTTTGCGCCTCTGTTTGCCCACTTTGCCCGAAACCAGGAAGCGGAATGGGAACGGCCGTTTTACCTGGACGAAGCCGCCCGGCAGGTCTGGGTGTTGAATAAACCTAAAGCCAGTCTCAGCCCCACCGAGTTTCGCCTGCTGCAAGCACTCTACCACCGCCCCGGCGAAATTCTGAGCAATGACGAACTGCTCAGCGCGGGCTGGCCTCATGCGCAAGAGGGTGTGTCCGATATGGCCTTGCACGCCCGCATCTCCGGCCTGCGCAAAAAGATCGAAGTAGACCCACAAAACCCCCGTTTTCTGGAAAACCTGCATGGTCAGGGATACAAATTAAACCTGAGTGATCACAGCGAATTTCCGGGATAAGCCGTTTAGCTGCTCTAATCTTCTATAACCAAGACACAAACAGTAGAATTGTCAGTAAATTGTCGCGTTACTGTCAGCAGCCTACCATTTTCATTTGCCTCTTCCCGTTTTATCATAAAACCAGTGGCAAAAAGCTCGGTTATCAGATTGCTTCGACCTTCAAGGTTCAACAATCTGCGCCAAGAGGAGGCAGCATGATCCAGATAGAATTCTCAACCATCGTCATTATCGCCTTGATCGCCCTCATCATTGGCATGAGCCTGGGTATCTCGCTCGCCAGACCGCCTATCCGTTAACGTAAGCCGGGGCAGCGCACTCTGAAAGTGCGCTGCCCTATGGAGAAAGAATCATGAACACTTTTCGCATGATCGCAACTCTGACATTTGTATTCAGCCTTTTGGCTGCGGCGCTCACGGGGAATTGGGTTGTTACAGGCTTGCTGGTTGTGGCCTCCCTGATGGTTTTGGTCCCTTGGTTGGTGAACAAATACCTGTGGGTGCGTGTGCCGGCCCTGAGTACCGGGCTGGTGTATAACGTGGAGACCAAAGCCTTCAGCCGTTTTTTACTGCCCGGACGCCATTGGTTACGGCCGTTAGAACACGTCCAAAAGATGGCCCCCATCGCCCCCAGTTTTGTCAGCGGCGAATGTGGCCGCGCCCAAACCAATGGCGGCGTCACCGTTGCGGCCAAATGGTCGTTGGCTTACTGTCTCAATCCGACGGCCGTGGATGAGGAATTGCAGCCCAATGTCGCCAACATGCTGCTGAAAAGCATCGAACCCTTGCTGCACACCCACGTCAACAACTGCATCACCTACCTGTTTGATCAGCACACGGTTGAAACGGTATGCGACCAGGGCGCCCGGCAGCGCCTGGAACGGGAACTGCGCGGCCTGGTGGCGGAACGCCTGGCTCCCTTCGGCGTGCAAACCTACCGGGTGATACTGAAGAGCATTGTCCTGCCGGCCGAAGTGATGGCGGCGGTGGAAGCGGCGCACAAACAAGAGCTGCTGGCCCACAGCGAGGCAAGGGCGCTGGAACGGCTGCATCAGGCTGTCAGCAAGTTCTCGGACAACGACATGGAACGGCTGTTGCAACTGCGGCAGTTGCAGGAATTAGGGCAGCATGGGGTAACGCTGCACGTGCCGACCTACGCCGTCATGAGCGCACAGCCGCAGCCGGCCGTCAACCATTGGCAGGCTGGTTCTGTGCGGAGACCAAATGGACACTTTCACAAACCGATGCCAACAGATCAGCCGCCAGACCCGCTTATGCCGGCCAACAACTAAAGGCTCGCGCGATGCCAGCCTCTCAATACAAAAAAAGGCCACGTAAAAGTGGCCTTTTTTCAGATAAATCGCCTGATGTTTAGGCGATAGATTGGATCTCAAAGGTAATGGTTCCACTTGGGGTCAGCGCCGTGACGCGCTGGCCCTTTTTAGCGCCCAACAAGGCGCTGCCAATAGGCGATTCGTTAGAAATCCAGCCCTCGGCTGGATTGGCTTCATGCGCCCCAACTATGAAGTAAGTCTCCGGTTCGTCATATCCCACTTCAACTACCGTCACTTTGCTGCCAACCCGCACCCGGTCGCGGGGACCATCGTCGGTGATGATCTTGGCCCGCCGCAAGGAATCCTCCAGGTCACGAATGCGCATCTCGTTGAAGCCCTGCTCCTCTTTGGCAGCATGATAGTCGGCGTTTTCTTTTAGGTCGCCCTGGGCGATGGCAATTTGAAGTTTTGCTGAAATCTCATCGCGGCGCACCGTTGTCAGGTGCGCCAACTCTTCTTTGATTTTGGTTAGGCCCTCTTCGGTTATATAAATAACACTCTCTTCGCTCATCTTTCTATTTCTCCACCAGACTCGGCTGAAATCTAATAAACGGATGACAGTTGGGTTAGGCGCAAGAAATTAAAGAACCCCGCAAAAACGGGGTTATCGTTCAATTCTTTCTTACTATCACCTACCTGAATAAAATAAGTATATCCTGCCCCTATATTTCTGTCGAATCCCCTGATTCACGAACCGGTGCGAAGCTGCTGGTGTAGAAAGGCGCTTTGTAATATCGCGTCGGTATGATCCTTTTTTAGGAAGAGTCGTATCCGCGTGGTTTAGCCGCCAATCTCCTGAAAAGGGTACCTGACATGCAAGAAGAAACTGTGGATTTGCGTCAACCAGAAATCATCTTTGCTTCGCAGCCACAAGAATCGGTCATTTCGCAGTTGTCTCTGGATGAGCCAGAAGAGAATCGTTGGCCGCTCTTGGAATTTCGTGATTATGTAAACGCTTTCGTGGTGAATGAGTCCGGCGAAGCGATGGTTTTAGAGAGTTTTCATACTGGCAATGCCTGGGGAAGTTGGCAGATGATCGGCCGCTATCTGCGACCTGACGAAGACCCGTTAACGGCCGTACAAACCGCCCTCTTGCAGCGCACCGGCTACACGGCTGAACAATGGCTTTACCTGGGCACGTTTGTGGCCGACGAGGTAGAACACCTGGGGGTAGGCCACTTCTTTTGCGCCCAGCGGACCCAGCTTGCCGCTGATCTCCACCGAACTGAGGGTGACATCAGTCCAGACGGGAGCGTCAGGTGGGTGCCGCTGAAACACATTAAACGCGCTTTGTTAGACGGCCGTATCGCCGTCATCAACCACGCCATCGCCGCGACAATGGCCCTGGTGATGTGTGACACAGGTTGTTGAACCGCCTGCGGCTGACGATTTACGGTCTAAGGTCTACGGTCTACGATTTACGGGTCACACCTCCGACCCGGCCATCAACAGCCCTACGCGCTCGCGGGTGGCTTCTTCTATAGGCAGCGTTTTGACAATACGGCCGTCAAACATCACCGCCACCCGGTCCGCCAACCCCAATACCTCGTCCAACTCCGCTGAAACCACCAATACCGCCGCCCCCTGGTCGCGCTGCGCCACGATTTGATTGTGGATAAACTCGATGGAACCCACATCAATGCCGCGCGTCGGCTGCGCGGCAATCAACAGCTTGGTCGGGCGGGAAAATTCGCGGGCCACAATCACCTTCTGCTTGTTACCACCAGATAATTTGCCAGCGGTCGTCAGGGCATTAGGCGGGCGCACGTCAAATTCCTCAACAAGCTGTTTGCCATGTTGCACAATGGCCTCTTTGTCCATCATAATTCCTCTGGCATACGGTTCCAGGTAATAATTGTTTAGCACCATGTTGTCGGCCAGCGTATAAGCCATCACCAGACCATGTTTTTCGCGGTCTTCAGGGATGTGGGCCACGCCTAGTTCGGTGTTTTGCCGCGGGGTGTAATGGGTGCTGTCTACGTTGGCAATGGTGATACGGCCGTCTTCCACCTTCCGCAGCCCGGTCAGCGCCTCTACCAATTCCCGCTGCCCATTGCCCTGCACCCCGGCAATGCCCACAATTTCCCCGGCGCGCACCTCCAGGTTCACGCCTTTCACTGCCATATGGCTGCGATCATCTTTCACGTGCAAATTTTCTACCTGTAGCACCACGTCAGTTGGTTGGGCCGGTTCTTTGTCCACCGTCAGGATAACGCTGCGGCCGACCATCATTTCGGCCAGACTGGCTTCGGTGGATTCGGTTGGTTTAGCGATGCCCACCAATCGCCCGCCGCGCAGGACGCCAATGTGGTCGGCCACAGCCAGCACTTCTTTTAACTTGTGGGTGATAAAGATGATAGACACCCCTTGCGCCGTCAGGTCGCGCATAATGCGGAACAGTTCGTTGGCTTCCTGGGGGGTCAGTACGGCCGTTGGCTCGTCCAAAATCAAAATATCGGCATTGCGGTACAATGCCTTAATGATTTCCACCCGCTGCTGCGTGCCGACGGGCAAATCTTCTACCATAGCCGATGGGTCTACTTCCAGTCCATATCGCTGCGATAGTTCGTTCACCCGCTGTTCGGCGGCGCGCCGGGCCAGAATGCCTGCCCGACTGGTGATTTCAGACCCAAGAATCACATTTTCCGCCACCGTCATCACCGGCACGAGTTGGAAATGTTGGTGTACCATGCCCACGCCGCGATCAATGGCATCGCGCGGATTTTTCAGGGTCACTTTCTCGCCCTTTATCCAGATTTCGCCTTCATCGGGATGATACAACCCGTAGAGCATGTTCATCAGCGTGCTTTTACCCGCACCATTTTCCCCTAACAGCGCCAACACTTCCCCTTTGTACAGCATTAAATCCACGTTGTCGTTGGCCAACACGCCGGGAAAGCGTTTGGTAATGCCTCTAGCTTCTAAAACAACAGTTGACTTATCTACGTTGCTCATCGTTACCCTCATCTTTCAACAATCAGGCCTGGTGTCTGTCGTCCGTTATCCGTATTCCGTGTTCCGTGTTCCGTGTTCGGCTCACGGCTCATTGCCCCTATTCAGGGTCATACACTTTACCCTCAGCCGCCGGTGGTCGTGAGCGGCCGACAAAGCCGGCCAGCACCACGATGGTCAGCACGTAAGGGAACATGCCGACAAACTGGTGGGGGATGAAATCCAGTCCCAGGAATTGGAACTGCGTCTGCAAAGCGGTGGCGAAACCAAACAGCAGCGCCGCCCCCCAGGAACCCAGCGGCGTCCATTTGCCAAAAATCATCACCGCCAGGGCCACAAAGCCACGGCCGTTGGTCATCCCGCGTTCAAACGAGCCAACCGCCTCCAGAGTCAGGTAGGCCCCGGCCAACCCAGACAGGCAGCCGGCCAGCGTGGTATTCAGGTAACGCATCCTGTTCACCCGGATGCCCACCGTATCGGCGGCGCTGGGATGTTCACCAACAGCGCGCGTGCGCAGTCCCCACACCGTGCGGAACAACGCAAACTGGAAGAAGAATACCAGGATGATAGTCAAATAGGTGATCGGTGCGTTGTTAAAAAAGATAGGGCCGATCAGGGGAATGTCTGCCAGTGGTCCCAACGGAATGGGTTGCAGTTTGCCTTTGGTGGTCAGGCCAGCCACGTAGAAAAAGCTGGTCAGACCCAATGCCAGGATGTTGATCACCGTCCCGCCGATGATCTGGTCCATTTTCAGGGTAATAGACATCCAGGCCAGAAACAGCCCTAAAAATGCGCCTGCCAGAACGCCGGCCACCGCGGCAACCAACAAGTTGCCGCTGTAGACATTGACCAGAAAGGCGATAAAAGCAGCCATGAGCATCTGCCCCTCAATGCCAATGTTGATGATGCCGGTGCGCTCGCCGATGAGGCCGCACAACGCCCCCAGGACCAGCGGTGTAGATTGGCGCAAAGCGGAAGCATAAACGGCCGCTGCCTGTTGTGGATGTAAGAAATAATACACCAGCGCCGCCACAGCCACGGCCACCACCGCCACGCGCCCAAAGAAGGCGGCGTCTAACTTCAACCCATTGTTTAATTTGGTTATCGTTGTCGTCGTCATCTTCGTCCTCCTTAACCACCCCATCCCGTGCTCAGTGTCACCTTGTCTTCATCTACCGCCCGTGCTCCCAAAATCTTGCGCACAATCACGTCGGCGGAAACAAAGAACAGGATCAATGCCTTGATCACGTCAATAATTTGGAAGCGTACCCCGGCGTCGAACTGCATCTGGCTGCCGCCGGCGTCCATCATGCCCAGCAGCAGCGCCGCCGGAATTACCCCCAGCGGGTTGGTTTTTGCCAGCAGGGCGATGGTAATGCCATCAAACCCCAACCCTACATTAAAGCCAGGTTGATAACGCCCGATCACCCCCAACGTCTCCACCGAACCGCCCATGCCAGCTAGAAGCCCACTAAACGACATGGTCAAGACAATGATCCGCCCTACTTTAATGCCCGCGTATTTGGCGGCGTCGGCGTTCAGACCGGTGGTGCGGATGGCGTACCCCCAGGTTGTTTTGAACAGCAAATAATGGGTCAAAACAGCCATCAACACAGCGATCAGAAAACCGACCGGCACAAAACCCCATTTGGGAATAACGGCCGTTTCCAATACTCTCGGCGTTCGCGCAATAATCCCCTCCGCTTTCCATGGACCATTCGCCAGAAAATCGGTCAGGTTGATGGCGACATAATTCAGCATGATGGTGGTGATCACCTCATGCGCGCCGGTGTATGCCTTCAACGCGCCGGCAACAGCCGCCCAGAGCGCGCCGGCCAGAGCGCCACCCAACAAGGCCAACGGCATGTGGATGATAAATGGCAAGCCTTCGATGGCAAAGCCCAAATATCCCGCTACAATGCCGCCGATCAACAACTGCCCCTGTCCACCGATGTTGAACAAACCCGCCTTAAACGCAAAAGCGACAGCCAAACCGGAAAAGACCAGCGGCGTCGCTTTTTCCAATGTGCGGGTAAGGCCAGATGCGCTGCCCAAAGCCCCCTGTAGCAAGGCTGTATACGCCGTGAGGGGGTTAGAGCCGGATAACCAGAGGAGAATGGCGCCAATCAACGCGGCCAAAAATACCGAAAAAAGCGGCACACTCGCCGCCCGCCATAGACGCTGCAACCTGCCTACCACCCCGCCAGACGAATCGCTTGTTTGTTCTGTCGCCATAGTCTGTGCCTCCTTTTGGTCCTTAATAGGCGTCCGGTTTGCCTTCCCACTTAAAAAAAGTGCGGCGTACCAGAAGGCACACCGCACTTTTTAATAATCATACCTATGCCGGATTAATCTCCGGATTTAAGGCGCATAGCCGGTAGAAATAGAACCGTCGCCCAGACCGGCTTCAATCTCCGCCAGTTTGTCTTTGATTTCTTGCGAAATCTGGCTGTCAAAATCGTGGAAGGGGGCCAGACCCGTATCGCCAACAAAATTGCCGCCTGGGAAAGCGCCATCTTGCGCCAGTTTGATCAGATCAAAAACGCCGGGGGTGATCAGCTTCATGGCGCTGGAGACCAGGCAAGCGTGCGCTTCGGGAACGGTTTCCCACTGGTCGCTGTCTACGCCAATGCAGAAAGCGCCTTGAACACCGGCGACTTCAATGAGCGCGCCGTTGCCGGTCTTGCCACCGGCGCCAAAGACGACATCCGCGCCCTGGTCAACGGCTTGTCTGGCCGTGGTAGCGCCCCATTCAGGGTCGGTGAAGGCTACGTCCAGGCCACCGGGGTGGAAGGTGGAGATGATATTGATGTCTGGGTTGATGTAGCGCGCGCCACCTTCGTAACCTTCTTTGAAGGCGACAACTGGCGGAACCAGGTCCGTGCCCAGAACGGCCGCAATCGTGCCGCTCTGGTTCAACATGGCGGCCAGAGCGCCAGCCTGGAACCCGGCTTTATCTTCGGGGAAGATGAGGCCGGCCACGTTGGCCACCGCTTCACCCTGGAATTGGTCTACGCCGATGAACTTGACATTGGGGTATTGCGCGGCGGCTTCGGCCGTTGCTTCGCCCAGGGCAAAACCAACGGTGACGATGACGTCGTAGCCATTTTTGGCGAAGAGGTCAATGTTGGCGACGTAATCTTTGGCGTCACCGGTTTCGATGTACTCCACTTTTGCGCCTAATTCATTGGCAGCCCGTTGGACGCCTTCCCAGGCTGACTGGTTGAACGATTTGTCGTCAATTTCGCCAACGTCTGTCACCAACCCGACGCAGAAGAGCGCTTCGCTGGCGCAGTCTGTTTCGGCGGCGGCTTCGGCCGGCGTTTCCGGGGCCGTTTGGGCGGCGGCCTCAGTGGGGGCGGCGGCCGGTTCTGTGCCACCACCGCCACAGGCTACCAACGCCAGGGCCAGGAACAGGGCAATAAAAAGCAAGGTCGTTTTTTTCATGTTTTCTCCTATTTGAAATGTTTCTCCAACCTTTCATAAACAACAAACTTTCCAATCGTTAAGATGGTTAACGGTTTCATCACTGGTCACGCAATCATCCTTAACAGATTGTGAAAGTTGCAACTTAGTTCTGATTATAGTGGTAATGCCTTTTCACAGCAAGATGAGGCAGGGCAATCGCATACTTGCTCCATCGGCTAATCTGGCATTGCCCACCCCGCCCCGCGGCTTTAGCGCCGGGCGGAACAGACCCAAAACCGGGTATACGACTGCTCTACAAGATGAACGATTGGCAGGAAACGGCCGTTTACCGCATACGGCCGTCTTCTTTTTTTGTCACCAGCAGCGAAGGCGCATTGAGCGGCGTCGGCGCTTTCTGCCCAAACTCAGAATGGTCCTCAATAAACTCCAGGATTTTCTGCCACACCCTCTGGTGAATCGGCTCCACCGGCCGCATCAGCTCGTGCCCCACCTGGGGGAAAAATTTCATTTCTTTGTCGGCCGCGCCAATTTTTTGGAATAATTTTTCGGTGTTGCCCGAATTCACCGCCGGATCGTGGCCACCCTGGAAGATAATCACCGGCTGGTAGATGCGCGGCCACAGCTTGCGCCCCAGATTCGCCATCTTGCGCATTTCGTCAATGCCATCCATAGGCAGCCGCGAAGCCTCGACAAAAAAGTCAGCCAACGCCGGGTCGGTGGGGTCCAAGTTGGGGTTAAAATCCAACACGCGCCCTATAAAAATATCGCGATCCACATCTTTTTTCTTCAACGGGTAAAACCAGGGCATGAAATAACGGCCGAAAGAGGCCATCTTGATGCGCCAATCGGGTACATCGTACAGCGGCGCCAGTAAGATAAGGCCACAGATGTCCTTCGTTTTTTGCGCCAGATGGGCCGACAGCACCGCGCCCATTGAATGCCCGATCAAAAAGACCTGGTCACAATATTTGCTGATGGTTTCTAAGCCTTCTTCAGCCTCGTCAATCCAATCTTGCCGGGAAAGGTTGTGAATCTGGTAAGGCAGGTTGCCATGACCGGGCAAAAGCGGGCAGTGAACAGTGACGCCGTTTTGCGCCAGATATTCACCCATGTCCCGCGAACTGGCCGGGCTGCCCATGAAGCCGTGCAGCATCAGGCAGCCAATACTGCCCCAGCCTTCACGCGGCAGGGCATGAAACGTGTACGCTTGTCGCTCAATAGGTACTTCATAGGGTGGTTGAAAAGGCATAACTTTGTTCCCAGGTTTTTTGTGAAAGTATAGTGACAAGGTGGCGGGGTGACAAGGTGACGGGGGGACGTGGTACAATACTTTGCATGAAAATCCATGTTTTGTCAGAGCAGTTGGCGTCGCAGATTGCGGCGGGGGAAGTGGTGGAACGGCCGTCTTCTGTCGTCAAGGAATTGGTGGAAAACAGCCTGGACGCCGGGGCGCGCACCATCAACATCAGTGTACAAGAAGGCGACCGCCAGAGCATCCAGGTGGCCGACGATGGCGAGGGTATCTCTGCCCAAGAGATCGAAACCGCTTTCATGCGCCACGCCACTTCCAAACTACAATCGGCCGAAGACCTGAACGCTATTCACACCCTCGGCTTTCGTGGCGAGGCGCTGGCGGCTATCAGCGCTGTTAGTCAGGTGACGGTGGTCTCGCGGGCGCAAGGCGAAGCGGCCGGCTCTCGCCTGACGTTGGCCGGGGCCATTGTGACCGGCCGCGATACGGTCGGCGCGCCCCAGGGCACGGTCATCGCTGTGGAGAATCTTTTTTACAACCTGCCCGCCCGCCTGAAATTTCTCAAATCCATCACCACGGAAAAGCGGCTGATTGACGAATTTGTCAGCCGCTACGCCCTGGCTTACCCAGATACGCGCTTTCGGCTGACTCATAACGGCCGTATCACCTTCCAAACCAATGGCAGCGGCAGTGTGCTGGATGTGCTGGTGGCCGTCTATGGCCCGGAAACGGCCCGCCAACTGCTGCCCATCCTTCAACCCGCGCCTGAAGAGGCGGCCGCCGACAGCAGCCCGCACCGCATCCCCATCAGCGTATCCGGCTATGTGGGGCCGCCCAGCCTGCATTGGGCCAATCGCAACCAGATTACGCTGTTTTTGAACGGCCGTCTGATCAAAGACACCAGCCTTACTTATGCCGTCATCCAGGCATACCACACCCTGCTGCCTACCGGGCGCTATCCGTTGGGCATCTTGTTCATCAGCGTGCCGCCCACCGAAGTGGACGTGAACGTGCATCCGACCAAGACCGAGGTGCGCTTTCACCACAGCAGCGCCGTCTTTGGCGCGGTGCAAAAGGCGGTGCGCCGCACTCTCATAGACACCACGCCCCTACGCGGCCTGGAGGTCTGGTCGCCGCCGGGCGGCACGGCCGTATCCGGCTGGTCGGCCGCTTCACCCGGCTGGTCCGGCGACCTGGACGACCAGGCCTTTACCCACCGCGACGAAATCGCGCCTGCCGGCCGGCCACAGGCGGAGATGGCTTTTGATTGGACGCCCCCATCCCTGCGATCCGATGTGGAAGGGGAAACGGCCGTTCCCCCGCCCGAACCATCAGCCCAGGCCACTCTGGCCGGCGATAAACTGCCCATCATGCGCGTGGTGGGGCAGGTGGGCGCCGCCTACATCATCACCGAAGGGCCAGATGGCGTCTTTCTGATTGATCAGCACGCCGCCCATGAGCGCATTCTCTACGAACAGTTTATGGCCGCCTGGGAGCAAAACAAGGTAGCATCGCAGGGGTTGGTGACGGGTACGGCCGTCTACTTGTCCCCACCGCAAGCCACCTTATTGGCCGACAACCTGGAGGTGATGGCCGGGCTTGGTTTTCAGATTGAGCCGTTTGGCCCCAATGCCTTCATGGTGCGGGCCATCCCGGCCCTGTTAGCCAAAATGGACCCGGCGCAAGCGGTGACGGCCGTGGTGGAAGATTTGGAGCGGGGCGATGCGCCGCTGCAAGGCAAAATCGAGAGCAAAATCATCTTGCGCGTGTGCAAGACGGCGGCCGTGAAGGCCGGCCAAACCCTGTCCAGGGCGGAAATGGAGGCGATGGTCTGGCAGTTAGAAGCGTGCCAAAACCCCCACACCTGTCCACACGGCCGTCCCACCCTCATTTACCTGTCTGTGGGCCAATTAGCGCGACAGTTTGGCCGGATGTGAAAGGTTATTTCGGTTTGTCAGCATAAGGTGTGCCCAAGAGGACGCCCCTCGTGATCGTTCTCTGTACAATCCCCGCGTTTTTTCCAAAGCGTCGTTGGGCTATTCGTTAGCCGCCAAACAGCGCCACCGCATTTTTGTCTCGCAAAATGTGGACAAAATCTATACAACTGTGGTAATATAGGTGCTATAGATTGTCAGAAAAACATTTTGGCTGGTAGGGGCGACCCTTGTGTTCGCCCTCTGGCGAATGGGCGGGCACAAGGGTCGCCCCTACCCAAAATCATTATCTGAATGTCTATAATAAGCACAGAAGTCTGGCGCGTTCTTCAAAGAATTTCGACAGGCGATAAATCTTTGCAGATAACTCAGTACTGAGGAAAAGAGAAACCGTGACAAATGCGAATAAAACCCCTTCCTTTAATTTAAAAGCGGTCGTACAGGAAACCGGCGTCAAGCCAGATACGCTGCGCGCCTGGGAACGGCGTTATGGGTTGCCCCAGCCAGATCGCACACCCGGCCGTCATCGGCTCTATTCACAATACGATATAGACATGCTGAAATGGCTCCAGGAACGGCAAAATGAGGGGTTAAGCATCAGCCGGGCGGTGGACCTATGGCGGCAGCTAGAAACGGAGGGCGAGTCTCCATTTGAAACGTATAGCAGTGATGCTGAGGAACTGGCGCCGACGTCCTTCATCGGTGGTGAGTCAGTTAACCAGCTCCGCGAAGCATGGATCGCCGCCTGCCTGGTGTTCGATGAACAACAGGCAAGGCAAGTTCAGGCGCAGGCATTTGCCTTGTTTCCGCTGGAAACTGTCTGTTTTGAACTGATACAAAATGCTTTGGTGGCTATTGGCATTGGCTGGTACGAGGGACGGATTACAGTGCAGCAAGAGCATTTTGCCTCGGCCCTGGCGATTCGCCAGTTAGAGGCTTTGCTGAATGCCACACCCCCACCAAACAGACACGGCCGTATCATCATTGCCTGTGCCCCCGAAGAACAGCACACCTTTAGCGCCCTGCTGCTCACTTTACTCCTGCGTCAGCGCAGTTGGGATGTCATTTACCTGGGCGCCGACGTGCCGCCAGACCGGCTGGAGACCACTCTGGCCAGCATTCACCCCCAACTGCTCATCGTGACAGCCCAAACGCTGTACACGGCCAGCCGACTGCCAGACATTGCCGCCCTGGCCCGACAGAGCAGCACGGTGATGGCCTATGGTGGCGGTGTATTCACCGCCATTCCCGAGCTTATCCCGCATATACCGGCTTATTATCTGGGGCATGATCTGCGCGCCGCACCCCAGGTCGCGGAACAGGTCATGAGTGGTTCGCTGCCCCAACCTCATGCCCAACTGGCCTCGCCGGCTTACCAGGCGGCGCTCAAACATTTTGTCGAAAACCGGTCCGCCATGGAAGCCGACATCTTAGCAGCGATGGCGTCATTGAATATTCCAATTCATTTCCTGAAGAACGCCAATCGAGACCTGGGGGATAACATGCAGGCTGCGTTGAGTCTGGGCAGCATTAATTTGCTAGACGCCAACCTGGAATGGGTGCATGGTCTATTGATGAATTTTCATTATCGGATGCCAGAAGATACCATGAAACCATACATGGCCGCCTATCGCCAGGCGGTTGAAACACATTTGGACGAACGCGGACGGCCGTTGCGTGATTGGTTTACCAACATCCACGAAGCCATTCACCGTTAAGGGAATGACTGTGTTCAGTGTCGAGTGTCCAGTGTACTGAACACTGGACAACACAGTACCCAACCTGCCTTAACTAACTTAAAGAGGAATTGTTTTATGCGTATCATTATTACCGGGGGGACCGGCCTGATTGGCGGCGCGCTGGCGCAAAGTCTGGCCAAAGATGGTCACGAAGTGATTGTCTTAAGCCGCAATCCAGGCGGCCACAGCCTGCCAACTGGGGTGCGGGCGGCAAAATGGGATGGCAAAACGGCCGTCTCCTGGGGCCACCTCGCCGACGGCGCCGACGCCATCGTCAACCTGGCCGGTGAAAACCTGGCCGGCAGCGGTCTGCTGCCCTCTCGTTGGACGGCCGAACGCAAGCAGCGCATCCTGCAAAGCCGCCTGGACGCCGGCAAAGCGGTGGTCGAAGCCATCACCGCCGCCGCCCATAAACCGAAGGTGGTCATCCAATCATCGGGCGTAGATTATTACGGCGCGCTGACCGACCAGATCGTCACAGAAGCGTCGCCGCCAGGCAGAGATGGTTTTCTGGCAAATGTGACGATTGATTGGGAAGCCTCTACCACCGCCGTCTCCGCGCAGGGTGTGCGCCAGGTGGTCATTCGCAGCGGTGTGGTCTTTAGCGCCGAAGGTGGGCCGTTTCAGACGCTCGTTTTGCCCTTTAAGTTCTTTGCCGGTGGGCCGTTGGGCAGCGGCCGTCAATGGATGTCCTGGATTCACCTGGAAGACGAAGTGCGGGCAATTCGCTTTTTGCTGGAACGGGACACGGCCGTTGGCGCTTATAACCTGTGCGCTCCCCAACCACTCACATACCGAGAGATGGCCAAAGTGGTGGGCCGGGTGATGAAACGGCCGTCCTTCGTGCCTGCCCCTGCTTTTGCCCTGCGCCTGCTTCTGGGCGAAGTGGCCGACGTGGTGCTAAACGGCCGTCGCGCCCTGCCCCAACGCCTGCAAGAAGCCGGTTTCACCTTCTGCTACCCAGAGGCGCAAACGGCCGTACAAAACCTGCTCCGGAATTAACAAGGATGACAAGGTGACATCTGACAAGGTGATAAAAGTGTCAGATTATGACCGTTGCAAGGTTATCCTATCTTCACCCCACATGAACAAAACCCCTTTCCTCTGGCTGGGCGCAAACCGGGCGCGTAAATGGCCGGTCGGCGACAAGGTTCGGCTGCTGGACCACGCCGCCCAGGCCAGCCTGCCTGTGCCACCCGGCGCAGTTCTGCTGGACGAATTGTTTGGCCTGCTGTTGGATGCGGGTGTGATTGCCGTGCAAAATGGGTTGGTGACGGCCGTAGACGCCGACTGGCTCCATGAAACATTCTATGAAAGCGCCCGCTTTCCCCGGCTGGATACGCCGATGATTATGCGCGCCGCGTTTTCACTGGATGGCGCGGATCAACCCGGCGACCCTCTGTATGCGCCACAGCGCGCCATCCACCTTACCGACCCGGCGCAGCTTGCCGCTGGCTTGCAGCGCGTCTGGTCTCTGGCCGGCGCGCCGACCCACCTGCGGCGAGATGTGTTGGTGATGAAAATGGTAGCAGCAGAGATGTTGGGAACGGCCGTCACCGCGCTCCATTCCCAGGACCACATCACCTACCACCCCCCGGACGCCGCCCCAGAATCGCTCGACCTGGCCCAATTAGGCCGCTTTGCCCGCCCCGATCCGGGCCTGCCCCCCTTTGCCCAACGGCTGCAAATGCTGCTGCGCGGCGCGCGCCGCAGCTTCCCCACCGCCACCTGGCAGATAGATTGGCTGGATGACGGCCGTGTCTGTTGGCTCATCCAGGTCCACCCCTGCCCAAGATAGCCCCCTGGGAGCGCGGGCGTCACGCCCGCACTCTATTCGTGGGCGGCGTGGATGGCCCGTTCCTTGTGGCTGCCATTGACCGGCGGCGCGGGCATATCCACGCTGCCGCTTTTGTTTCCACGCTAAACGGCGGCCCATTGCTTTCCAGCAGAGCAATCGGCAGCACCTGGTCCAGGTGGCCCACCGGGATCAGCGTTAAATCCTGGCGCACCCGTTCCGGCAGGTCGGGGATGTCTTTGGCGTTGTCTTTGGGCAGCAGGACGGTATGGATGCCCGCCCGATGCGCGGCAATCACCTTTTCCTTCAACCCGCCAATCGCCAACACCTTACCGCGCAGCGTTACCTCGCCGGTCATGGCGATGTCGCGGCGCACCGGCCGCCGCGTAAAGGCAGAAATAATCGCCGTCGCCATGCCAATGCCGGCGCTGGGGCCATCTTTGGGCACGGCCCCTTCCGGCACGTGAATATGCAGGTTCACCTGGTCAAAAATTGCCGGTTCCAGACCCAGGCCGCGGGCGTTGGCCCGCGCATAGGTCAGGGCGGCCTGCGCCGATTCGCGCATCACGTCGCCCAGCGAGCCGGTCATGGTGATGCGGCCGGAGCCTTCGCTCAGGCTGACTTCAATGGACAGGGTGTCACCGCCAAAGGCGTTAACCGCCAGCCCGGTAACGACGCCGATTTCGTCCTGCTCTTCGGCCATGCCGTAGTGGAATTTATCGGGTCCCAGGAAGTCGGCGATGGTAACGGCCGTTACCACAAACGGCCCCGTCTCCCCACCGGCAATCTTCACCGCCAGCTTACGCACCACCGAGCCAATCAACCGCTCCAACTGACGCACGCCCGCTTCCCGCGTGTGGTGGCGCAGCATTTTCTGGAGGGCAGCATCCTCGATGGTAATGTCCACGTCGTGTAAGCCGTGGCCCACAAGCTGCTTCTTCAAAAGATAGCCCTGCGCAATGGCAATCTTTTCGTCTTCAATGTAACCCGGCATGGTGATGGTTTCCATGCGATCCAATAAGGGCGCGGGAATTGTGCCAAGTTGATTCGACGTGGTGATAAAAATCGTCTGGCTCAAATCAAAGGGCACTTCCAGATAATGGTCGCTGAAGCTGTGGTTTTGTTCCGGGTCCAGCACTTCCAGCAGCGCCGATGAGGGGTCGCCGCGCCAATCTGCGCCCACTTTGTCAATTTCGTCCAGCACAATCACCGGGTTGCGCGTGCCGGCGTCGCGCAGGGCGCGGATAATCCGCCCCGGCAGCGCGCCGATGTAGGTGCGCCGGTGGCCGCGAATCTCCGCTTCGTCGCGCACGCCGCCCAGGCTAATGCGAATCATTTCCCGCCCCATCGCCCGCGCCACCGAGGTAGCGATGGACGTTTTGCCAACGCCAGGCGGGCCATTCAGATTCAGGATGGCGCCGCGCATGTTGGTCCCGGCCAATTTGCGCACGGCCACGTACTCCACGATGCGCTCTTTCACGTCGTCCAGGCCGTAATGGTCGGCGTCTAGCACGGCGCGCACGTGGCGAATGTCCAGGTTGTCTTCGGTGGTTTTGTTCCAGGGCAGTTCCACCAGCCACTCCAGATAGGTGCGAATCACGCTGGCTTCGGCCGACTGTTGGCCCTGGTATTCCAGGCGCTGCAGCTCTTTATGGGCACGTTCGGCCACGTTTGGCGGCATTTCAGCCGCTTCGATCTTCTGGCGCAGCTGCTCGACCAGGTCTTCACCTTCTTCGCCCAATTCTTTGCGAATGGCGCGCATTTGTTCGCGCAGCACATATTCCCGTTGTGCTTTGTCGGTGCTGGCGCGGGCGTCTTGTTGGATTTTTTTGCGGATTTCGGTGATGCGCAGCTCTTGTTCCAGATATTCGGTGACGATGAGCAGCCGCTCGCCGCCGTCCAGGGTAAGCAGAAGTTGGAGTTCTGTTTCAAAGGGCAGGTTGATGAGTCCGGCGATGTAATCGGACAGGTCACCGGCGGTTGCTTTGTTGCGGGTGACGCTCATCACCTGCTGGTTGGCTTCACCCAGGGCTTCGGCATATTGCTCCAGATAGGCGATGGCTTTGTTGACCAGAAGAGGGTCATCGGTGTCGCGTTGGTCGGTTATTTCGCTGTAGGCGCCGACCAGGTAAGGTTCGGTGGCTTCCAGGTGATGGAAGCGCACGCGCCGGTGCAGTTCGACGAGCATTTGCACGCCGATGTGGGGCGCGCGCAGTACGTCGCGCACGGTTGCCAGCACGCCGATGGGGGCCAGGTCTTTGTCGTTGGGGTTTTCCAGTTCAGCGTCGTGCTGGACGAGGATGAGGAGGTCGCCGCCCTGGTCTACGGCCGTTTGCGCTGCCGCCAACGAATTCCGCCGACCAATCGAAATGGTGGTGGTGATACCCGGGAATACCGCGCCGCCTCTTAGCGGGACGACCGGTATTGATTTTGTTTTATTTTTCGCTCGTTCGGTCATGAACCTGTTCCTTTGCCTTGTAGGCAGAGTCATGTTAGCGTCTGAAAGTAGTATGTCTTTCAATGACGCAGGCAACAATAGCCCATTGGTATTCTGACCGGTTTGTATAAATAAGGTGATAGTCCTATATCAGAAATGTGTAAACATTTGGGCAGCAGGCGGCGTCTGACGCCCCATCCCAACCTACTTCAATTCTTCGGCGCGGCGGCCGATGCGGCGCAGGGAGATGAATATGGCCGCCAAACCGTGTATTGAGCGCAAAAACTTGCGCTTCGGGCACGATGATCCGGTCGCCCGCCACAATGGGCCGACCAGTTGTCGCGCCTGACCGGAACATTTCTGACTTTCTTGCCAATGCCTTGACCTCGTCTAAACGCCCAGCGCGATTTGTCCCATCGCCTGACAACGTTTTGCTTGCAATCTGCCTGACCTTCATTCACAATTGTACCGTAATTGAGGTAAATCTCATGCCCAAACGGCCGTTTCATACCATTCAAACCTTTGTTCCTTTGTCATCCATTCTCCCTCAGGAGGACCCATGCCAATGTTCCGCTTCGCCAGTATCGCAACCATGATCCTGATTTTGCTGACCCCATCGGTTTTCGCGCAGGACAGCGAGCCATCTCCCATCCTCATCACCGAGGTGTATTACAACACGCCCGGCGATGATAGCCGGGAAGAATGGCTGGAACTTGCCAATGTGGGCACGGCCGTTATTGATCTGTCTGACTACAAAATTGGCGACGAGGAGACGGTTGGCGGCAGTGAAGGCATGGCCCGCTTCCCCGAAGGCGCCAGCATTGCTCCCGGCCAGGCATTGGTGGTGGCGCAAACGGCCGTTGGCTTTCGCGCCCTCTTCGGCCACAACCCGGACTTTGAAATTCAGGACACCGACCCCACAGTGCCCAACATGCGCACCTTCCTGGTGTGGGCCAGCGGCGGCCTGGCCCTGGCCAACGATGGCGATGAGGTGCTGCTGGTGCAAAAAACGGCCGTGCGCGACAGCCTGAACTATGGCAGCAGCACCACCTTCTTCCGGCCGGCCATCGCCGGCGTCTTCACCGGCCACAGCATCGAGCGCGTGCCTGCCGACTGCGACACCAACAGCGCCGCCGATTGGCTGCCCCGCGAAACCCCCACCCCCGGCCAACTTACCTTCGACGGCGACTGCCTGGACCCGGCGGTTTTAGCCGCGCAGCAAAGCCTGCCATCCATTGGTCAGATTCAGGGGAGCGGCGAATTTTCGCCCTATATCAACCAAATCGTCACCTTTCGCGGCGTTGTCACCGGCGCTTACGCCGACCGCAACACCAAAGGGACCACCTATTACACCCTGTTTGTCCAAGACGCCCCCGGCGACGAAGACGGCGACCCGGCCACATCCGACGGCATCGCCTTGTTTTTGGGGCGGCAGCGGCCGTCGGCGCAAATAGGCGATCTGGTGCGCGTTACCGGCCAGGTGACGGAATTCTTCGGCCTGACAGAACTGGCCGACACCAACCTGGAAATCACCATCGAAGCCAGCGGCCACGCCCTGCCCGCGCCCATCGCCCTGGACCCACCGGCCGAAAACGACGCCCTGGCTGCCTACTATGAACCATTGGAAGGAATGCGGGTGATGGTGGCAGGCGCGGCGCAGGTGACGGGTCCCACGTTTAGCGGCTGTGGCTTTGCCGTCAGCCGGCCGGAACACGCCGCCCGCCTGGTGCGCCAACAGACCGCCGACGGTATTGGCCGCATCATCCCCATCCTGCACACCACAGACGTAGACTGCGCCGGTTTCCCAGACGTAAAAACCGGCGACAGCGTGAGCGGGTTGGTTGGCCCGCTGATTTACCATTTTGACCAGTTCAAGCTGGTCCACCAGACGCCAGACGATTTGCAGGTAACGGCCGTGCCCTTCCCCCCGCTGCCCACTCCGCCCCAACCCGGTCCACAGCAGTTCAATGTCGCCACCATCAACCTGGAAAACCACTTCGATGCCCTGGACGACACTGGCGACGACGCCGAACCCAAACCCAGCCCGGCCGAAATCGGCATCAAGCAGGCCAAACTGGCGTCAGCCATCGGCCAGACGCTGGGCTGCCCGACGTTGGTTGGCATTCAGGAAGTGGAAAAGGCCAGCCTGTTGGACGGTCTGGCCCAGGAATTGGCGGCCACCTGCGGCTTTCTCTACGATGTGACCCATCGGGAAAGCCCGGACGCGCGTGGCATAGACCTGGCCCTGTTAAGCAACCCTAACCGGGCGCAGGTACAGGCCGCCCACCTGCGCCAGACCTGCACAGACATCAAAACGGGCATAGCAGATGCGACGGCCGTTTGCCCCACCGGCCAATCCCCACTGTTCTCCCGCCCGCCGTTGCAGGTTGATTTGCTCATAGATGGGCAGCCGCTTACCGTTTATGTCAATCATTTCAAATCCAAGTTGGGCGGCGAAGCGGAAACGGAGCCGCAGCGGTTGGCCCACGCCGCCCATGTCCATGCCCTGGCAGCGGCGCAGTTGGCCGCCGACCCGGCGGCGCGGCTGATTGTGTTGGGGGATTTTAATGATTATGAGCTTTCGCCGACGCTGCAAACACTGACGGCCGACGGCCGTCTTGTCAACCTCCTGGCGCAAGTTCCCCTGCCGGAACGATACAGCTACGTCTACGGCGGCGCGGCGCAGTTGATTGATGGCCTGCTGGTTTCCCCGGCGCTGGTGGAAATGATGACGGCCGTTACCATCCAGCACGTCAACGCCGACTTCCCAGACAGCCTGGGCCACGACCTCAGCCCGACCGGACTGTCGTATAAATCTACCGACCACGACCTGCCGCTGGCGCTGTTTGGGCCACAGACCACAGAAAAAACGTCCTCCCATTGGTTTTGGCTGTGGGCGATTGGCGGCGTAGGCGCGGTGATGCTGCTGGCCGCTCTGGTAGCGCGCCGCCGCCAAGATAGGTAAAATCGCCTGGTGGATCAGAAAAAGAACGTCCTCATTTTAGAAACAGACCGCAACTTTGCCCTGCGGCTGGCGAAAGCCTTAAAAGAGCTGGAACCCACGCGGGTCAGCCTGACGCCGGCCGTGCGCGAGGCGGCGCTGCATCTGGTGCAGCAGCCGCAAGACCTGGCTTTTATCCCCCTGGCCGCCGATGATCAGATTGTGCGTTCGCTGCGGGCGGTGCAGCCAGACCTGCGGCTTATCCTCCTTACGCCCACGCCAGACGTGGCTGTGCCCGATTTTTACTCCGGCCAGGTGCAGGCGGTGTTAATCAAATCCCTGCTGAGCGTGGATTTGCCCTCGGTGTTGAAGCAGGCGAGCAGCCAATCGTTTCACAGCCCTGGTAGTGAAGTGGCAGCAAACCAGACCGGCGCGCCGGATACGGCCGTGCTGTTAGCCGCTTTGCAGCAGGCGCAGTTGGGCCAGCTTTTGCAAACGGTGATTTTTGCCCAGGGGACCCAGGTTTTGGCCCATTGGGGCACGTTAAATGATACGGAAGTAGCCAATGTGGCGCTGCACACCGGGCGCGAGTGGCTTCAGGAAGGGTATAAATCGCGCGTGCAGTTTCTCCATCTGCCGCCTCGCGCCGGGGAGTGGCTTCTGTACACCATTTGCCTGGACGATGCCTATTTGCTGACGATGGTCGCCGCCCCAGAGATGCCCCTGGCGGAACTGCGCCGTCAGACCGGGCAGTTGAGCAGCCATCTGCTTAACGCGCTGCAAGGGATTACGTCCTTTGCGACGGCCGCCGAAACGCCGGCCACCGAGGATTCCGCCGACCACAAATCTTACGCCATCGTGTGGCGGCCGGTGGTAAACCTGCCACCGGCTTTGCACATCCCGCTGCGCCGCGCTCTGGAGCGGTTGGCGACGGTGAATGGCTGCCGTTTGCGGCATACGGCCGTGCAGCCAGAATTGGTGCATCTGGTCGTCGTTTGCCCGCCGGGGCGAGACAGCGCCTGGGCGGCTTATCTGTTCAAAAATGGGGCCGAAGAAATTATCCAGCAGGAGTATGGCGTGGCCGCCAACTTGTGGGAAACGGGCTACTACGCCGCCGAATCGGCCGAACCGCTGACCGACGCCGAGCTAAACATCTTCCTGGAACGCGACGCCTGAATTACCAGCAAACGCGCCGGGGCGTAAACACCCCGGCAAAAAACAACGCCGGGTAAACCCGGCTGTAAAAGATGGTTAGCCCCGTTTACGGGGTGTTGTTTTTTAGCCTGGGGCTTTAGCCTCAGGCTCAGGCCCCGGTGAACAGCAGCAGCAGGAACCAGCCCACGGCCCCAGCCAGCACCACCAGCAGCGCAATCAACAACAGTTCCAGGTTAGACAAACCCGCGCCGGGTGAACTGGTCTTGGGCGCGAAGGGGTCGTTGGTCTCCGGCGACCAGGGTGTTGTCTGGCTGTCGGGTTTGTAGGGGGTAGATTGTGGGGGGAAGGATGGGCGGGAAACGGCCGTACCCACCGCTGGTTGTGCGCCGACTGTCGCCGCGATAATATCGGCGATTTGCGCGTAATGGCGGCGCTGCAGCCCAAACGTAAAGGCAAAAACAGCCGCCATGAACAGCAAGAAAAGCCAGGGTACTCCGGCGACCAAAACAAAAAACAGGATCAGAAACGGAAAGACCAGGTAGAAACTGTACAGGTAGCCGGTGATGGTCATACGGCCGTGTCCCGGTTCCAACCGCACCAGCCCTTGTAGTGGGTTGCGTGTGCCAAAGCGATGGCGAAAGGCGAGTTCCGTTGGACTAAGGGCGCGAAAAACCACACCTGGCCGCCACCAGGTGCGTGGCAAACTTGTTTCCAGGTGCGGGATTTGCGCCGCCAGGTCCAAATCGGCGGGTACGGTATAACTGCGGCGCAGCAGTGGAATGCCATACCGAAAGTAAACCGGCGCCCAAAACGAGGATAAGAGAAATTCGCTGATAGCCAGGACAAATATCACCGCAAAGAGCAGCGGGAAAACGAGGGAGAACCAGGTTTCAGTCATGGGTTATGGTTAAGGGTTGTCCGTTAAGGGTTCGTTTGCAATTAACTTTGGAGTTTCCAGATTGGACCAATCTTGGAGATTGGTCCAATCTCACCAGGTTAAAAACATTTGAACCCTAAGACTCGAAATCTACGGCCGCTGATGTTTCAGATACGGCCCGCATATACGCCAGCACCGGCAGGTGTTCTGGATGCGTTCGATACGCCTCCAACCCGGCCAGGTCATCAAAGCGGGCGATCAGCGCCAGGTCATAGGCGCGGGCCGAGGGTATGACGTTTTGACCCACTTCCAGGCTGCGCAGCGAGGGGACATTGCCCGCCAGAGCGTGAATCTTCTCTATCGCGCGTTGAATACTGGCATCGCTGCCGTCTTCCAATTTGAACATCACCACATGGGTAATCATCCTGACCTCCTGAGGGATTTCGGATTTCCGATTTTGGATTGCAGCGCCAGACTGTTTGGGCGCTAATCTTCAATCTTCACCTGCATTGTATCGTAGGCGAAGCGCAGCGGATAGCCCTGGGTCTGCAATTGGGCTTCCAGGCGCAGCAAATCGTCGTAGCCCAGGCCGTCTGGCTCTTCGATGTGGGTCATGATGGCCTGCCGCGGCTGAATCTGACGCAGCATGTCCAACGTTTGGCGGAAGGTGGCCTCGCTTTGCAGCACCGGATGGTCGGCGGGGATGATGCGCTCGCCGGTCCAAACGTTAAATTCCACAATGCCCATGGGCACGACCGCCAGGTCTACGCCCTGCGTAAAGGTGGGCGGCTGCCAACCGAACAGTTCATCCGGGCAAATGAGGACGCGACGGCCGTCACCTTCAAACAAAAACGCATATACATACGCCTCGGCCACCGGGAAGGGGGTGATTTGCCAGCCGTTCAGATGAACTGGTTCCCCTTCGGTCAAGTGGTGGACCCGAACGGCCCCCATCTGCTGCATGTAGGCGAAGTTTTCGCGCAGGCCGAGTTGGGTGGCGAAATCGGCGGCCACCTGCGGCGGCAGATAAATATCGGTGGGGCGGTTGTGGCGCGGCCAATGCCGCCAATCTATGTTCATCTCCCAGATGCGGCGGCCGGCGGTATGGTCTGGGTGCCAGTGGGAGTAGATGCAAGCCGGGATGTGGCCTATGCGCGCCCGGTTCAACTGCTCGTTAATTTGCTCGGAGGTGTCTATAAGAATATCTGGGCCGTGGACGAGGATGGCCGGACCAGAGCGGCTGTAGGGCACGCCTTTGGCGCGGGCTTGCTCGCATATGGGGCAAAAGCATCCGGCGCGGGGGGTGGTAAAGGCTCCGCCGCTGCCTAAAAATTCAACCTGCATAGTTCCTCCGCTCTCGCTCTTTTCCAGGATGATGAACGGCCGTTTCCCTGCGATCATCCCCTCAAATTCTTGTACTGGCGCAAATCCTTGCTGCGTCCAGACGCGCAGCGCCCGCCGATTAAACGCGGCGATAGTGACGCGCAGCACGTCTGGCTGGAAAGTTTGCTGCGCGAAATGGATGACGGCCGTCACAAACTCCCGACCCAATCCCTGCCCCGTCAGGTCTGGCCGCATACCAAAGCCAATGTCCAGGGCGATACGGCCGTAATCGCCGCCAGGAACCTGCGCATCCTCGCCAAAGGTGCAAAATGCCAGCACCCTGCCCCACTCATCGGTCAGGGCATGGCAGCCGATGGCCGGGTCCAGAAAGTAATTGGCCGCCGCTTCCACCAGGTTGGCATCGTCTGGGTCGGTCACCATGTTATAGATGTCATAGGGTGGCGCATAGCGCCAACGCACAAATTGGCGGGCGGCGGCAATTGTGGCCGGACCAAAGGATTCGTTCAATCGTGTCTATTGCCTCACCAATCGGTACACCACCCCGATGAGAACCAACGTGAGCAGCAGGAAGAAACCGGCCAGCAGACCGTAAACCAGCGCCGTCTGCGGGAAAATCAGACGGCCGTTCAACGCATCTGCCTGCACCAATCCCTCTTGCAGCGATTGGCCCAGTCCTAACTGCACCCGAACCCACAGCCCATACAGGCCAAAAAAGGCCAACAGCAAGGCCACCAACGCCAGTAAAACTTTGATGATTTTGCGCCGCATTGTTACAACCAGCGCCGCCGCCGGATGTACCAAAACATCCCAAACGGCAGCAGCAGCATCGTCACCAGCATTAAGAAAAACGAGACCCAGCCAGTCCAGACATCGGTGTTCACCGTCGGCGCAAAAAAGTTCATGCCAAAAAAGCCGGTGATGAACGTGAGGGGCAAGAACAACGCGGTGACAATTGCCATTGTTTTCATTACATTGTTCATGCGGTTGTTGACAATGGACAGGTACGTGCTGAGGGAGTAGGTAGACAACTCACGCAGGCTGTCCATCAGATCATACAGCCGTATCATGTGGTCGTAAATATCGCTAAAAAAGACTTGTGCCTCCAGGTCAATGACCGCATGATGGTTACGGCTGAGCGAGTTGAACACGGCGCGCTGCGGCCCAATGGTGCGCCGCATTTGCAGCACGCGCCGTTTTTGGATGAACAACTGCTCCAGCGTTTCATGGTCCGGGTTGTTGAAGATTTCGTCTTCAATTGCTTCCAGCTCTTCTTCGATTTTTTCAACGGCCGTAATATGCTCATTCATCAGCTCGTCGGCCAGCCGGTAGAGCAGGCGGGAAATGCCATATTTGCGAATGCGGCCATCCGTCTGGCTGGCCGCCCACACCCGTTCCAGCGGCGCAATCGCCTGTTGATGATAGGTCACCAGGT
The DNA here is from genome assembly GCA_016716065.1 of Candidatus Leptovillus gracilis. Taxonomy (NCBI): domain Bacteria; kingdom Bacillati; phylum Chloroflexota; class Ardenticatenia; order Promineifilales (SeqCode); family Promineifilaceae (SeqCode); genus Candidatus Leptovillus; species Candidatus Leptovillus gracilis. The sequence goes on along the minus strand of JADJXA010000005.1, from coordinate 28,515 downwards.
AACTGCGCCCCACAAATATATCCACCTCTGGCAGATGGATGTCCAAATTGTCCGGCGGGTTGTATTGGATGGCGTGCAGCACAATGTACAAATAATCGCCCCAATCATCCAACTTGGGCGCGTGGGTCTCGTTCAGGGCGTCGTCTATGGCCAGCGGATGAAAGTGGAAAATATCGTGCAAAACAGCTTCACTTTCGGCCGGCGATTCGCCCCACATATCCAGCCACATCATCCCCTGACCAGATTGCAGCACGGCCGTTACCTCGGCCAACGTCAGCCCTGTTTCACAAATTGCCTGTTCCTGACAATGCAAAACCCGAATCATCTTCTTATACCTGCCTGCTGTTGAATAAAGTCGGCAATCAGCCGATGGGCGATGCTCAGCGCCGGGGGATAGGGTGGCAAATTATCTGCCGAATACCAGCCGGCGTCTACCAATTCTGTCTCTTCCAGGCGCAGGTCGCCGCCCGCATACTCGGCCGTAAAGGCGATCATCAATGAATTGGGGAAAGGCCAGGGCTGGCTGCCAAAGTAACGAATGTTTTTCACCGTCAGCCCCACCTCTTCGCCCACTTCGCGGCGCACACACGTTTCCAACGTTTCACCCGGCTCCACAAACCCGGCCAGCACACTGTACATGGGAATTTTCGCCCGTCGGTTGCGCGCCAGGAGAATTTCAGGACGGCCGTTTGCCCCCTCCCGCGTCACCCGGACAATCATCGCCGGCGACAGGCGTGGGTAACTGGTATGCTGGCAGTTGGGACACTGCTTCACCCGCTCGTTGGGCGCGGTGTGCGTGGGCGCGCCACAGCGCCCACAAAATTGATGCGTGCGGTCCCAATCCACCAACTGCACCGCCCGCCCCGCCAGCCAGATAGACGCCTCAGCCAATCGGCCAAACAGACGGCGCAAGTCCAGCAGCGCCATGCCCGGCGGCAGGGCCGGCGAATCGGCTGTCGCTATCAGTTCAGCGGCGAAACAGTGGGTACGGGCAGCATCTTGCAGATAGCCAAAATAATGCTGCCGCGTCACCATAAAGTCCGCCAGATTCAATGACGCCGGATTCACCACACAAGGCAGCCGCGCCGCGCCCGACGCCTCGTCCAGAAAGACCAGCATGTCGAACCGGTGAAACAAAAACCAGAGAGCTGGCCTGGCCTGGTTATCTGGCGGGGTGATAGCGGCGACAAAATTCTCGTTCATGGCGAGGGGTATGGGCTGGGCGAAGGTGTGGGCGTGCTGGTTGAACCGCCTGGCGTTGGGACAGGATACCCAGGGCTGGTGGGCAGCGGCGGCAGCGTTGGTGCGGGTGTGCCGCCGGTGGCTGGCAGCGTGGCCGTAGCCCCGCCGGGCGGCGTCACCGTGGGGAAGCCTGGTGGCAGATTGGTGGGCGTAACCAACGGCGTTACCGAGGGGAACACGGTCCCTGGTCCGGCCGTAGCTGTGGCGGTCACGCCGATAGGTGTACCAACCAGGGCCGGCGTAGTCGTCGCCAGTGGTGTTATGAGGATGGTTGGGTCCGGCGTTGGTGTGGCGTTCACCTCGGTTGGCCCGCCGTCTGTGGGCGTGGGCGTCACCGTATCGTCGCCGATGAGTTCTGGCGCGCCGGTTGGTTGCAGCGTTGCTCTAAAATTGGGCAGCGGATTGGGCGCGATAATCCGCTCGACGCTCAGATACCAGGCAGTGCCGCGCGGCGCGCCTTTGCCACAACCCAACGGCCCATCATACAAACGCCAGATACCTTCCACCGTCAGGCTGAGGCCATCGGGCATATTGCGCAGCAGCGATTCAAAACCGATGGCGTTGAGTTGTAATGCCTCAGCCACCAATGACCATTGGAACAGAGGACCGTTGTGCGGACGGCACATTAGCGGCGTCAGGCGTTGGTAATCGCCGGTGACGCGCAGGCGTTGATCGCGGTACGCTTCGGGAGCAGCGTTTAGATCGGTGAAGGAAACGAGGGCGGCGTCCCCTACAACGGTTAATTCACCCGACACGCGCGTGGGGCGGAACGGCTTTAAACCCTGGGCTTCGCCCGCACCGGGCAGGACAAAGGCCAACACCAGGATGAGCAGCAGCAAGGCCAGCAGGGGCAATAGCCACCACAAACGGCGATTTTGACGCAAAAAAGCGAGCGCGGCATTCTCCTGACTCATCGAATCGTTAGCTTTTCGTTAGCTTTGGTAGGGTTGGCCCGCGGTGTTGTACCCACCACTCGACCATTAAAATCAATACGGCCATGAGTAACAGCCAGGGCCACCATTCGCGCTGGCCTACGTTGCTTTCGGCCGGCGCTTCGGCGGCTACTTGCCCAATTTGCAGCGCGGCAGTTGGTTGAATGGTCGATTCGGCCGGGCTAAACAGGTTGACGGCAAAGCTGCCGGCCGGCCGCGTCCCGTTATCGTCGCGCAAATTCACCCGATAAAGGCCCAATTGGCCGGTTTCTGTGAAGATAGTGGCTTCCTCGCCAGGCACGGCCGTCCAGATGCTGCCATCCGGTTTTTCCACCAGAACGGCCGTTGTGGTGGCCGCCGGAGAAATTGTCACCGGGTCGCCTGGCTGCAAGCCGGTTGGGGCGTCGAAGGCGCGTCCAGGGCTGAGCCAGCCAGTAATATTAGCCATTAAAATGGGAAAAGCAATTTGCAGCGGCAGGTCAGAGTCGCGCAAGTCGAAGGTGATCAGGCCAATGCGCCGCCCATTTTGCTCGCCGGTCAGGATGAGCGGGCCGCCTGGGGCTTCCACCAACGGCCGTGCCCAGACCGCCTCTACCCTTTGCGCCTGCCGCACGCTGACATCCCGCCAATCCACAAATTGCAGCAGCGGCGAATCGGCCAGCCGGATAGCCACCGTGTCCGAAAAAGCGCCGGTGACGCTGAACAAATCCCCCCCGCTGCCGGCGGGCGGATTGATGATCAGCAGATCCGCCTTGGGTAGTGGGTCGGGCAAGGGCACGCCATCAAAGACAATCAGGTCAAAATCCTCCTGGGTCAGGTCGCTGCCGGGCGCGGCTTTGAATGCTTCGATGCCTGGCAGCACGCTAAAAACTTGCTCCAAGAAGAGGTTGCCCTCGGTGACGAGCAGAGCGCGGTTGGTGACGCCGCCTTCGTGGACGGCATAAGCCACGTCGTCCAACGGCAAATTGTCGCCATCGTGGTCGGAAAGGCGTGCGTTGATAACGGCCGTCCCCTCCGGCAAATCCCAGGTGAGATTGGCGCTGCTCCCGGCCGGCACGTTCACGCGGCGCGAATCGTACAGCGCGCCATCCAGCGCCAACGTCAGCAGCGCCGGACGGTCTGCCAAACCGTGATTGGTGACGCTGGCGAACAACTGCGGACCGGCGGCCGTGGCGCGGGTGGCCAGGGCGGAAATTGCCAGATTCTCACCGCTGGCGCCGATGGGCAGATAAATGGGCGCGGTGGGCAGTGGCGGCAGGTCGCTGGGCAGGCCGCCATCGGAAATGATGACAATACGGCCGTCCTGAAAGCCTTGCGCCGCGCCGGAAGCCAGGGCCAGAGCAGAGGGCCAGTCGGACGGGCCGTATTCTGGCCGGGCGCTGTCCAGGGCGCGGCGCAGAGCGGTTTTGTCGCCGCTGGCGCTTGCCAGGACGACAGGCGTCTGCCCGACCTGGATGAGGGTCATCTGGCTGCCGCCGCCGAGGTCGTTGATCAGGTTGGCGGTTTCGGCCTGGGCGGTGGCGAAGCGGTTCGGGGCGACGTCGGTGGCTTGCATGGAGGCAGAGGCGTCCAGCAGGACGACGGTGTTGCCGGTGATGACTGAGGGGACGGGCAGAAACGGCCGTGCCAGGGCCAGCGCCAACGCCGCCAGAATTAGCAGCTGCAAGATGAGCAGCAGGTTGCGGCGCAGCTTCTGCCAGGGGGCGTTGGCTTCGCGGTCGCGCAGCAGCCTTTGCCAGAGCAGGGTGCTGCTGACGGCCACTTCGCGCCGCCGCAGGCGCAGCATGTACATGACGATGATGGGCGCGGCCAGCAGGCCGAGGAGGAGGAAGGCAGGGGTTAAGAAGGACAAGCTGTTATTCCCAAACAACCAGACCTTGTGAATCGAGCGCTGCCCACATCTGAGGAATTTGCAGCCTGTTTGCGTTGATGACTTGCTTCACTGTTTCCACTGTCTTACCTCGTGACTGTTTATCCATAGGGTAGCCTGGATTATAACATAACTTGAAGAGGCGCTTACGGGTTCTGGGCAGGTTCTAACCACCACCTACTGACCTATTATTAAGAAAAACTTGATAAAAATTGACACCGGTCCGCTTTATTGCTAGAATCTGCATACTAATTCCTATGTAACAAGGATGGGTCAAGACATGGACGACGTTTTAGAACAAACAACCACAATTAATCTGACGGATACGGCCGTTGCCGTCGTTCGTAAGCTTCTCGTAGAAAAGAACGTACCCGATTATGGGCTGCGCGTTTTTGTGTCTGGTGGCGGCTGCTCCGGCCTGCAATATGGCATGGCCCTGGAAGCCGAGGCGCGTCCCTATGACAATGTCATCGAAAAAGATGGCGTGAAGGTTTTTATCGATCCCACCAGCATGATGTATATGGCGGATGCCACCATTGATTACGAAGACAGCATCATGGGCGGCGGCTTCAAAATTGATAATCCCAACGCCGTCTCGGCCTGTGGTTGTGGCACGTCCTTCAAAACAAAAGACAGCGCCGGCGCGGCCGGTGGTGGTTGCAGCAGCTGCGGCTAATGTCGCTCGCTGGCTGTAGAAGATGATTCACACAACGGGGCGCATTGAGTCGCCCCGTTTTTGTTAGGGTTAGAGTTGTCACTTCCTTAAGATGTGACAACTCTATTTTAAGAGAGACAACGTGTCGGCAAAATACTTCACGGTTGCTGAGGCCAACGCGCTTCTAACCATTATTGAGCCACTGATGGCGCAGCTTCTGGAAAAAAGAGCCAGAGTTGTCAGCCTGTATCAACGCCACGAACCGCTGTTTTCTGACCTGCGTGTAGACGTGGGTGGTCGCATTCCGGCGCAAATGACCCAGGATTTTGCGGCCATCGGCGCATTGATCGAGCAGTTGCAGCAGATGGGCTGTGTTGTCAAAGACATCAACGTCGGATTGCTAGATTTCTTGTGTGACCGTAACGGCCGTGACGTGTACCTTTGTTGGCGCTACGGCGAGCCAGAAGTGTCTTACTACCACGATCTACATACCGGCTTCAACGACCGTCATCACGTCTGAGGCCACTCTTTCCCCTTATCCGCCACAAATCACCCCGCGCCGCCATTCAATTCAGCTTATTGTCGCCGCCTGGCAGCAACCGTCACCAGCGCCAAAACGACCAGCAATCCACCCAAACCAACGGCCAACAGCGGCCAGAATGCGCGGGTGGGCAAAGTCGGCGCTGTTTTGGGCTGCGGTGGCTCGTTGGGCGTCGGCGCTGCGTCGGCCGGATTAACCTCTGCGGCGAGTGATGGGCTGGGAGCCGCCGGTTGTTCGCTCACGACGGCCGTTGCGTTGAACTCAGATTGCCGCAGCGCCTCAGCGGCGGGTGTAGGCATCGCCGTTGGCATGGGCGGCGCAATCGTCGCAGACATGGTAGCCGCAGGCAAAGCCAGCGCATCTCCCGCCGCGCCCATCTCTTCCGCTGGCGTTTCTGGCGGGTTTTCTGTGATGGCAAACGCTGCGGACTCTTCGGCGGCCATACTGCCAGAATCGGCGGCTTCGGAAACGGCCGTATCCGCCGCCAGCGCTTCTTCAATCCGGGCCGAGTCGGCTGCTGCTTCTGGCGCAGCAGCCAATTCACCTTCCATTGACGAGGCTGCTTCCTGAGCCATTGGCGCGGGCGAAGCTATGCCGGCCGTTCCATTAAACGAAAACAGGCTGGCCGCCAAAGCGACGACAAAAAAGACGGCCGTCAGAGCGGTAGCCCCACGCAGCACAGGGTACGCCCGCACCAACGGCTCGCGGCGCGGCGGACCATAAGCGGCCGGGTCCAGCGTAAAACTACGCGGTACAGAGCGCTGCGGCATAGCCTGCATCTGCCGACGAATCTGCTGCTGCAATTCCAATTCCCGACGCAAATCGGCATCCATCGCCAGCAGCCGCTCGAATTCCTGGCGACGACGGGCAGACAGGGCATCATCCAGATAGGCGCTGAGCGCTTCCTGTCGTCTGTCCTGTTCCGATTTGGTGAGATTACGTACAAAGTTAAACATGATAGTTGGCAGATGTAAGGCGATTGACGATTGGTCCTGAGCTTGCCGAAGGATGGGCTGTTAGCTGTTGTTGATCTGTAAACGATATTCGGCGGGTAATAGTTCCGCAAAACCCTGAAGGCAGTCGCGCAGCTTGGTGCGGGCGCGACTGAGGCGCGACTTCACCGTGCCCAGGGATGATGCGGTGATGTCGGCGATTTCGTTGTAATCGTAGCCTTCTACGTCGCGGAGTACGGCCGTAATCCGTTGGTCCTCCGGCAAATCACCCAGGCAGTGTTCGATAGCCCGCATCATCTCCAGGCGCTGCTGCTGCGCTTCTGGCCCTTCCTCCGGGCTGCGCAAGAAGGCAAATGAATCATTCTCTTCTGTCAGCTCATCCAGCGAAGATTGCGGCCGCCGTTTGTAACGGCGCAGCTCATCGTAACAGGCGTTGGTGGCAATGCGCAGCAGCCACGCCTTAAAATTGCCGCCGCGAAAGCGATTGAGCGCCTGATAAGCGGAGATAAACGCCTCTTGCGTCATATCCTCCGCCCCCTGCGGTTCGCCCATGATGCGGTAGACAACGTTATAAACCAGGCTTTGATATTGCAAAACCAGCCGGTTATAAGCGCTCACGTCCCCGTTTTGGGCCTGCCTGATGAGTACAGCTTCGTCCATTGCGCGATTGTTGGTTCGTTCGTCAGTTGGCCGGTTGGTTTGCCGGGTGGCAAACCAACCAACAAACCAACTTTAAATGACAGGCGCATACGCCATTTACTGTTTTTGACAGAATTTTCTGCTTGCTCTATACTCCCGTCCGTGTCCAATTTTGGACCTTGCCGAAGTGGCGGAACAGGCAGACGCGCACGACTCAAAATCGTGTTCCCTCGGGAGTGTGGGTTCGATTCCCACCTTCGGCACCAAATCTAGACCGCAGCGGATTATAAGCGCCGGGGCAGAGCCGGGCAAATGGCAAAAGCAGGCTACCAGGACAAGGTGGCCTTTTTTTGTGTAAAACGGACCTTTTACTGACGATGAAACGTTGGCTTCGCATCATTGGCCTGGTTGGGATGGGGTTGGCCGCCGGAATTCTACTGGGTCTTTACCTGGGCTGGATTGCCTGGCCCACCGAGTTTACTGACGCCAACCCATCTGTATTGGCCGCCCCTTATAAACAAGAGTATTTGCTGATGGTGGCGACCATTTACACCGCCGATGGCAACTTGCCGGCTGCGCAGCAGCGGTTGATGATGTTGGGGCAAGACGGCCGTACCTTCCTCAACGACTACGTACTAGACCAAATCCTGCGGGGCGAACGGGGCGATGATACGCGCCGCCTGGCTCAGCTAGCCTACGATTTAGGGCTGGACTCGCCCGCTTTGCAGCCCTTTCTGTCGCCATTGCCGGAGCCGGGGGAACCATGAGCCGACGGCGTCGTCGTTCCCAATCCCCTGCCGGCGGCGACCGGTCTGCCCAGATTTCGGCGGCCGGGTTGTTTCTGTTAGGGCTGGTCATCGGACTGATTGGTGCGCTGTATTATGCCTGGGTCATCGCGCCGGTGGTCTATACCGACGCCAGCCCTGCCCGCTTTAGCGAAAGATACAAAGCGGAATACATCTATCTGGTCAGCGAAAGTTTTGCCGCTGATGGTGATTGGCAGCGGGCCAGCGAACGGCTGGCGGCCCTGGGAGACGAGGCGCTGGCTGAGCGGGTAGACGCGCAGCTAGAGGGCTATTTGCGCGCACAGCGGCCGGCCGCCGACATTGAGCATCTGGCGCAGTTGGCGCAGCGGCTGGGCGCACAGGGCACGGCCGTCGCTTTGTTTGCGCCAGACATGGCCGCCACGCGAACCCCCACCCCCGCGGCCACCGACACACCTGCGCCGACGCCGACACACACGGCCGTACCCAGCCCCACCGCCCAACCTTCGGCCACCCCCACAGCCACTACCGCCGCCACGGCGACGCCGCAGCCTAATTACCGTCTGTTAGCCCAAGAAAGGGTTTGTTTAGCCGGAACGGCCGTCAGCCGCATCGAGGTAGAAACGCTGGACGCGCTGCTCAACCAATTGCCCGGCGTGGAAGTCATCGTGCGTTGGGACAGCGGCGAAGACCGCTTTTTTACTGGCTTCAAGCCGGAACAAGGGGCCGGTTATGGCGACTTTAGCATGACCCCTAGCGTCTCATATTCGGTTGCCCTGGTGGATGGCAGCCCGGAAATCAGCGGCTTGCGCATTGAGCCATGTACCAACGGGCGGGATGGCGGTTGGCGCTTAACATTCCAGAATTTGCGCCTTGTGCTGCAAACCCCAGAGGCGGAATAAGGTTTGGATTTTGCCTGGCGGCATTAGTAGTCGTCATCAGTATTCAGTGACCAGTTTTCAGTCGGCGTTGCCTGTGGAAAACGTGTACCGAAAACCGAACACTGAAAACTGAAAACTGAAAACTGATTTCTGCTACTAATCCCAGGGCGCTAATGCCGTGTTGTTACAACTTCTGCGGCTGGTAAATTGGCAGTTGAATGATGAACCTGCTTCCCTGCCCGGCTTCGCTCTCAATGGTGATGGTCCCGTGGTGTCGTTCGATCAGGTGTTTGGTGATGGGCAGCCCCAGACCCGTGCCAATACGTTTGCGCGCGGCCGTTTCATCCACCTGGCGAAATTCCTGGAAAATGGCCTGATGATGCTCCGGGGCAATGCCAATGCCCGTATCTTCGACGATGATTCTAACGCTCTGACCGTTGGGTTGGACGCGCATAGCGATATAACCTTGTTCGGTGTATTTGGCCGCGTTGCCCAACAAATTGATAAACGCCTGTTTCAGGCGCATTTGGTCCACATACACCAGGGGCCATTCGTCTGGGTAATCGCGCACTAGTTCCACTTCTTTATCCAACAGCAGGCCGCGGGTGCTGGTCATGGCTTCTTCGCAGACGTGGTAGAGGTGGATGGTTTCCAGGTGCAGCTTGAACTCGCCAGATTCAATCTGGGCCATGTCCAAGAGATCGTTGAGTATTTCCAACAAATGCCAGCCAGATTGTTCCACACGCTGTAAATAATCTATCTGTTCTTCAGTAACCGGTCCTCGGCCACCGAGAGCCAGGATATGGGCAAAATTGACGATGGCGTTCAGGGGTGTGCGCAGCTCGTGGCTGACGTTGTTCATAAACCGGGTGCGCATGTCGCGTTCATTTTCGGCGGCGGCGCGGGCGAGTTCCAATTGTTCGTTGAGAAATTGCAGACGGGCGTTGGTCAGGCTTAATTCTTCTTGAATGGCGAATAGTTCGTCGCGCCGCTGTTGGACGCGGCGATGCAGATAGCTGGTGGATTCTACGGCCGTTTGCCATTCCACTGCCGACAAAAAAGAGACAGCCGCCAGCAAAAAATTGATGAAGATGGCCGGTAGATAAGCCAACAAACTGCTCGTACCCCACTCTCCTATCAGTCCGATGCCAGCCCCCATGAGCAGCAGTGACAAAAACCAGGTCGTAAAAGCGGCCGACGGCCGTACAACCATGCCGCTAATGAGGATGACCACACCGTACAAATACGGCAGCGGACCAACCACGCCCGGTTGATAGGTGAAAGTTAGTATCAACGTCAGCATGATCAGGTGCAGCAGGATGAACAACGCGCCGCCGGCCGTTTGCTTGTCTTGTTTGCTGAGTTTGCCGGCGTACAAGGTGCCAGCTGTCCCCAAAAGGCCATATAGGACAAACGGCCAGCTTCCTGAGAGAGTGGAGATGGTTAAAACGGCCGTCATAGAACCAAGCAAAACAAGTGTTGCCGCGAAGGGGAAAATAAGCTGGCTGGAATCAGCCCGGAGTTCTTGCGGATAGCTTTGATCCATCATGATAGCCTATGCACCAATCTATCATCAGACGCCAGTCGTCCAAAGATAATGACATTAATTGTATACGGGTCTCTCGATTTTTTGCGTACAGAGCAGGTGAAAATGCGGTCGCTGCTGTGCAATGCTTATTTCCCTGAATGACCCATGGTCATTATACTTGTTAAACCGGTTCACTATAACGGGGAAAAGGGTACTACCTGGCAGCCGTAATCAGTAATCAGTGACCAGTAATCAGTGACCAGTTTTCAATCCGTGTTACCTCTGGAAGATACGCACTGAAAACTGAATACTGAATACTGTTACCAGATGATATAAAAACGCCCCAGGCATTGCCTGAGGCGCTTTCTTCATGCGCTGCCGATTTTGCAAAAACCCTTGCTGGCTATCGGTTATCCGCTGTAGCCTTCGCTGAAAATGTCAATCATCAACATTGGGTCGCCCAGTGGATATAAAATAGGGCAGGTGCAGCCGTTGTCAATGTACTCGCGCACCTTTGCCTTGACTTCCTCCGGCGAACCGCTGGCTGTACACATCTGCACCACATCATCGGGAACCAGGTGCATGGCCGCCTCAATTTCCTCGTCGGTGGCCGGCCAGGTGAGGACCTGATGAATGTCGTCCAATAATTCCTGGCTGACGCCGCTGGCTTTCATCAGATGGGGCTGTTGGCCTAAATACTGGGTCATCATCTTACGCGCTTTGTCCAGCGCCTGCTTGCGGTCATGGTCTACGGAGCAAATCATCAATTGTGGCCGGTCAATGTCGTCCAGGGTGCGGCCAGCGCGTTTGGCGCCAGTTTCCAGGGCGTCCAGCGCCTCCAGGTTGTATTTGGGGTTGACCAGGTAGTTCAGGCAAACGCCGTCGGCGATTTCACCGGCCAGTTCCATCATTTTCATGCCGGTGGCCCCAATGTACATGGGCACGTTGCGCGGTTCGGTACGGCCGTGCACCACATCCAGCATAATGTCATCCACGTGATGGAACTCGCCATGAAACGTCACCCGTTCCATCGCCAGCAGCTTGCGCATCACCTCAATCGTCTCGCGCATGGCCGTCAGCGGCTTGCGGCGGTTGATACCCACCTTGCTCGCCAGCGGATCCCACCACGCGCCGATGCCACAAATAATGCGATCCTGGGCCAGATCGTCCAGCGTCAGAAATGTGGCCGCCAGCAGGCCAATGTTGCGCGTCCAGTTGTTGGTGACGCCGCTGGCGACTTTTATTTTGCTGGTGATGGCGGCAAAAGCGGCCATGGGCACAATGGCGTCGCGCACCAGGCGGCTTTCCGCCTGCCACACGGCTTCAAAGCCCTTCTCCTCGGCATATTGGACCAACTTCATCCCTTCTTGCAGCGAGTGGGCATCCTGCAAATAAAGTGCTACGCGGTCTTGAGACATGGGAACCTCCTTGAGTGGGTGGCCCGGTAGGGGTGTGTTCCGTAGACGGATTACGGATTACGGACAACGGATTACGAAACCCGAATCTCTGCACCTGAAACCCCGTACCGGGCGTGTTGATAAACTTGCCAATCATTTTCTGTGTCCAGGTCGAATTGCAGGCCGGGACATTGCACAATTTTGTGGACCATTTTTCTGCTTTCAGCCTCGCGCAGGTGGTTTTGCAAGCTGCCTGGCCCGTACTGAAAGATGAAATCGCGGGGAGGGCTGAGCAGCAGGGCGTTGGTTCCATCGGCACGGCCGTCGCTGCAAATGACCATTGTGGGCACGGCCGTTAGTTGGGCCAACAAACAATCCACGTCGGCCGCCTGCAAAAAGGGCAGGTCGGCCGGTAAAACCAGAACGCCATCAGCTCCTTGCGCCGCGGCCAGGCGGGCGGCCCGGCTGACGGCCGTATTCAGGCCCAACGGCCGTTCTTCCACCAACAGCCGCACGCCAAACTGCCGGGCAATCTCGGCCACGCTCGGGTCGCTGCTTACCAGCAAAATCTGCGCCAGACCAGCCACCTGCTGCAATTCTGCCAACATCCGCGCCAAAAACGCGCCGATCAACTGCGCCCGCGCCGTAGGTGACAACACATGCGCCAGCCGGTTTTTGCTGGTCAGCAGCGGCTTCACCGGGATGATGGCCCAGACAATCGGGGCAAACGGCCGTTCGTCCATTGATTCGGCGGTGACTGTTATTCAGCCGTGGCGGCGATGAGCCGTGGCGGCGATGATACGCTGGGCAAACATCAGCACGTCTTGCGCCAACCGCCGCCGGTCGGCTTCGTTGGTCATCATCGTGTCTACGCACAACGTCGTCCCGGACGGCCGTTCGGCAGCGGCGTCCTGAACGTCATAGACGAAGCCGTCCAGCAAATCACCATAATACGCGCGCACGGCCGCTGCCGAAACAGCCATGCCCATCTCCTGCATCATCTTGGCCGCCGGTCCCTTCACCGCCTGCCCGCCGACGATGGGGCTGACGCCGACCACAGCCTGCGGCAAATCCATGACCATTTCGCGGATAGGGTAGACATTCAACAGCGGGTCCAGACTCACAAATGGGTTCGATGGTGCCAGAATCACAATATCGGCGTTTTCCAATGTCTGTGTCACCTGCGCCGTCGCCCGCACGTTGTCCGGCAGAAGGACCTGCTCCACTGGCGGCTGCCAGTGTTCGGCAACAAACCAGGTCTGGAAAGGCAGCCGCCGCGCGCCAGATTGGATGATGGTGGGCGCGGGCTGGTTGCTCATGGGCAGCACGCCGGGCTGAATGTGCAAATGACGGCAGAGGTGTTGGGTAACGGCCGTCAATGTCTCTCCGGCCGCCAGCAGATGTGTCCGTGTCAGGTGCGTCGCCAGGTCCAGGTCGCCCAGGCGAAACCAATCTGGCCCGCCCAGCCGCCCCACTTCGGCAATGGCCCGGAAGGTTTCATCGGCCCGTCCCCAGCCGGTGACGGCGTTGGCGGCGCCAGCCAGGGTATACATCACTGTGTCTAGATCAGGACAAATGGTCAGCCCCAGGTGTTGGAAATCGTCGCCGGTGTTGACGATGATGGTCAGGCGCTCCGGCGGCACGATTTGCGCCAGCCCCTGTGCCAGCTTCGCGCCGCCCACGCCGCCAGCCAGACAGACGATGTTTAAGTCGGTTAATGGTTCCATAGAGCGGTATTTGTATGGGGCGATCCGTATTCCGAGTTCCGTTTACGGCTTACGGCCGTTCTCAGTCATCACATAATTGGCAATTGCCTGGCCCATGACAGCCACGCCATCCAGCATGGCCCGCTCGTCGAAGTTAAAGCGGGGGTGGTGGTGGGCGAAGGTGAATCCCTTCTCGGAATTGCGCGCGCCGATAAAAAAGTAACAACCGGGGATTTCTTCCAAAATGTAACCCATGTCTTCCGAAGCCATGGTGCGGTGTTCGACAATGTTATCCGCGCCCATCATATGCGCCGCCGCCTGACGGACAACGGCCGTTGGCTCCGGCGCATTGTTCACGGCGGCCACAATGGCAATGGTCTCCATTGTTGCTTCACAGCTAAAGGCGATGGCCTGATGGTGAGCCATCTCCAAAATACGCCGGTAAATCATGCGGTGCAGGTCGTTGTTATAGCTGCGCACCGTGCCCTTCAAAATAGCCCGGTCTGGAATGACGTTGAAGGTGGTCCCGGCCGAAAACTGCCCGATAGACACCACCACACTGTCCTGGGGGTTGACGTTGCGGCTGACAATACTTTGCAGCCCGGAGACGATTTGCGCCGCCGCCAAAATAGGGTCCACTGCCAGATGCGGCGCAGCGCCATGCCCGCCATGTCCCTGTACCGTCAGCGTGAACACACTCGACGAGGCCATGCACGGCCCTTCGACCACACGCACCTTGCCAAACTCCTCTGGCGTCCATAAGTGCATCGCCAGGGCTACATCCGGGCGCGGATTTCGCAGCACGCCGTCGGCGATCATGGCAAATGCGCCGCCCATGCCTTCTTCGGCCGGTTGAAAGACAAATTTGATGGCGCCGGCCATCTCTGCCTGGTAGCGAGTCAGGATTTTTGCCAGGGCCAGCCCCATGGTGGTGTGGCCGTCGTGGCCGCAGGCGTGCATGACGCCGGGGTTTTGCGAGGCATAATCGAGCAGGTTTTCTTCCTGGATGGGCAGGGCGTCCATGTCGAAACGAACCAGGACAGTGGGGCCGGGTTTGGCCCCTTCTAGCAGCGCGACCACGCCGGTTTGCCCGACGCCGCGCTGCACTTCCAGCCCTAATTCTTGCAGCGTCTCGGCCACGATTCCGGCCGTGCGCGTCTCCTGGAAACCCAACTCAGGATGACGGTGGAAATCGCGCCGCTGCGCCACCATATAATCGAATAAATTCTCTGCTTCCTGCCTGAAATCGGGTTGCGCCATATGCTTAAACTACTCCGACAGCCGATAAAGAGTTTACTGTCGCCAGATTATATCAGAGTTAAGGAAAATAGGGCGGCGTGAGGACAGCCAGAAAAGGTGGGTCTGCCACAGGCTCCCTGGCAACCCGCGAACCCGATTGTCTGCTGTTCATTGTCAGCAATTCTCATTTTGAAACCCAGCCGTAGGGGCGGGACAGGCGGCGCAACGTTTTTGCCAATCACCAATGCCTTGCCCCCCGCCTGTCTCGCCCCTCTTTGGATCCTGTTGGGCGAGACGGCGCGGGAAAATGTCGTTCGCTGCGGCTGTTCCCTGCACGCGCCGTCCCGCCCCTATACCACACACCATGACAACTTGAGAACCGCTGGTTCATTGTTATGGTTCTGTTAACACGGCCGTCGGTGGAGTAAAATAGAATCATGGCTCCAATCTGCCCGCTTTGGACCTTCTTTCCCTTGTCTCTTTGTACCTTTGTATGATTTTTAGAGGAAACCCATGCTGAAATTTTTACTGCCGCCAGAGTCCACAGCCGACGACCTGGCTCGATGGCTGCCGTACTGCATCATACCGCTGGACGCGCCGTCCGGCGCCGAACATCTGACGATTTATGACACCTTTGATTGGCGGCTTTATCGGCAGTTGTTGGCCTTTATGGGGGTGGGGCAGCGGTTTACGCTGCACGATTTGGCGGCCAACAGGGTGCTAACAACGGCCGTCTTGCCAGATCCTCCGGTGTATGTTTGGGACCTGCCGCATGGTTTGCTGCGCGCCCGGCTGGACCCAATCCTGGAAGTGCGCGCTTTGCTGCCGCAGGCCGATGTGGTGATACACACGACCCCCTGTCAGGCGCTCGACGTGGCCGGGCAGCCGGTTGCCCGGCTGCTGATGCAAGAGATACGGCCGTCCGCTTACCCCGCCACTGCGCCCATTTTCACCCTGAGCATTCAACCTGTCGCCGGGCAGGAGGCGGTCGTGGCCGAGATGGCCGCAAGATTGGCGTTGGTGGGTGTAACGGCCGTCACCACAGACATCTACCACACTGCCCTGGCCGCCGCCGGGCAAACGCCAGGGGCCTACTCCGCCCGGTTAGACATCCAACTTGCCCCCGCTATGCGCGCTGACGAAGCCACCAAAGCAATCTTGTCTTACCTGCTCCAGGTGATGCGCGCCAACGAAGCGTACATCTTGCAAGACCTGGACCCGGAGTTTTTGCACGATTACCGCGTGGCCGTGCGCCGCACCCGCTCCGCCCTCAGCCAGATCAAAGCCGTCTTCCCGCCGGCCGAACTCAAGCGTTTCCGGCATGGGTTTAAGGTGATCGGCCGGTTGTCCAATCGCCTGCGCGATCTGGACGTTTATTTGTTGGCCGAGGAGGAGTACAAGCGCCAACTGCCGGATTTTCTGCGGGGCAAAATCGAACCGCTGTTTATCTATTTGCGCCAACAGCGGGCCGAGGCGCTGCAAGAGGTCCGCGCCGGACTGACTTCCGCCGAATATCAGCAGATTGTGGCCGATTGGGAGAGGGTTTTGGCGGAACCGGTGGACGAAAAGGGGGCAACGGCCGTACCCCGTAAAGCGGCCACCCCTATCCTGATTTTAGCCCGCCGCCGCATCTACAAGCGTTATCAGCAGGTGATTCGCGCCGGGCGGACCATCCTGGCTGAAGAGCAGCATGGTCAGATGCACGCTTTGCGCATTGAGTGCAAAAAATTGCGCTACCTGATGGAATTTTTCGCCAGCCTGTTTCCAGCGAAAGAGATGGGGCTGCTGATCCGGCAGCTTAAGCAGTTGCAAAACCGGTTGGGCGACCTGAATGACCTGAACGTGCAGCAGGCTTACCTGCTGCATGTCGCTGACAAACTGCCCCTGCGCCACCAGCGCAACCGCCGGGCGCTGGTGGCGATTGGCTGGCTGGTGGCTAACCTGGAACAGAAAAAAGCCCAAGCCAAAGTGGAATCGGCGGCTGCTTTTAGCCAGTTTGCCGCTGCCGAAAATGCCCGCCTGTTCGCCCAATTGTTTGCCCCGTAGATAAAGGTGACAAGGTGACAGGGTGATGAAGATGTCGGATTATGACGTATGCGGATAGTTGACAGAGGGCGTCATATTTGGGGTATAAACTGGCTCAACTGATTGAAGATAGGGCACAGACGGAACGGCCGTGTGCCGTAGGGAGCTATAAATGATGGACAAAATAGATTTTAAACGTGATCTTAAACATCTTTACCAACCGGCTGTTCAGTTTACGCTGGTGGATGTGCCAACCCTGCAATTCCTGATGATTGACGGCCACGGCGACCCGAACACGGCCGTTGCTTACCAGCAAGCCGTCGAAGCGTTGTATGGTCTGGCCTACAAACTCAAATTTATGAGCAAACAGCAGATGGGCCAGGATTATGCCGTCATGCCATTGGAAGGGCTGTGGTGGGCCGACGATATAGACGCCTTTACCACGCAGCGCGACAAAAGCCAATGGAGTTGGACAATGATGATCATGCAGCCGGAGTGGATTACGGCGGAGATGTTTGCGGCGGCTGCGACCGTTGTGCAAAAACAAAAGGCCTTACCTGCCCTGGATCAACTGCGGTTGGAAAGCTACCACGAAGGGCTGTCGGTCCAGGTCATGCACACCGGCTCATACGACGACGAGACGCCGATGCTGCACAAGCTCCACCACGAGTTTATGCCGGCCAATGGGCTGGTCTTTAACGGCCGTCACCACGAGATCTACCTCAGCGACCCACGCCGCGTGCCCGCCGCCAAGCTAAAAACCATCTTGCGCCAACCGGTCCGCTCTGCCTGATATTTGTCGCTTTGTCATACGTTCTTGTTATAAGGAGATGTTGCCCGCTAACCAGGTGATTCCTGCAAACGTCATGAGTCCGGCATAGTGTGTTATAAAGCAGTGCAGCCTACCTTCAACTTAGGTTATGACCCCGGTTATGGTTTTCAGAATGTAACCAAAGTTAGGCGACAGTTTTGCGTCAGGCTGGTACCCTGAGGACGGTAATAAGATGTTTGGCAAACTCGATGGAGGCTGGCGTGTTGCTGACCCAAGACCTGACTATGACGCGAGTGGAAAATGAACCGCCTGTGCGGGCTAAATGTTCTTCTTTTAGCCAGTTTGTGCAAATGCATGAAACGGCCGTTTTCACTTTCTGTTACCGCATATTGGCCAACGGCCGTGTCGCTGAAATGGTGGCCGAGACCGCTTTTTTAGACGCCAGCGCTCATTTTCCGGACGTTTCCCTGATAAACGTGCTGGCGACAGCCCGCCGCCGCTGTCGCGATCAGCTCCAGCGCGGCGGATTTGTGACGGAAACGGCCGTTGCCGACATCCAATCCCTGTTTAACAACCTGCCGCTTCCTGAACGGGAAGCGCTGGCTTTACGCTATGGCTGCAAATTGAATTTCGACGAGATCGCCCACGTTCTCGAAACATCTTGTGCAGTGGTTCGCGCCACGCTGCGCCAGGGACGATGGCGTATCGCCGGGCTGGAGCAAACCCGCCAATCTCATCTCAATTAGACCCAGGGAGTTGATTCATGACATCTCAACCTTACCCAACCACAAATTTGGCGCGGAAAAAGCCTCGAAACGGCCGTTTTGTTCGCATTTTGGCTTTCATAGCAGGCTTATGGGCAGTGGCAACGGCCGTTTACCTGCTCTTCCTCTGGCCCTGGATGAAAAACTGGGGCGCAGCCGACGCCGAAACCAGTGCCGACCTGCCGGGCGACGACATGGTGGCCCAGGCCAATTTGCGTTTCACCAAAGGCATTACCATCCAGGCCAGTCCGGCCCAGATTTACCCCTGGCTGCTGCAAATCGGTGTAGACCGGGGCGGCATGTACAGCTACGACTGGCTGGAAAACCTCTTTGGCCTGAACGTCCATACCACAGATCGCATTGTGCCGGAATACCAGAACGTGCAGATTGGCGACTTCTGGCGTTTTACCCCTAAAGATTATGTGCTGAATCCCGGCCCCGGTTTGTATGTGCGTCAACTGCGGCAAAACGAAGCGGTCCTGCTGTGCTTTGGCATGGAAGGCAAAGCCGAAGATCCCTGCGTGGACAGTTGGCAGTTTGTGCTGCTGCCGCAGGCGGACGGCTCAACCCGGCTGCTGCTGCGCTCCAACATGGCGATGAAGCCGGAACTGCCCATTAAACTGACCTATTTCGTCCAGTTCATCATGGAGCGCAAAATGCTGCTGACGCTGCGCAGCCGCGCCGAGCAGTTCGCGGAGGGTTAACTTATCGAAGATTACGCAGATTTTTAATCGGTGAAATCTGCGTAATCTGCGTAATCTTTGATTATTTTCAGAACGGGTTTGCTATGAATACAAATGAACGTGTATTTAAACCACAGCGGTGCTGCTGCGCGAAGCCGATTTCTTGGGCTTCTTGGGCATCATCGGCCTGGTACGCGAGGTTGGCCGAGGGCCGAAAGACCTGATCAGCGCTTACAAAGTCGTCCTGTCCCGGCGGGAAAAGATACAGGATCGGTTTACGCTGCCCGCTGCCAAAGAGTTAGCCGCCGTTCGGCTGAGGCGGCTGGAACAATGTCTGGAATGGTTGCAAGAAGAAAGTTTTGATTTTGTGTAGGTTCACGACCGTAAACTCCCCCTCATCCCACGACTAATCCCAAACGCACACGGCCCGTGGTCCCTCCCCTTCGTTTTCGGCAAATTTGGTAGGGGGGAGGGAACGGCCGTGACACCACGAAGCTCATAAAGCAGGCATGATGCGAAACTACCGCGTCATGTTATAATGCAGGTCATCATTTCATGCAGCGCGAGATTTCATGCGATGGACATTACGACAACGCTACGTCAAAATGAATACCTGATTTCCGCCCCTGGCGAGCCGATTGTGAACATTACGGCTTACACGGCCCGCCAGCAAGCCAGCGGTTATGTCGGCAGCCATATCAGCCATATGATGGGCGGCGGCGACCCAGCGCTCATGCTTGCCCAGGGGCGGGTGGTCTGGCGTGTGCCCATTTTGCTCTCTTCGCCGCGCCGGGGAATCTTGGGCCAGGTGGCGCACCTGGATATTGACGCCCGTACCGGCCAACTGCTTTTGCCCCCCGATTTTCACACCCAATTAAAAACTCATGCCCAGGCGCTTCTTAACAGTTCCCCACCAGCCGCAGCGTCTTGAATCTGACTGTCTGGCATCCTGTGCTTTTATGGCACTGGCGGCGATTGGGGTAACAGCGGATTATGATGCCCTCCTTGCTGTGCTGGATACCAGGCCGTGGGGAACGCCACACCGTAACATTCGCCAACTGCAAGATCAAATTCCCGGTATTCAGGTGACGTATCGTCAAGGAATATTGGCTGATGTGTTTCGCGCCCTTGACGCCGATCAGCCAGTTATCTTGTTCGTCTGGACAGGTGATTTACCTTATTGGGCAATTGAAACGTGGCACGCCGTTGTGGTGGTGGGTTACGATGAAGCGCAATTCTACTTGAATGACCCTGCTTTTTTGACTGCCCCGCAGACTGTTTCTCATGGTAATCTGGAATTAGCCTGGATCGCCCATGACACTTACTACGCTTCGATTGAACTGGCGCCATAAGCCGCTCGCCAGGAGTATGTTGTGTTACGGCCGTAACTTCCCCTATAATCCCTCCCCCTCTATCCAACGGCCGATTGCTGCGTCAGCCTCTGCCAATGCTGCCGCTACAGTATCGTAGGTGGTTTTTCCTTCCCACACGAGACCACCGCTTGTCCAGCACGCGGATAAACGAACGACTAAAATCATCTTGACCTATCTCAATCCAGCCGTCTTGCACCCACCTGGCTATATTTGCATACTGTTCATCAAAATCGTTCATTGGATTACCTCTAGCACCATCTCATGTGGCGCGATGACAATATTTTCGTCCCTGTTGGCAAACTCTGCTTGCTTCTGAGTAAACTGCCACCTCCCCATCACAAACGCATACGGCCGTTGTCCCTCCCCTTCGTTTTTCGGTAAATTTGGTAGGGGGAGGGAACGGCCGTTGCCAATTACAAAAATAAATCCGATCACAGGTAACTTGCATTGGGTTATTGGGCAAGGATGGCAGCCAGCACCTGCTAGAGACTTATTTCTGTTCGTACCAAGTTTCGGAAAGTGGCCAATTGAGGGTGCCAATAGAGGTCTACTGCACCAGTTGGCCCATTGCGATGTTTGGCTATGAAGAGTTCGGCAATATTCGGTCGTTCTGTAGTATCAGGATGGTAATATTCATCGCGATAAAGAAACATGATAACGTCTGCAAGAAGTAAAAAGATTATAGGCATCAATCGTCCTTAAACGCCTTATATAGGACCTACAGTGGAGGACAGTATAGTGGGACTGCATTTCCCATGCAATAAGGAACGGCCGTTTCTCCCCTCCCTCCCCAAACATAACCCTCAACATAACTTTGGTTAGACGACGGCCGTTCCCCTTCACCTGTATCCTCTACCATGACAGATGAGGCTGCCTGTCTGGATCAGGGCAAATCGTGGGCCGCCTTCACTGCCACAGAAATCGTCTATAAACGTGGATGTGACCGATTACATTCGCGCCAAAGGGGAATAGCACAATGGGAAACCTGGTCTGGGAAACGGATACGGGCGCGGTGCAACGGCCGTTAACCCAATTATGGCATCATCGCTGGTGGATTCTTGGTATTAGCTTGGGCGCAGCGGCGCTGGCAGGACTGGTTGTTGCCCTGACCATGCCGCGCGGCCCGGCAACGGCCGTGCAAGCGTTGATAGTCATGGCTTCCAGTCTGGCTGTGGGCCTGTTGGCCGGGCTGCTCATGCGCAGCCGCTGGGCCATGCTGCTGGCCCCTGTCGCCTACATCATCGCCATCGAACTGGCGCGGCTGGACGCCGTTGGCCCCACAGTAGACGCTATTCGCCTCGACAACACCTTTGGCATCCTGGCCTTCATTTTGGGGCGCGGTTTTCATGGGCTGGTGGGGCTCCTGCCCATGATTTTGGGCGTGGAAGTGGGCGTGTTGGCGGCGCGGCAGTTGAGCGGCGCGACCACTTCCGGCAGCCGTATGAAAACGGTAGTCAGATGGATACCAACGGCCGTTCTCGCCCTGCTCGTTCTTGCCCTGCTTCTCCTCATTCTCCAGCCCGCCAGCACCCCGCCTATTTTGGGAACAGATGGCGAGCCATTACCCGGCAGTATCGCCGAACTGACCACCATTGACGTCAACGGCAGCCAGCAGGCGCTCATGATCCGGGCCTACGACGCGGACAAACCTGTGCTGCTCTACCTCAGCGGCGGGCCGGGCCAAAGCAGCCTGCCCTGGCCGCGCGTCTTGTTTGATGAGTTGTCGCGGGAGTTCATCCTGGTCGGTTGGGATCAACGGGGAACCGGCAAATCCTACGCCGCCCTCGACCCGGACGAGACGCTGACCCTGGAGCAAACCATCGCCGATACCATCGCCGTCACCGATTACCTGCGCGAACGTTTCGACGAGGAAAAAATCTACCTGCTCGGTGAATCGTGGGGCACGACGTTGGCGGTGTTGGCGGCCCAACAGCGTCCCGACCTGTACCACGCCATCATCGGCAGCGGGCAGATGGTCAGCCAGCGCGAAACCGACCGTTTGCTTTATGAAGATGTGCTGGAATATGCCGCCAGCACAGGGGATGAAGAGTTGGCCGCCCAGATGCGCGCCTTTGGCGAGCCGCCCTACGCCGATCTTTACGGTTACGCCTTTGTCATGGGGCAGTACGAAAAGCTGTACAAGCCGTACACACCACCGCAGGCGTTCCTGGAAAAAGGGCGGGCAGCCAATCTTGGGCCGTGGAATGTCTTGGGCAGCGAGTATAACTTGGTGGAAAAGGTGAACGTCTTTCGCGGCTTTCTGGACACGGCGTCTATCGTGTATCCGCAGTTGAAAAGCATTGATTTTCGCCAAGATGTGCCCCGGTTGGATGTACCGCTCTATGTGCTGGATGGCGCGGCCGAACTGGATGCCCGCCGTGACCTGGCGCTGGAATGGTTTAATCAGGTAGACGCGCCCATCAAACGCATCTTCACCTTTGATAACGCCGCCCATGCCCCCGCCTTTGAGCATTTTGAGGCGTTCACCAACATCATGACGCAGACCGTCTTACCGGAGACGTATACGCGATAGTGGCATGGTTCATCAGGCGAGAAGTCTCTTTACAAATTCGAGCCTGTAGCCGCGGTAGCCTTACCGCGTTGACACTGACGAGGGACTCACCCCAACACCGCCTGTAAAAACCAGAACGAGATCATGCCCACCAGGATGGTGGGCAGAATTTTCTTGGTCCGCCACGCCACAAGCACCGCCAGCCCTGCCGTGATGATCCGCACATTTTCCCGCGGCGAGAGCAACAGCACCCCTTCCGGCATCAGCACGCCGAGGAAAATAATCGCACCGAATATGGCTGGGGGCACAAAGCGCAGCAGACTGCACAGGCTGTCCGGCAAAGTCATGCGCCCGACCAGGAGCATAAATGCCAGCCGGAGGCCGAAGGTCACCAGCCCTGCGCCGATTAGAACCAGCCACACGCTCATACCACCCGCCTATTCCACATCCGGTAGCGTTTCACCCGCCCGTTTCGTGGCGCGTCGGGCGGGCAGCAGACGCTCAACTAGCACCCCGGCGAGGATGCCGATCAGCGTCGCCGCGATCAGGCCGAGCTTCAGGGGCAGCGCCGTGAAGAGCAGCGCCATAATGCCCGCCGCCAGCGCCGCCAGCCAGCTCGCTCTATCCGCGAGTACCGGCACGATCAGGGCGATAAACGTCAACGGCAAAATGAAATCCAGCCCCCATTCCGGCGGGATGTCCAGCCGCGAGATGAGCAAAATCCCAACGGCCGTACTGATCTGCCAGCTTAGCCACAGGGTCAGACCACTGCCGAGCGCGTACCAGTGCGCATTGGTGCCCGCCGCACCCTGACTCGCTACATCTGGGCGCTCGTAGCGCGTGATGGCAATCGCATACGTCTCATCGGTGAGCAGGTAGGCGATCAGCCACTGCCAACGGCCGGACAGATGCTTCAGTTGGGGGGCCAGTGACGCGCCATACAGCAGGTGGCGCAGATTCACCACGAAGGTGGTCAGGATGATAACCACTCCGGCGTAGCGTTGGCGAAGAGCTGCGCCGCCACAATCTGCGCACTCCCGGCGAACACGATGCTAGACATCGCCAACGCGGGCAGGGGCGCGAGAGTGGTCAACGCCAACGCCCCATACAGCATTCCGAACGGCAGATCGCCGGCCAGCAGCGGCGAGGTAGCCTCCACGCCGGACCAGAATTCAGCCCGCGGCGTTTTAATTTTCGGGCTGACAGGTGAAAAATCCATCTTGTTCTAACCTTCTAAATCGTCTATAATGGTTATATCATTGTTTGTCTAACTGGTCAAAAGGCTTTTGAAGGTTAAAACGGTCACGTAAATGGATAACCATCGCACCGAATTTGACACCATCTCAGGGGCATTGTGCCTGTCCTTTGCCAACGCATTTAACGTAGACGCCGGCGAGAGGCACGAGGAAATGCTTAAAGAATATGCTGATCTTGTCGAGTGGGCGCAAACGCTGGAAGTGATAGATTTCTCTACCGCCCAATCGCTGCGCCATGAGGCCAATCAACACCCCGACGAAGCTACGGCCGTTCTGCAATCCGCCTGGGCGCTGCGCCAGGTGCTCTATGGCGTTTTCGCCGCCATCGCCCACCAGCAATCCCCTGCACCGACTGATCTGGACGCGCTCAATACGGCATTGTCCGGTATGCTGAGTCACCATCAAATTGTGTCGCATGAAGATGGTTTTTCCTGGGGCTGGGATGATACCGCCGCGCTGGAACAGATGATCTGGCCGGTGATCCGCGATGCCGCCGACCTTCTTACCGGCGACTCGCTGGAGCGGGTCGGCCAGTGCGCCAATGTTCGTGGCTGTGGCTGGCTGTTTCTGGATACCAGCCGCAATCGCCGCCGCCGTTGGTGCTCGATGGAAACCTGCGGTAATCGGGCCAAGGTGATGCGGCATTACCAGCGCACAAAAGCGTGAAAACCCTAAAGTCCACACCCAATCTATCTCCTGTCGCCCAACTGACGCATGGCTGTTGTGGACACGACCGTATTTTTCCCACTATACTTTGCCAAATTCAACAACGAAAAAACAGTAGTTCTTGTGGAATTGGCGGTATGCTGCGCGAAACGTGAGAAGACACCAGGGCGGTAAGGATACCGCGGCTACAAATTGTAAAGGACATATCATATGAGCTGGACCATGCCAACGTTTGGTATAGTCTTGTTAACTCCACCGCTCCATTGTTCCCTGTTTCCTGTTAACGTAACCTTAAACCATTCTTAACAAGCCGATGATTTTCCGCGGCCTACTCCGGCGTACAATGCAGCCTGGTGCAATTGTCACCATTTAATCCGCTGTTTGAGGCAAGGAGACTCAATGAGACCCATTCATTACCGCCACGTTGTCGGCCTAATCGGCGTCCTGGTTTTTATGCTCTTAAGTGGTTGTGGGGGGGAGGAAACGGCCGTTCCCGCCACTTCCCTACCCCCCACCCCTTCCCCGCTCACCACCCTGTCCAACCCGGCCATCCTGGCCGATGGCTCCAGCACCGTCGGCCCCATCACCAGCCAAATGGCCGATAACTTCCGCCAGGCCAATCCCGACGCCGCCATCGAAATTGCAATTTCCGGCACCGGTGGCGGCTTTAAGAAGTTTTGCGCCGGTGAAACCGACTTCTCCAACGCCTCCCGCCCCATCAAAGAGAGCGAAATAGCCACCTGCCAACAAAACGGCGTCGAATTCATCGAACTGCCGGTCGCTTTTGATGGCATTGCCGTGTTAACCCACCTGGACAACGACTTTGTAGACTGCCTGACCAGCGCCGAATTACAAACCATGTGGCAGCCGGCCGCCTGGCAGACCATCACCAACTGGCAGCAGGTGCGCGCCAGCTTCCCCGACCACCCCCTGACCCTGTACGGGCCGGGAACAGCCTCCGGCACCTACGATTACTTCACCGAAGCCATCGTGGGCGAAGAGGGCGTCAGCCGCCCCGACTTTTGGGCCAATGAAGATGATGAGATGCTGCTGACCGGCATCCACGCCGACCCGACCGCCCTCGGTTTTTTTGGCCTGTCGTATTATGACCGCAACCGGGGCCAGGTGAGACTGCTGGCCGTGGATTATGGGCAAGGCTGCGTGGAACCCAACACCGAGACCGTGGCCCGAGGGCTTTATCAGCCTCTCTCCCGGCCCCTGTTTATTTACATCAATACGGCCAGCCTGGCGCAAAAACCAGCCCTGGACGCATTTGTGGCCTATTACCTGGCCAATGCGGCCGAGCAAGTGGATGACGTAGGGTATATCCCGCTCACCGATCCGCTTTACGATCTGGCGCAAGAGCGTTTTACGGCCCGCCAAACCGGGTCCATTTTTGCCGGGTCCGGCGCAGCAGTGGGTGTTTCTCTGGCGGATCTCTTACTGAAAGGGCAAGAGTGAAGCGCTTGCGCCCTGTTTCGTTGCGGTTCAAGCTGGTGGGGGCGTTTCTGGCGATAGTGGTGGTGTCCATCACCATCGTCGCCGCATTCAACGGCCAGACCATTCGCCGCCAGCTCATCAGCGACGTTGGCGAGGATTTGCAAGACCTGGCCGGTTCCAAAGCGCAGGCAGTGGGCGATTTGTTGGCAAAACAGGCCGATACGCTGGAAGCGTTGAGCGTGAATCGGGTGTTGCAGGATGAATTGGAAGCGCAGAGCCAGACGGCCGTTCCCCCATCCGAAGCTGGCGCACTCTCATCCCAACAGTGGCAAACCCTCCTCGCCAACGACATGAGCCATGAACTGCTGCGCTTTCGCAACAACTTCCCCGACAATTTTGAAGTGCTGGTCACCAACGACCAGGGTATGTTGGTCGCGGCCACCAATCCCACGCCCGACAGCTATTTTGGCGATGAAACATGGTGGCGGGCGGCTTACAAAGAGGGCCGGGGCACGCTGTTTATCGGACCAACGGCGGCAGCGGACGCGGTCATTTTGGCGCAGCCGGTGTACGGCCGTCAGACGCAGCGTGTCGTGGGCGTCTTACGCAGCACATTTAGCCTGGACGCCCTGACCGACATGTTGCTCTTTGAAGAGATGGGGCGGGCCGGTCGGGTGGATTTATACCTGCCCGATGGCGGCCTGATGATCCCCCAGGCCAATGGCCTGAACCATGTGACCCCCGACGCGACTTTAGGTAACCGTCTGGCGCAGCTTGCCAGTGGCGACCTTGTCTTTTCCGAAGCAGTTTACGACGGCCGTACCAGTCTCATCAGCCAATCGCCTGTGTTCACCACCGACCCCGGCTCACGCCTGCCGGTGGCCGGGCTGAACTGGCGGATCATCGCCCACGAAGACCGGGCCGCCGCCCTGCAAGCCGTCAGCGCCGCCGGCCGCACCACGTTCATCACCAGTCTGGTGGCTCTGGCGCTGACCGGCGTCATGGCCCTGATTGTCGCCCACTATCTGGTGCAGCCTGTCACCCGCCTCAGCCAAACAGTGAACCGCGTCGCCCAGGGCGATCTCAATGCGCGCACCCCCGTCGCCAGCCAGGACGAGATTGGCCTGCTGGCGACCACATTTAACCACATGACCGGCGAATTGCAGCAAACGATGGCGGCCCTCACCCGGCGCACCCACATGCTGGCAACCAGCGCCGAAGTGGCCCAGGCGGCCTCGGCCAGCCTGGAACTGGACCAGGTGCTGCACACGTCGGTCGCGTTGATTTGTGAGCGGTTTGGTTATTATCATGCGTCGGTTTTTTTGATTGAGCCTGGGTCGGATACGGCCGTTCTCCGCGAATCCTACGGTGAGGTGGGCGCCATCTTCCGCAAAAGCGGCCACCAACTCCACGTCGGATCGCAATCACTGGTGGGGCAGGCAACGGCCAGCCGCCAACCCTACGTCGCCCAAAACGTCGCCGAAGACCCCATGCATTTTAAGCATCCCTTGTTACCAACCACCCGCGCCGAAGCCGTCTTCCCATTACTGGTGGGCGAGTTGGTAATTGGCGCGTTGGATGTGCAAAGCAAACGCACCGACGCCTTCCCCCCAGACGTGGTAGCGTTGCTGCAAACCGTCGCCAACCAGGTGGCGGTGGCGGTGCAGCACGCCTGGCTCTACGCCGAACAAATCGCCGTCGCCGAACGCTTTGCCGAAGCGGATCGAATGAAGACGCAGTTCTTAACCAATATGAGCCACGAACTGCGCACGCCGCTCAACTCCATCATCGGCTTTTCGCGCCTGCTGCTCAAAGGCATAGACGGGCCGCTGAACGAAAACCAGTACGAAAGCATAGATACCGTGCATCGCAACGGCCAGCACCTGCTGGGCCTCATCAACAACATCCTCGATTTGTCGAAAATCGAAGCCGGTAAAGTGGAACTGATCTACGAAGCAGTGGACGTGCCGCAGATGATGGCCGTCACGGCCGCCACGACCGAGGGGCTGCTCAAAGGCAAACCCATCTCGCTGACTGTCAGCGTACCGGCCGGATTGCCGCCCATTTCCGCCGACCCGCTCCGTCTGCGGCAGATTTTGTTAAATCTGGTCGCCAACGCCGCCAAATTTACCGACGAAGGAGCCATCGTCCTGGCTGTCAGCGACAGCGAAGACGGGTTGACTTTTTCGGTGGCCGATACCGGCATTGGCATCCCACCGGCGCAGCAGGAGGCGATTTTCCGGGAGTTTATGCAGGTGGATGGGGCGTCGAATCGCGTTTATGAAGGGACTGGGTTAGGGCTGCCCATTACCAAACGGCTGGTAGAGATGCACGGCGGGCGAATCTGGCTGACAAGCGCGCCGGGTGTGGGGTCTACGTTTTGGGTGTGGCTGCCGTGGGAGAAGCGGGGTGGGGAACGGCCGTATCCCCACCGCCGCGCTATAAACCACAGCCGGCCCCGTGAACTGGCAGCGATCGTTTAAGAGATTGAACCAATCTCCATCTCAGCAGACCAAAACGGAACGCGGGCATCTTGCCCGCACTGGCAGGCGAGACGCCTGCGCTCCCAAACCAATTCGATCTACTGAATCTTTTTCCCTGGTCTTAATCAACCATTAACAGCTTCTTATCCCCCCCTTAACGCCGTGTTGAACATCTATTAAAACCACCAGTTTAC